>NZ_JBITFB010000014.1:0-183605 GCF_044455625.1 Kitasatospora sp. NPDC051164 | reverse complement strand
CTTAAACCCCCCCCGGGTGGGCCCCCCCCCCCCGGGCCGGGGGGGGGGGGGGGGTGGGGGGGGGCGGGGGGGGGGCCCCCCCCGCCACCGGCCCTGAAGGAACGCGCCGTTCCCTTATCCATGATGTTGCGTATTCTATGTTCAATATGTATTGTCATCTCATCGCCTAGTGCACAGCACCCGCGAATTTCCCCAAGTCCCCTGTATCCAGGTAGGGATGACATGAATTTCCATCTGTCCGACGTATCCGACTCCGAGTTGCTGGCGGGCGTCACTGCGGCAGCCAAGCGGGCCCCCGTCGGTGGAGACGATCTCCTCATCCTCACGGAGCTCCAACTGCGGCTCTACCGCGAGCTCCACGCCGCTGCGGACCAGCTGCTCCGGGCGCCGGAGGGCCGCGAGACCTCACCGGCGAAGTTCGGGCGTGTCCATGACGCCATCGACCGCATCCTCGGCGCGGATGAGGAGATGGCCGTCTTCCGCCAGATGTACGACCACCTGGCGAACGCGGCGCTGAGCGAGCAGCGGGTGGCCGACGAGCTGCTGGCGCTGTCCAGTACTCAGCACGGCCCGGGCGGGGCGTTCCTCAAGCGCGTACTGCGGTTCGCGGCGGCCGACGCATACGCCAGCACGGTCCAAAGGCTCCTCGCCGACTTCGTCAGGTCCACGGAGCCGGAGACCGTACGGGCGGCCATGGCACAGCTCGCGGGTTTGGAGTGGGCCCTCGACCCGGACGACAAGCACCACCGGCCGGTCATGGACACAACGGACGGCGTCGTGAACGACGCCGATGCCGAAGTCCGCCGGTTCCAGGCACTGGGGCTTCGCCCGGAGACGGGCACGGTCCCGGGCGGGGCCCTCACCGGCTCGGACACCATCGCTTGGGGCACCCCCGACGAGCACCGCATCCGTATCTGGCGCCGCCGGTACGTGGATGCCCACACCCAGAGCCTCGACTTCGCCCTGATGAAGGCGAAGGCGTACCGCCGGGACGCTGAACGGCTGGCGCCCTACGGCCACCCGGACGGCCTGGAAACGGCCGTCGCCTTGCAGCTGCGGCAGGAAGCCGACCGGGCGCGCTCCGCCCGTCTCTTCCAGATCGGCGACTCCCTCGGCCAGATGGCACTACGCCGCGTGGTGCGGCGGGCGGCCAAGGCCACGACCCCGTTCGATCCTGCCCACCTCCCCGCCTCGCGCGGGATGCTGTTCCTCGACGTCCCCCTGGACCTTCCCAACGGCCGACGCGTCGTCGGCTACGTATGGGGCCCGTGGTCGCCCCGGACGGAAGAGGGCTGGTTCCTTCTCCGGCCCGACCGGTACCTGGAGCCGGTGGAGCCCCCGCACGATGACGTCCCCTGGACATGGGTCACTCCGCTGACGTGTGACGAGTCGCTGCTGAAGCTGCCGTTCTCGCCGTACGACACCCTGATGGCGCGCCCCGGCGAGGTCCTGGAGCCGGAGGCCCGGCTGCGCGACCCGGACAACCCCGAGCGGTACCGCAGCGGCTCGGCGCGCCAGGGCTGCCAGGAGCTGATGACGCGCCACGTTCGCGCCCTGTGGGAGCTGCTGACCCAGCACAAGCGGACCACGGTGCGGGTCCTCTCCCACCAGGTCCACCAGCTCAAGCCCAGCAAGCGCGAGGCCGAGCGGCGGCGGGGCATCTCCGACTCCGGCCAGGTCGAGAACTGGTGGGTCGACCCGGACGCGGGCGAGCGTTTCCAGGAGCAGCGGCCCAGCCATCACCGCGAGAGCGGGTCCGGCCACACGCTGACGGTCCGCTACTGGAGGGGTGAGCACGAGCGCCAGCAGTGCCCGAATCCGCACCGGCACGCCGCCCTGGAGACGGCCAAGGAAGGTAGCTGCCCGCACTACGAGATCACCATCCCCGAGCACCCCGTGGGGCCCGCCGACGCGCCGTGGTCAGACCGGCTGCGCCGCGCCCGGGTCCGCCCCTCGGCGAAGTCCCAGCGCACCGCAGACGCGTAGTCGTCCATCTTCTGGCCGGGCAGGCCCTGCCTGCCCGGCCAGAGCACCCCGTGGCCCATTCACAGGGCCGAACTCCCGATCACCTTCAACCGAGGAGAGCCATGTCCGAAGACCTCCGCCCCCGTACGCACCAGCACCGCCGCTGCCAGCCGCTGCACACCGTCTACGGCCTGGTCGCGCTGCTCGCCGGCTGCGGCATCCTGCTGGAGCAGCCCGTCATGTGGCTGTTCGTCGTGCCCCTCGCTGTCCTTGTCGTCGAAACGCGCCGGCTCGCCCGGAGCCGGGCCTGCGCCGCCCTGCGCAGGCGGGACGAGCGCAAAACCGCCCCGGCTCGCGCCCACTGGGGGTGGGGTGCTGCCGCGGCCGGTCTGGACGCCGCCCTGGTGGCCGGAGCCTTCGCCGTCTGCGCCGTGTTGCTGCTCGGCCATGGTGACGCACTCGTCCTGCGCGGACGGGCAGCGGACTACCTGGCCCTTGGCGCAGGGGCGGCGTTCGCCGGCGCGCATGCCCTTACGCACCGCATGTCCGCCCGAGCCCCGAAGGCGCCGCAGCCCGAGGTGTGACAACTCCCCCTGCCGCACCGTGCCGGGCGATCACCCGGCACGCCCTTCCCCTCAAGTCTTGGGAGAGACCGTCATGTTGCACTTCGACCCCGCCACCACGAGCGGCTCGGCCGTCGCGTCCCTGTTCCGCGTGTGGTGCTCCCTGCGTGAGTCCGGTCCCGGGCACCGGCCGGAGGCTGCGGAGCTGGCCGGCGCCGTGGAGGAGATGTTCGCCGGCCTCGGCCTGGACCCGGACGGCCCCCCTGCGCAGGTCGAGCCGCCCGGCACGGGAGAGGTGTTCACGGTCTTCGGTCTGCGGTACGACCGAGCCGACGCGCTGCTGGTCGCCGGTGTCATTCCGGGCGAGCACGCCGCTGCCGCTGTCGAACTGGGCGGCGACGAGACCGACTTCACCCGGTGGATCGACACCTTCCGCGCCGAGTCCGGGGACGCGGCCGCCACGGCCGCGCGAGCACAGGTCGAGGGCGGGGACTACTGAGACATCCACACCAAGGGCGTTGCGTATTCGTGTTCCAATATGTAATGTGATTGCACGTCGGGTCCGGCGTCCACCGGCGCCCCAGACCTCGACCACTCCCCTTCCCTTCCTCCAGCTCAGGAGACGACTGTGCCCACCTCTGTCGTGACCCGCACCCCCGACCGCCGCGTACCCACCGAACGCGGACTTCGGACCCGCCAGAACCTGATGGACGCGACGCTCGAACTCCTCGCCACCCGGTCCTACCGCGACATCAAGGTCCTGGACATCGCCCGGGCGGTGGGCACGTCGCCCGCGACGTTCTACCAGTACTTCCCCGACGTCGAGGGCGTCGTCCTCGAAGCGTCCCGGTTCCTGGTCGAGGAGACGAACGCGGCGCTCGACGCCTTCGAGGACGGCTCCTGGTCCTCGGACGGACTGCCCGGCGCCGCCCGGCTCGTCGACGCCGTACTCGACGGCTGGAGCGACCACCTCCCGGTCATGCGCGTGCTGACCGCCGTCGCCGCCGAGCGGGACCCCCGCTTCGTCAAGGCGTACTTCGCGGCCACCCGGCCCGTCGTCCGCGCCCTGACGGCGGCCACCACCCAGACGACCACGCCCGACGACGAGGGCAAGGAACTGATCCACGCCCTCGTGTCCGGCCTGACCGCCGCCGCCGGACACGAGAACGCCGGAAGCGTCCAGGGGCTGACCAAGCGCCAGCGGCGCCGGGGACTCGCCCGCCTCGTCCACGCCGCCGTGACCACGGCCGACGCCTAGAACCCCCGCTCCGCCAGCATCCGCAATCCCAGGGAGCCCACCTTGATCCAGCCAGCCTCTCTCGCCCTCGGCTTCGGCCTCGGCGTCCTCAGCGTCCTGATCCGCGCCCTAGCTCTGCGCTTCCGGCCGCGCCGCGCCCCCCTCCCCCTTTCGGTCGCCTCGCCGAGCCCCGAACTCGTCTCCGCCATGTCTGCGGCCGTCGCCGAGCGGTACCCGAACCTCGGAGGGTTCGACTACGCCACCGTCAGCGTCTTCGAGCGCAACGCACCGGAGAACACGGTGTACCTCACCCCCGCGCGCGGCCCCCACCGGGGCGCCATACGCCTGGACCCCAGCGATTCGAACAGCCCCGGTGGCAGGGCCGCCCGGCTGCTGGCCGAGATGAACCTGCCTCACGTCGGCGTCCTGGTCATCCCGCTCGGCCCGCGCTGACCCGGCTCTCGCCGCCCCGGGCTCGCTCCGGGGCGGCGACCGACCGGCCCCCGTGACCGTCAGCCACCGCAGGCTGGCCCCTCCCATGCCCCGATCCCCGACCCGTCAGCGAGGAACCGTGACCATCCCGTCCCGCCAGTTGTTCAAGTACGGAAAGTGGGTGTTCGACATCGATCGGGCCATGCGCCTCCTGGAGGAGCACCCCCGGCCCACCGAGCAGACCTTCGTAGCCGACTGGTCGGCCGCCTACCACTTGAGCCTGCTCAGGCCGGACTACGACGGCCTCTCCTGGTGCCCGATCTTCGGCCCGGACCAGTCCCACTTCAGCGCCGAGCACGCCATGCACACCGACCTCGAACAGCCGGTGATCATCGCCACCCTGGAGTTCGACAGCGGCCCGGCTCGCCTGCTGATCGACGGAGTGCACCGCATGTACCGGGCGATGACCGAAGGCCGCCCGACCCTCCCCGCGCACGTCCTGACCGTCGCCGAGACCGCGACGATCCGCGAGCACTGACACCGCCCACCCCACTCAGGAGCCCCCATGACCTCCATCGGCACCGCCCGTCACTTCCAGCCCCACGGCACGCCCGGCCACGTATGCCGCGACCACAACCGGGCAGTTCTGGCCCCGGCCGTCGCCGTCGAAGCCCTCCGCAAGGGCCTCGGACCCGACCTGACCGACGCCCAGCTCGACGAATGCGCGGAGATCGCCGAGCGCAACCCGCTGTCCGACACCTCCCGCGCCGCCGTCCGTGCCGCGCTGGAGCCCGCCCTGTCCGTGCGCAACTCCCCGGCGACCGTGCACCATCGGCTGCTCAACCTGACACCCGGACACCCGCTGCGCGTCCGCGTCGGCGACACCGAGTACTTCCTGGTCCCCATCCCCATCACGCTGTAGCCCGCAGCCCGCACAGGCTGCGGGTGGCCCGAATCAGACACCCCTCACCAACGCGTCCGGCCCCGGCCGGACGCGTTTTGGCATGATCCCCCTCGACCGAGATCCGGTACCTGACACAGGGGGAACCATGTCCGTGCGCCTGCGCCACACCCTTCCGACCGTGCTCGTGGCCGGGGCGCTGCTGATCTCCGGCTGCGCCGGCTCCGACAGCGATCCCCAGGCCGACGGCAAACCGACAACCAGCGCCCCAGCGGCCCGGCCTTCGTCCTCCACGGTGCTGCCGCACGGGATCGTGAAGCCGGGAACCGCGCTCCCGGTCGGCGACGGCGCATGGACGGTAACGCTGCAGGGCGTCGAGCGACTGCCGGCCGGGGCCGTGCCCGGCGTGCCGGCCGGCTCGAGCGCGTACACGGCGCGGGTGACCGTGGCCAACCAGCGGGCGCAGGTCGCGACCGCGCCGCGGACCGCCGTCACCGCCCGCTACGGAGCTCTCGGGCACACGGCTACCGAAGCCGCCGACAGCAGCACGTCCTCCGCCAAGGACGAACCGCAGCAGGTCCGACCCAACGGATCCGTCGACCGGGACCTGAAGCTGGTGCTTCCCGATCAGGCCCAGGGCCTGCCAGTCACCGTGACCGTGGAAGCGACCGAGGAGGGCCTGGCCGAGCCGGAGCTGCTCTTCTTCGAAGGCGCCCTTCCAGGCACCGCCGCATCCCCGGACACCCGGGCGCCGCAGGGCGCGCCGACCGGGCAGTCGGTCACGCCGCTTGGGCAGTGGAACGGCCAGGTGCGCGTGGGCAAGGTGACGGTGAGCGGCGAGGGCGCCTCGCGCACCGGGAGCCTGGAGCTCAGCGTGGTCAACCGCTCCGGCGACCCGATGCCCGGCCTGGGCACCACCGTGCGGATCCTGACCGGCCAGGACCTGCACCTGGCCGCTACCGTCCGCCCGGTGTACGGGTACCGCGACGCCGCGATCGCCCCGTACCGCACCGCTACGCAGAGCGTCTCCTTCCGTGTTCCGGAGGCGGCCGTCGGCGGCCCGGTGACGGTCGAGGCAGTCGACGCGGGCGGCTCCAAGGTCACCTTCGACGGCACGCTCGGCTGAAGGAGCCCATAAAAGTTCGGGCGGAGTGTCACACCGGCGGCGTCCGCCACACCTGTAGCAGGTGAACGGTGCCTTCTCCGACCCGAACAGGACTCCCTTACATGGCCCCTCGCCTCCTGGCCGCCGGCCTCGTGCTCGCCGGCGCGCTCGCCGCCTCCGCCTGCGGACCCCTCACCGCCCCCGGCTCCACCGCCGATGCCGCCCCCGCTCGTGGTCCGGCCGCGGCCGGGGGCGCGCCCGTGCTGGCCCAGCTGAACAACCTGACGGTCCGGGCACAGACCTCCCTCGCCGGCTACAGCCGCGACGCCTTCGGACCGGCGTGGAGCGATGCGGGCACGGTCGAGATGTCAGGGAATTCCTGTCCGACGCGTCAGGACGTCCTGGCCCGCGACCTGGACGACGTCGTTCGGGCCGAGGACGGCTGCACCGTCCTCTCCGGCGTCCTCCACGACCGGTACACGGGCCGGACGATCGACTTCAAACGCGGACCTGGCACGTCCATGGCAGTGCAGATCGACCACGTCGTCCCCTTGGCCCTCGGGTGGCGCTCGGGGGCCCGGGAGCTGACCGCCGCGCAGAGGCTGAACTACGCGAACGACCCGGCCAATTTGGTTGCTGCCGACGGTCCGACGAACGCCGCGAAGGGCGCCAAGGACGCCTCGGTGTGGATGCCCCCGCGGGCCGAGGCCCACTGCTGGTACGCGACCGCTCAGGTCCGCGTGAAGACCAAGTACCGCCTGTCGGTCACGCCGGCGGAGAAGGCGGCCCTGCGCACCGCGCTGGACTCCTGCCCGGCCGAGGCGGCCCGGCGATGAGGCCGCCCGCACAGCCGCTGCCCTTCGGCGCGGACCCGGACCGGTGGACCCACGCTGTCCGGGAAGCCGCCCGGCTCCATCACGCCGTGCACGCCGAGCTGGCCGGCCGGCTCGCGGCCCCGGCCAGCGAGCGGTCCGCCATGCAGGCACTGCTGCTGATACGGGAGCGGACCCGGGGCGGGTGGCTGCGCTGGGACATCTTCAGGCCGCACCCTGCGGGCGTGCTGCGCGAGGCAGGCATCTTGGATCCGGGGCAGCACCCGGTGGGACGCTGGGTGTGCCGGACGGTCTGGGGGCGTCGCCCTCCCCTGTACATCTGGACGCTGGGAGGCCTGGAGCTTCCTCGTCCCCTCCCGGTCGGCCGGACCGCGCTGTTCGCCGTGACCGCCTTCGCCGCCCTGGGCCCCGCGACGTCCGTACTGCCGGCGGCCTCCGGTCTGCTCGTGGCCGGCCTGCTCGCGGCTGCCGGACTGCCGGCGGCCGTCCGGCACCTCACCCGGCGCCGCGTGCGCGTGGTGGAGACGGGCGAGGCGTACGCCGCGGTCTTCTTCCGGCTGCTGGCCGCCGAGCAGCGCCTGCGCATGCTCGCCGAGCGCAGCGAGCGCTACGAGGTGACGCGCGCGGCGGCGGTGCTGCCGCGGCTGGTGTGGGACGCGGCCGGGCTGGTCCCGCTGGCGGCGGACGACGTGGAAGCCCGCGAACTCCTGTTCGGCTATGAGCAGTCGCTCGCGCTCCTGGTCGACCAGGCCGTCGAGGTCGAGCGGCAGGAGGAGGCGGTGGAGTCGGCGATCCGTGACGACCGCGCGCCCGCGTCGCCGGCCCGGCCGGCGCTGCCGGAAGGGCTGCTGTCACGGGAGCTGCTGGACGAGGTGCGGCTGGAGCTGGAGGAGCTGGGGCAGGGACTGCGCCACGCCCGGGAGGTCCTGGGCGGCGCCGACGAGGGAACGCAGCACGCGACGAATGGAGAAAGCGATGAGTGAGCACGAGCTGGACCGGCCTGTCCTGTGGCGGGAGGCCCATCCGGACGCCTACGCCGAACTGAAGCGCACCTGGGGGGTGATCGGGCACAGCAGTGTCCTCATGGTGCTCAGCCTGAGCTTGATCGGCACATCGCTGACGCTGGGCTACCTGCATCTGCCGGGATGGCTGGCGACCGTTGCGCGCCTGGGCACCAGCGCAGCGGCGGTCGGCTGCGGCGCGGTCGGCTTGTGGCGGCTGGTCCGTGCCCTGTTCCGGTCGGTGCGGGCGGTCATCCGTACGCGCCGGCGCGGCGCCGGCAGCGAGGCGCAGGGGGCGGCCGCCGAGGACAACCAGCCCGAGGCCGCGCCGGCGACGGCGTCCTGAACAGGAGAGGGGAGCCGTGTTCCGGCTCGAGAGCTTCGCCGTCGGTGCCGTGGCCTGGTGCGTTCCGTTCGTGCGGGGGCTGGGCCGGCGCGGGGTCACCAGGGGGCTCGTTCCCGGGCGTCGCAGACGGCCTCCCACTCGGCGAAGGTGAGGCACTGCTCGGCGGTGCGCGCGTGGCGGGCCCGGTCCGCCGCCGCGAACGAGGCAAGAATCCGGTCGCGGATGACGAAGCCGGGCGGATCGGGTTCCGGCTCGGCGGGTGGGCAGAGGCTGTGCAGGCGGGTGCGCACCGTGTCCATGGCCTCCAGGAAGGCCGTGTTGGGCGGGACAGCGTCGGCCGGTTCCTCGCGCGGGCCGTGCGTCAGGACTGGCTGTTCCTGGTCGGCGCGCTCGCTCCAGCGGGCCATGATCACGCTGGCCGGGGAGGCCGGCCGCCGAGGCACGCGCCAGACCGACAGGTCGGCGGCGATGTCGGCGGCGGACAGGCCGGTGGCGATCCAGGGCCGCAGAGCGAAGGCGAGGCGGCGCAGGCCCTCGCCCTGCGTCCAGGGCACCCGGGGGCGTATCCAGGCGGCGACCGAGACGGCGTGGGCGGCCTGCTGGGTGCCGGCCCGGTAGGGCTCCGGAACCTCGTGCCTGCGTCGGGAGCGCGGCCGCGCGCCGCGGGGTGCGCTGGTGTTGTTCTTCTTCCCTCCCATCTCAGCTTTAGGACGTGGGTGGTTGGTCTTACAGGAAGGGGTGTCACGGCGGTGGGAAGGGCGGGTGCGGCGGCGGGCGTCGGCGATGGCCAGTTGGCGTCCGTGCTCGGTGAATCCGATGTGCCGTGCGTGGTAGCCGTGGCCGCTCACACGGTGGCCGAGGGCGTCGTCCCAGGCGCGCGGGACGACGGCGGCGTAGATGGTGGCGGTGCCGGCCCACTCGCCGCTTCCGGCGGGGCGGGTGTTGGTCCGGGTTCCGTGGAGCGCCCAGACGAGGAGGCCGAGCTCGCGCAGGACGGCGATGTGCCGCTCCAGGGTGCGGCGGCTGATGCCGAGGCGCTTGAACATGGTGTCGCGGCAGTAGGCGACGTGTCCGTCGGCGTTCAGGCGCGCGGCGAGGTCACGCGCGACGCGCAGCGTGGTGTCGCCGGCCTTGGGGTGCAGGCGCTGGGTGATGGCCCAGGTGGCGGCGCGCAGGAAGTCGCCGCGCCGGGTACGTCGGGACGCGGTCGTGCCGATCTCCTGGTCCGCATGCTCGCAGACCGGAATGAATCGGTTGTTCGGGGATATTCGGTGTTGTCCGTGCGTTGGGCGCGGTGGGGCGGCGGTGGCGTGGACCGGCGCGCGGGCATGCTGCATCATGGGCAGGGCACGCCCTCCTTTCGGGCATGCGTGAGCCCCTCTTCGGTGGGGCCGGGTTCTTCGGGAACCAAGTGATCCGCCCTGGCAGGGGCGGTGTTGCCCGGTCTGCGGACCGGGTTCTTCACCAGGCGGGCTGGACACTCGCCGGGTGGTGGCAGAGATGCGGCGGGGCCGAGGTGCTGGACACACCGGGGGCCTGTTGCCGCGGGGCAGCCCACGGGGGACTGCCCGCTGTCAGGTCATGCGTTCATCGGACTCCAGGGTTGCGGGCGGTCGCAGAGGTCAGTGGCCCATGCCGGCGCCGCCGTCGACGGGCACCACGGCGCCGGTGATGTAGGCGGCGTGCTCGGAGGCGAGGAAGGCCACGGTCGCGGCGATCTCCTCGGGGCGGGCGAGCCGGCCGAGGGGGATCTGGGTCTTGAGGTTCTCGAGCTGCTCGTCGCTGAGCGCCTGGCTCATGGACGTCTCGGTGAGGCCGGGGGCCACCACGTTGAAGGTGATGCCGCGGGAGCCGAGTTCGCGGGCCATGGAGCGGGCGAAGCCGACGAGGCCGGCCTTGGAGGCGGCGTAGTTGGCCTGGCCGCTCTCACCGCGCAGGGCGACGGCGGAGGAGATGAACACCACGCGGCCCTTCTTCGCGCGGAGCATGCCGCGCGAGGCGCGCTTGGTGACGCGGAAGGCGCCGGTGAGGTTGGTGTCGACGACGGAGGCGAAGTCGTCCTCGCTCATGCGCATCAGGAGCTGGTCCTTGGTGATGCCGGCGTTCGCGACGAGGACCTCGACGGGGCCGTGCTGCTCCTCGACCTCCTTGAACGCGGCGTCGACCTGGGCCGTGTCGGTGATGTCGCAGCGGACGGCGAGCAGTCCCTCGGGGGGCTCGCCCGAGCGGTAGGTGATGGCGACGCGGTCGCCGGCTTCGGCGAGGTGACGGGCGATGGCAAGGCCTATGCCGCGGCTGCCGCCGGTGATCAGGACGGAACGGGACACGAGGTGGTGCCTTTCTGTGGTGCTTTGTGGGGTTCTGTAGTGGGTCAACTGGCCCGGCGGGCGCCGGAACGCGTCAGCTGTCCGCTCATCGCTGCGGCGGTGTCCATCACGGCGGCCACGTACCGGGCACGAGTGGCGGGCCGCCGCGTGGGCCCGTCCTTGGCCAGCAGCGCGACGGAGCCGGCGACGGCCGAGCCGTACCAGATGGGCGCGGCGATCATGGTGCGGCCCGGCAGCGGGGAAGGGCCGATGGCGTGACCTTCCTCACGGACGTGCGCGGTGTCGATCTTGTGGTCGCCGATGGAGCCGAGGCAGGCGAGGATCGCCAGACCGGCAGCGTCGGACTCCAGAGGCGCTGATTCAAGAGATCGCAAAGTGATCTGAGGCGACGTGAGGACCTCGTCGGCGTGTGGTCCGTATGCCCGTTCCGCGCAGATCCTCATCGGAGTGCCGATCAGGTGCGGTCGGTAAACAAATGCGACCTGGCCTGTTCTCGACTGTAGTGTGACGATCTCGGCCCTCACCGCAGGGGAGGGCGGGCCGGCCTGGAGGGGCTGGGCGGGTGTCGAAGAGGGGGGACCGTGCAGCGCGTCAGTCAGGGCGTAGCGAGCACGCGGCCCGCGCTGTTCGACGGCGCCCTCCCGCATCAAGGCTTGCAGATACCGGTGAGCGGTCGGCGCGGGAAGGTCCGCGGACTCGGCTACCGACGCCAGGGGATGTTCACCCGGTCCGAGACGGATCAGCGCTCTGAGCACCGCCATGGTGCGTGCCACGGCTCCGCCCGTGCGGTCCGGCGGCGTGGCAACGGGATGCAGCAACGCGAACTCCCCCTCGCGGTTGTGGAGGACCTTCGCGTCTCCCACAACGCGGATTCGATCCAGTGGTCGATTCTTCCCGGCCAAGATCCCGCTCACCAGGCTCTGAATTTTCCGGTCCTCGAATTTCAGGAGCGAGCGCTTCCGGTATATCGCGCGGCCGGCACGGGGATGGCAACACGGGGAAGGGTACAAAGTTGAATCAGAAGGAGGCGTTGCAGCAGCTGCTGCAATGGAAGCGCGGACAGATAGACCCGGTCGAGCTCGGCTGGCCCAAGCGCACCGGCAGAGGACGGCGCTCACGCGGACTGTCCCAGGCCCAGGTCGCCCAGGCGCTGTTCGTCACGGAGAAGACCTACGCCGAGTTCGAGCGCGGGAACACACACCAGCCGACCGCCGAGTTCCTCGACAACGTGGCCAAGGTGCTGAACATGAACGAGCGCGAGCGGACCGCGCTCTACGTCTACGCGATCGGCTACGAGCCCCCGTTCCCCATGGACCCGATGGCAGGGACGAACGTCGACCCGGCGTGGCAGGTGGCCGTCAACGGCGTCTCCGGGCAGCCCTGTTACATCAATGACGTCGCCTGGAACGTGCTGGCCGCCAACGACGACTTCAAACTCATGTTCCCGCAGCCCGAGGGGAAGTCCCCGGCCCTGCCCGAACGCAACCTGATCCGGTGGATGCTCCTGCGCGAGGACGCGCGCGAGCACCACTTGGTCGACTGGGACACACGCTGGGCGCCGCAGGTCGCAGCCCAGCTGCGCACGGCGGTCGCCGCGCACCCCGAGAACGAAGACCTCCAGATGCTCGACAAGGAGGTCAACGACGACCCGGTGGCGGGGCCGATCTACCGCGACCACAGCCTGGCGTACATACATCCCGACGGCGACGCGCGGCCGATGCGGCACGCCGGCTTCGTGACCCCGCGCGGCACCGAGGACCACCGCACCCGGTGCTGCGAGCGGCACGCGCCGTCCCAGCTGGGCACCGTCACCATGTGCGCCGCCCAGCCGTTCGGCAGCCCGGGCGCCCGGTTCTTCCTCCTGCCGTTCGTGCCCCACCACTGACACCACGCCGGCGGTCGCCTGGGCGGAGAGATTTCGTCCGGGCGGCCGCGGCCCGCACAATGCATGCCCATGGCTACCACTGACCTGAAGCAGATCGCGCCCGGCGTCTTCGCCTGGCAGCCCGGCCACGAAGCGACCTGGGGCCTGGCCAACTGCGGTCTCGTCGTCTCCGGGGGCCAGGCCCTCGTCATCGACACGCCCTACACGCCCGCCCTGACCGACGTCTTCCTCGCCGCGGTCCGTACGGCGGCGGGCCCCTGCGTCCCGCTGGACCGGGTCGCCGTCACCCACGCCAACGGTGACCACACCTGGGGTCTTCAGCAGCTTCCCGGCGCCGAGGTCTTCGCCACGCACGCCGCACTTGAGCACCAGTGCCTGGAGCCGAAGCCGCAGCAGCTGCAGGCTCTCACCCACGACACCGACCCCGGTCAGCCCCTCGGCTGGTACTTCCGCCAGCACTTCGGCAAGTTCGACTTCGCGGGCATACAGGTCCTCCCGCCGACCGCGACGTTCACCGGACGCCACGATCTCGCAGTCGGCCAGATACCCGCGGAGCTGCACGAGGTCGGCCCCGCCCACACCGTCGGCGACCTCATCGTCCATCTGCCCGAGCAACGCGTGGTCTTCGCCGGCGACATCGTCTTCGCGGGAGACCATCCCTCCCACTGGGCCGGCCCCCTGGATCGCGTCGCCGCCGCCTGCCTGCGGATCCTGGACCTCGACCCCGAATGGATCGTCCCCGGCCACGGACCGCTGATGACCCCCGACGACCTGCGGACCTACGTCGCCTACCTCGACGACCTCTCGGACCAGGCGTACGTGATGCACGGCCAGGGCCGGACCGCCATCGAGGCGGCCCGCATCCTGATCAAGGAAGACCGCTACCCCGGCCTCGGTCTTCCCGAGCGGCTCGCGATCACCCTCAGCACGGAATACCGCCACCTCGACCAGGACACCGCCGCGCCGGACCTGCTGGAGCTGATGGACCACGCGGCACGCATCGCCTGGGACCGCTCGTCGGTCGGCCCGCTCGCGCCCTGAGCTCTGCGCCGGCGGCCGCACCTCGCCAATTCCGGCTGGTGAAACAGCGCGGCCCACTTCGTTCCGATCATTGAAATATGAACCGCTCGCGCAGCCCAGGGGCTTGCCCCGCGCTCCTCAGGGCGGTCAACTACCGACGTCGGCGCGCCGTGCACGCACGGGGGAGCGCCCACCCAGGCACCGAGGGCCCTCCCACGCCCGTTGACGTGCGCGGTCGAGCAGCACGCTGTTGCTGGACTCGATTCCGGATGCCGCCGCCGGCCCCCCGGCGGCGGCATCCGCTCGAAGCCGCCTCGATCCAGGGAGAGTTCATGAGCCCCGCAGGCCTCGCCTTGCCGGTCCCCGCCGCCGTCCCTGAGTTCCTCGCCCCCCGCATCGAGGACCTCCGCCACACCCTCCGCGCCGGCCAGCACGAGGAGGCCCTGACGGCCGCTCGGACCATCAGCGAGGAACTCGCCGAGAGCCACGGCCCCCTGCACAACTACACCCTCCACGCCCTCGAACTCGTCGCCTTCTGCGCTCAACTTTCCGGGTATTCCGCCATGGCCACCGAGGTCTCGGTGTACACCGCCGCGGCGTGGCAGCAGGTTCTGCACGCCAACCACCGCCAGATCCGCCAGCAGGCCCGCAACGGCGCCGCCTCCTGGCTCACCGTCACCAACGCGCCCGAGGCCGTCAGGACCGGAACGGTCCTCCTGGCGCTGCTGCAATCCGTCTACGGCAAGGACCACCCCTCCACACCCTTCGTGGAACGTCGACTTAACGCCATCACCGGTACCGACCAGGAGGCCGCCCGGAACGCCCTGCGCGCATCGGGACCGGCCCTGCTGATCAAGCCCTGAAGCCCTGGCCACAGCCTTTTCAAATTGCCCGCGCCAGAGGCATATACCGGAAGTGCGGCTACCGGAAAAAACCGGGCCTGGCTGCTTCTGATCTTTCTGGCCAGAATCAAGCTCGGGCTGATCGCGTTGTGGGAGACGCGGCGTCCGTGACCGCGAGGGGGAAATCGCGTTGCGACATCTACAAACTGGACTCGTGCCCTATGGGTCCGCATCACTGCTACGGCCGGCCGACCACCGGTCGGGAACCGGGTGGATGACCGAGTCGACCATCCAGGCTTCGGTGCGAAGCGGCCCTCTTCACATGCTGGCACCTCGTCACCGGTGGCTCACCGACGGCACGACGCCCCCGCCGCGGCTGGGAGCCAGGCATTGGCCTTGTGCCGTGGCCGTAGGCTCGCCGGGTCCTGGCCTGGCGTGCACCTCCAGAGCCGGCGAAGCGCGGTAGAGGACTCACCTCGCCGCGTTTTGTCCGCCCTGAGCGCGCGCCAGCGCCCGCACCCGACTCCTGAAGGGGATCTGTCGATGGCTTCGACCACCCACCACCGCACCCATGTCCTGCGACTCGCAGGTGCCGTCCTCATGTGCACCGTCGCAGCCGGCGCTCTTGCCGGCTGTGGCTCCGACACACCCAAGAAGACGGCTTCCTCGCCCTCCGCCACCGCCTCCTCGACGCCGTCCAACGATCCGGACCAGGCAGCGAAGGACAAGGTCCTCTCCGCGTACACGAACATGCGCGAGGTCCAGATCAAGATGGCCGCGGACGGAGATCTGCACACCGAGGAACTGGCCAAGTACGCCAGGGGCGATGCCGCCACCGACCTCAAGAAGTCGGTCCTGCGCAACGAGTCGATGGGCATCAAGTTCACCGGCCGTCCTGAGATGAAGCCTCAGGTCACCGCCGTCGACACCAAGGGCAAGACCGCAACGGTCACCGACTGCTTCGACGCGACCAGCTGGAAGCCCGTCTACAAGGACTCCGGCAAGGAGCTCAAGCTCGCGGAGCAGCGTCTGAAGTACCCCGTCACGTCCCAAGCCACGCTGGAGGGCGACACATGGCTCGTCACGAAGATCACAGCCGACCGCACGAAGGGCTGCTGATCCGTTCTGCCCGCGTGCTGAGCCTCGTTGCGGTACTGACCGCTCTGATGCCGGCCGGCCTCGCGTACGCGGAGGGCGCCGGCCACTGCTCCGACGTGGACGTGTGCGTCGACGTCGGAACGCCCGGAAAGCCCGGTGGGGGCGGAGGAGGCGGCACCGGCGGAGGAGGCGGCGGGGGCGAAGGAGGCAGCGGCGGAAACGGCATGTGCAAGCTCACCGACGACACCGAGATCCCCTGCATGCCCGGGTACAACCCGGCCGACCGCTGCTTCTACGAGCTCGCGAATCCCCAGCCGCCGTCCGGCCCGGGTCACACCGACATGAACGGGGCGGACACCTCGGGTCCCGGCGCCTTCTACGTGAGGGACTGCATCGTCAACGACGTCGGCGGCATCGTCTGGCTGACCACGCCGCCCGCCACCGTTCTCCCCGACCCCGAAGTGCTGGCGCGTCAGGCCCGGGACAAGATGACGCTGCTGGGCGCGAACATCGGCAGCTCGCCGGGTCCGGACGCCCCTGGTCTCGTCGGCATGCCCGTCTGGCTGTGGAACAACAAGAGCGACACCACCTGGGGTCCCAACAGCGCGACGGCCGCGGTTCCCGGGTTGTCGGTGACGGCCACAGCCCGCGTCACCAAGATCACCTACTCCATGGGAGACGGCGGCGCGGTCACCTGCACGACCGCAGGCACGAAGTACTCCAAGACCTTCGGGGACAAGACCTCGCCGGACTGCGGCTACCGCTACACCAAGGTCTCCGCCGGCCAGTCGGGCGGGAAGTTCACCATCACCGCGACCAGCTCCTGGGAAGTCACCTGGCAGGCGTCGAACGGTGCAAGCGGGACGCTGCCCGACGAGATCCGTACGTCCAACACCACAGCGCGCGTCGGCGAGCTGCAGGTTGTCAACTAGCGCAAGGAAGACCATCACAATGCCGCGAACCAAGCAGCCGACGGCACCGTCCGAGCCGGGCTCCGCTCCTGTGCTGCTGCCGATTACCAACGACGCCCCGCGCCGTCGACGACGTCCGGTGGTCGTCGGCGCCGGCCTGGCGCTGGCCGCTGTGGGCGCGCTGGTGTCGGTGTGGATGGTCAACGAAGCCGGCGACAAGGTCTCTGTCGTTGCCACCCGGCACCCCATCGCGGCGGGCGAGAACATCAAGGCGTCGGATCTGGTGGCCACCGAGATATCCCACGACACCCAGCTGCGCTCGCTGCCCGCTTCCCGCGCATCCGACATCATCGGCAAGCCGGCCGCAGCCGACCTGCCGAGCGGTGCGCTGGTCACTGAGGACTCCGTGAGCGCCGAATCCAGTGTGACCAAGGGCAAGTCCGTGGTGGGCATCCTTGCCAAGCCCGGCCAGTTGCCCATCCAGACGCTGCACACCGGCGATGCGGTCACCATCGTCCACACCCCTCAGGACGGCAGCGCCTCAGCCTCCTCCACCAAGGCAGGCTCCACCCCGGACAGCCTTCCTGCCGTCGTGTCCCGCGTCGGCGCGCCCGACGCCAACGGCGCCGTGGTCGTCGACGTTGCCGCGGCCGAGGTGAACAGCACGTCGCTTGCTGCCTGGGCTGCCGGCGGAAACGTTGCCATCGTGCTGAAGGCGACAAGCTGATGGCGGTCATCGCACTGGTGTCGGGAAAGTCCAGCGGCGTCACCTGCTCGGCACTCGCGCTCGCCCTCTCCTCACCGAAGCCTTCCTTGCTGGTCGAGGCCGACCCCGCCGGCGGCACGATCCGCGCCGGCTACCTGGGCGGAGAAGGCAACGCAGCCACCGGACTGCACCGGCTGGCGGCCGCAGACCGCCAGGGCACCCTTGCGCGGGAGTTCTCCCAGCACTTCGTCAGCCTGGACCGCGACAACACCGGCCAGCGGATGCTCCTGCCAGGACTGACGGACCCCACGCAGGCGGCATCACTCAGCCGCACCTGGGAACCCATCTCCCGGCTGCTCGGCGTGATGGACCAGACCGGCCACGACGTGATCGTCGACGCGGGCCGCATCCTCACCGAGTCCGAGACCCGGCTTTCCACCACCCGCTACCCAACGCCGCTGCTGCACCGCGCCGACGCCGTCCTCATGGTCGTCCGCACCACCCAGGCCTCGATCGCGGCCGCCGCGCCCGCCGTGCGGGTCCTGAGGGAGGAACTCGCGCACCACGGCACGGGCTCCGACGCACTCGGGCTGCTGCTGATCGAGGAGGGTTCCTTCAACTCAAGCCAGGTACAGCAGCACTTGATGGCACCAGTGGTCGGCATGCTCGCGTGGGACCCCGACAGCGCCGACGTCTTCACGCACGGGGCTTACAAGAAGATGCCGCGCACCCTTCTGCGGTCCGCGCGCACGGCCCACCAAACGATCAATGAGCTGGTGACCAGGCGGCGCGTGCAGCTGCAGCCGGCCGGAATGCAGACGGTCACCGGGAGGGCATCATGACCGACACCAGGCCGGAGACCACGGCCCACGACTACACCGCCCTCTTCGCCCAGGCACTCAAGGAGAGCACCACGCAGGAGGCGCCGGTTCTCCGGCCCGTGCCCGCGCAGGTGTCTCCGGCCGGCCTCCCTCAGGGCCTCGTCCGGGTTCCCGACACCACGGTGCCGGCCGCGCTCCCGGTCGGTCACGAGGTTCTCGCCGAGCTGCGTTCACAGGCCAGCATGAAGATCGGCGAGGCCGCCGGTGCCGACGCGTCCATGACCGAGCAGGACCGCCGGCAGCGCGGACAGTCGATCATCAGGCAGGTCGTCTCGGAATGGGCGACGAAGTACGCGGCCAGCGGATCGGATCTGACGCCCCAGCAGGAGCGTGCAGTACGCGAGGCGGTCTTCGACGAGTTGTTCCGCGCCGGCCGTCTCCAGCCTCTCCTGGACGACCCGCACGTCGAGAACATCATCATCTACGGCGACAAGGTGCGCGTCGACTACGCCGACCGTCCTACACGCACCTGGGACCCGATCGCAAAGACCGACCGCGACCTGATCAACCTCATCAACCACCTGGCCCGCATGCAGGGTCAGGGCGAGCGGGCGCTGACGCCGGCCACGCCGAACCTGAACCTCCGTCTGGCCGACGGATCGCGTCTGGCGGCGTCTGCGTACGTCACGCCGCGGCCGAGCATCGTCATCCGACGCCACCGCACCCGGGGGCAAGGCCTGAACGACATGGTGCGATGGGGCACGATCGACGCCTCGCTCGCGCACTTCCTGACCGCCGCGGTCAAGGGCCGCAAGAACATCATCGTGGTCGGCTCCCAAGGCGTGGGAAAAACGTCCCTGCTGCGCGCCATGGCCCGGGAGATCCCGAGCACCGAGCGCGTGGGCACGCTGGAGTCGGAGTACGAGCTCCATCTCCACGAGGACCCCGAGGGTCCGGAGGTCGTCGCCTACGAAGGGCGGGAGTCCAACGGTGAGCGCGGGGCTGACGGCAAGCTCCAGGGCGAGCTGTCCCTGTCCGACCTCTTCCCGCAGCTCCTGCGTATGTCGCTGCGGCGCGTGATCGTCGGCGAGGTCCGCTCCAAAGAGGTCGTGCCGATGCTGCACGCGATGAACGAGGGCGAGGGCGGGTCGATGGCCACCCTGCACGCCCGCAGCCCCCAGCTGTCGATCGAGCGCCTGGCCACCCTGTGTCTGGAGGCCGGCATCGGGATGACCGAGGCGCTGGCCTACCGGCTCATCGCCCAAGCCGTCGACTTCGTCGTCTACGTACGGCTGGTCGACGAGACCGAGCTCGTCGACCAGCGCGGCAAGCCGGGACGTAAGCACCGCTTCGTCAGCCACGTCATGGAGATCACCGGCATCGGCGAGGGCGGTCGCCCCTCCCACCAGATGGTCTTCGCTCCCCGCGAGCAGGACGGGCGCCGGGAGCCGAGGGCCGTGCCCCACGGGAACATCTCCCAAAGCAACCTGGAAGACCTCGTGCGGGCCGGCCTGGACCGCACCGTCATGCAGCGGCCGTGGGGCAGCTGGGGCGCGCCGCTGGAATCGGTGATGCCGCTGTGATGCTCACCCTCAACTCCCTGCTCGCCGCGCTCGGCGGTCTCGCCGCCGTCGGCGGACTCGCCCTGGCGGTCGCCGGCGGCATCGGCTGGGCACCTTCGACGACGGTGCGCCGCCGCAGCCGGCTTGAGCGCAAGGTCCGGGCCGTTTTCGTCAAGGACGCCCGTACGCCGACCTCCTGGTGGGCCCGGGGCCAGACACGCCTGGCCGGCTCTGCGGTGGCGGGCCTCGGCGTGTGGCTGTTCACCGGCTGGCTGATGGGCGGCCTGGTCACGGTCGCCGTCGTCATCGGCCTGCCCTGGTTGCTGAACACCTCCGGCTCCGGCAAGTCGCAGATCGACAAGCTGGAGGCGATCGAGGAGTGGGTGCGGCGCATGTCGGACATCCACACCGTCGGCGTCAGCCTGGAGGCCACTATCCAGCGCAGCCTGGAGACCGTCCCCGGCGCCATCCGCGAGGAGGTCCGCCTCCTCGTCTCACGCCAGCAGGCCGGATGGGTGCCCCAGGACGCCTACCGGGCCTTCGCCGACGAGCTGAACGACGCGATGGTCGACGAGGTCGCCGCTCTACTGATCCTGCACGTCGAGGACCGGGGCAGCGGGCTGAGCAAGGCTCTGCGTGAACTTGCCGAAGCCCTCCAGCACGAAGTGCTCTCACGGCGTGAGGTCGAGGCCGACCGGCAAAAGCCCCGTACCAACGACCGCTGGGTGACCATTTTCTGCCTGGCGATCTTCGGAGTCACCGCGTTCTCTGGCGCCTATGTCGAGCCCTACGACACCCTTGCCGGGCATCTCGTCCTGGCCTTCGTCGCCGTCGCCTTCGTCCTGGTCAAGATCTGGATGCGACGCATGGCGATCCTCGAACCCGCGCCCCGGTTCCTGTCGCCGGCCGACCGCTCCGGCGGCCAGATCGCCAAGGAGACGCCGTGATCTTCTCCCCCTATGCCATCGTCGGCGGCGCCGTCACCGGCCTCGGCCTGGTCATCGCCGCCCGCGGCATCCTGCCCGGGCGGCCCGACCTCGGCGACGTTCTGGCCCGGATGGATGCCACCCGGCTCGAGAACCTCGACCGTAACCGAGACAGCCAGCCCAACTCCCTCATGGAGAAGGCCGGTGCCTTCCTGCTGCGTACCGTCGGCGAAGGCACGCTGCGCCTGCCCCGCCAGCAGCTGGAGCTCGTCGGCCGGTCCCCCGCCGCGCACCTCGGGCGCAAGATCGGCCTCGCGTTGTACGGACTGTTGCTGCCTGTCCTGGTGGTGGGCCTGGCCAACCTGGCCGGCTACCCCTTCCCCGTGGCGATCCCGGCGATGGCGGGCCTCGGCCTCGCGATCGTCTTCTGGCTCCTGCCGGACCTGCAGCTCAAGCAGCAGGCCGTGGAAGCCAAGGACGACTTCCGGTACGCCGTCAAGGCATACCTGCGGCTCGTCCAGCTCGAACGCGCCGCTGACGCCGCCCCCACCCAGGCCCTGAAACGGGCTGCGGACGTCGGCGAAGGCTGGGTCTTCGCGAAGATCCGGGACACCATCACCCGCGCCGAACTCGAAGGCATCAGCCCGTGGGAGGGCCTCAAGCGGCTCTCACTCGAACTTGACGTCCCCGAACTCGGAGCGCCGGCCGACATCATCGCGATCGCCGGTGAGGAAGGCGCGGCCGTCGGCGACACCCTCGGCGCGCAGGCCAAGTCGCTCTCCGGCGCCCTGGTCACCACCGCGAAGGCCCAGGCCAACATGGCCTCCGAAAAAATGGTGATGCCTGTCGCGATGCTCGTCCTGATCATGACCGTATACATCGGCTATCCCGCGATCGCGCGGATCATGGCCAGCTAACTCCCTACAGAGACAAGGAAATCCACGATGGGCAACGACCCCAACCTCACCTTCCTGAAGACCTTCTTCAGCGCCCGGATCGAGCGGCTGCGCAACGTCCGCGACGACCGAGGCGCGATCTCGATCGAGACGATGATGATCGTCGCGGGCCTCGTCGTCGTCGCCGCGATCGCCGCCGGCGTCATCCTCACCAAGGTCAACGAGAAGGCGAAAGAGATCAAGTGATCCGACCTCGCCGGGCTCTCCGCCGTCGGTCCCGCGCGCTCGCCGAGCGCGACGCGCGGGACCGCGGAGCCGTGTCCCTGGAAATGCTCATCGTCTTCCCAGCCGTGCTGCTGATCATCCTGATGGTCGTGCACGTCGGCCTGTGGTGGCACGCGCGCAACGTGGCGATGTCCGCCGCACAGCTGGGGGTTGAGTCCGCCCGCGTACGAGGAGCGTCTGCAGGGACCGGCACCGCCGAGGCCCGGGAGTTCCTCTCCCGGGCCGGCGGCAGCATCTCCGGCACGTCGGTGAGCGGGAGCAAGGGAGCGACGGTGACCATCCGTGTCACCGGCTACGTCGACACGATGATCCCCGGCCTGAAGCTAAAGATCGACCAGCATGCCGACGCAGCCGCCGAGCGCATCACGGAGGCCCGGTGAGCATCGCCGAAAGACTCCGCGACGACCGCGGCGCCCTGTCGCTGGAAGCGGTCATCCTGTTTCCCGTCCTCATCCTGGTGCTGCTGCTGGTCATCGCGTTCGGCCGGATCGGGTCCGCCGGCAACGCCGTCGACACCGCGGCTCGCAACGCAGCGCGCGCAGCCTCGCTGGAACGCACCGGCGGTGCCGCCAGCTCCGCCGGATCGCAAATGGCACGCAGCGTGCTGGACCAGCAAGGACTGCAGTGCACGTCCACCTCAATATCCGTCTCTACCGGCGGGTTCTCCGCGCAGATCGGTGAGCCCGCCTCGACCACCGCCACGGTGACCTGCGTGGTGCGCCTCTCGGATATCGGATTGCCCGGACTGCCCGGATCCAAGACTCTGACCAGCAGCTTTACCTCGTCAATCGACTCCTACCGCCAGCGCGGCTGACAGGACCACCCCATGCCACCCGCCCGCTTCGCCCTCACCCACCGGATCCGTCGCGCCCTGCGCAATGACCGGGGCGCGATGAGCGTGTTCGCCCTCGTGACCATCGTGGCGCTCTTCGCCGTGGCCGCGCTCGTCTACGACGGCGCCGGCAAACTGCGAGCGCTCACCCACGCCGAGGGCGTTGCACACGAGGCAGCGCGAGCTGGCGGACAGGCCGTCGATGCGAGCAAGGCGATCTCCGGCGACGGCATCACCGTCGACCGCAACGCGGCCGTCGCCGCGGCACGGATCTACCTCAGCCACGCAGGGGTCAGCGGCACGGTGAGCGTGAGCGAGGACGGCGGATCCCTGGAGGTGACCGTGACCGAGTCGTATAGCGCCGTGTTCCTCGCCGGGGCCAGCGGATCGGTCACCGGCCACGGCAGCGCCAACCTCGTCTACAAGGGGTGACGATCATGAGAAACCGCAGTACCGCCTCCTCCCTGGTCCGTGCGCTCGTCGCCTTGGTGGTCCTGGTCGCGCTCCTGGTCGGCGTACCCGCCGTTCTGCTCGGCATCGGAGTCCTGCCCGACCACGTCCCCGGCTTCGGCGAGATCACCGCCGCGCTCACCAGTCCCGACTCCGGCCAGCTGTTCCTGGGCGCCGTCACCCTCATCGGCTGGTACGGCTGGCTCAGTTTCGTGGCTTCGGTCGTCCTGGAGACAGGCGCCGCGCTGCGCCACGTCCGGGCGCCCCGGATCCGCCTGCTGGGCGGATCCCAGCAGCTTGCTGGCGCGCTCGTCGGCGGCATCCTCGTCCTGCTGCCGGCGGGCACCGCGATGGCAACTCCCGCCAGCGCCGCCCCCGCCACCGTGGCCACGGCCAGCGTGGCCTCCGACGCCCACTCCACAACGGCCACCGCAACCAAGGCTGCGTTCTCTTCTTCCGCGGCCTGGGACGGCCCCGTCCACCACGTCCAGGACGGCGACACGCTCTGGGACATCGCGGAGAAGCGCCTGGGTGCCGGAATCGAGTGGCACCGGATCGTCGACGCCAACGAAGGCGTACGCCAGGCAGACGGCTCCCTCGTCACCGCCGACACCACCGTCCTGCAGCCCGGATGGACCCTGCGCCTTCCCGCCGACGCCGCACCCGCCTCCGATCACGGCGGAGTCCGTCCGCAGACCGCCGGTTCCAAGGCCGCGGCCGAAACCCACACCGTCCGCGCGGGCGAAACGCTGACCGGCATCGCCGAGGACGAGCTCGGCGACGCCGACGACTATCCCCGGATCGTCGAAGCGAACAAGGGCGTGAGGCAGGCCGATGGGCGTGCCCTCGGCGACCCCGACGAGATCTACCCCGGCTGGAAACTGCAGATCCCCGCCGCGGCCGGCAGCGACCAAAGCGACTCAAAGCCGCACGAGGCCCAGCCGCCGCGCGAGCAGCCCACCGACCAGGGCAAGGACCAGGGCAAGGCCGAAGACCGCCCCGGCTCCGACCAGACGCAGCCGCCTGCCCAGGACAAGCCGGGCCCCGGCGCCGAGAACGGGGAGAAGGGCGAGACGGCCCAGACCCCCGGCCAGGGCACGGACAAGGACGCCCAGGACGGTCAGCAGCCGACCGCCCGGCCGGAGACCCCCACCCAGCAGCCCTCCGCGCCCGATCGCGAGCAGCACGGCACGCCCACCCAGGCGCCCCAGGACCACGAGACCGCCGAGGCCTCCGACAGCGGTGACCAGAGCGTGCAGACGATCGCCGCGGCGGGAAGCATCCTGGCGGCGGCCGTCCTCGCGGTCGTCGCGACCCGTCGCGCGCGCCAGCAACGCCGCCGGCGCCCCAAGCGGCGCATCCCCATGCCCTCCGGTGCCACCGCGGACTTCGAAAAGCAGCTCCGCGTCGCATCCGACATCACAGGCACCGCGCTCGCCGACCGCGCCCTGCGCACCCTGGCTGCCAACTGCCGCCAGGCCGGCCGGCCCCTGCCGGAAGTCGAGGCGATGCGCATCACCGCACGCGGAGTCGAGCTCCACCTGGCCGCCGCCACCCCGCCGCTGGAACCGTTCTCCGAGCACGAGGACAACCCGACCCTGTGGTCATGCCCCACCCGAGGCGCGAACCTCCTCGACGACGACGAGGCCGCCGACATCACCGCGCCCTACCCGGCCCTGGTGAGCCTCGGCGAGACCGAGGACGGCGACGCGGTCCTGGTCAACCTGGAGAGCATCGGCCTGCTGCGCCTGGCTGGCAGCCCGGCCGACGTCCGCGCGGTCATGCTCGCCCTTGCCGTTGAACTCGCCTCCTCCAAGCTGGCGCCCGACACGCAGATCGTCCTCGCCGGCGCCGGCAGCGACCTCCACCACCTCTACCCCGACCAGATCGAGCACCACGCAGACCTCGCCCCGGCCGCCACCGAACTCCAGGCGCACGACGCCTTCCAGCGCCAGGCGCTCACCGACGGCGGCCACGACCACCTGCGGGCCGCCCGGCTCGGCGAGGACGGCGGCGACACCTGGATCCCCCGCATCCTCATCGCCACCGCACCGCCCACCGGCCCGGCCGTCGCCGACCTTGAGGACCTCCTCGCCTCCCGGCCCCGCACCTCGGTCGCGGTCGTCACCGCCGCGGGCGGCGAACTCGACCTGCCCGGCGCCTGGACGCTGCCCGCCCAGCCCGGCACCACCGTCGAACTGCCCGACCTGGACCTCGCGGTCAAGCTCCAGCACCTGGACGACGACTCCTACGACCGGCTCGTCCAGCTGATCGCCACCTCCAGCCGCACCGACGACGTCCCCCCGCCGGCCTGGACGGGGCACACCGGGTCGGCCGACACCAACGGCCCCCGCCCCACCGTTCCGCTCAGCGAGGACTCCGCGCTCGCCCCGGAGACCGCCGCCGCCCCTGCAGTGACCACCACGGTCGCCGCACAGGGCAGCGGCCTGGCAACCGCTCTGCCGGCCTTCACCGCCTTCTCCCCCGCCCTGATCGACAACGACGCCCAGAGCGGAAACGGCGACAGCTGGGAGGAAGAGGAGGCCGGCAGCGCCCTGTCCCCCGCAGTCGCGGGCTCCCCCGCCCCCGACGACCAGCCCGACGAGCACACCGACAGCAACGCCGCCGGTGAGCCCACCGACTGGGAGGAGGGCGAGCCTGCTGAGGACGGCGACCCCGAGGAAGCGTCCGCACTGGGTGCCGAGGTGTGGGACACCGCCGAGCCGGTGCAGGACTTCGAAAAGGTCCTCGACGAAGTACTCGGCGAGCAGAAGGACGACTCCCCGGCGCCGCCCGACGAGGAGGAAGCCGTCTCCGGACTGTCCTCCGCTGCGCTCGGCGACGGCCCGGACGAGGAGGAGACGCAGGAAGCGGACTCAGCCCTGGCCGACGACGACGAGGACCAGTCCGGCTCAGCCCTGGGCGACGAGGACGAGGACGAGGCCGGCCTGACCGCGGCCGCGCTCGGCGAGGCCACGGCACCCGCGACAGCGACCGAAGCACGGATCATTCCCCGTCCCAGCGCCGCGACCTCCACCGTCCTGGCCGCGCTGGCCACCCCGCCGGCCGAGCCCGCAGGCCCCCAGGTCCAGGTGCTCGGCCCGGTGAAACTGGCCGGCGCGCAGGGCCGGGTGGGCAGCAACCGGCACAACCACCTTCTGGAGATCGCCGCCTGGCTCGTGCTGCACCCGGGCCTGGGCCGCCAGGACCTCGACAACGCGATCTGGCCCGGGCTGCGCAAGACCTCCAGCACCCGCAACACCGCGATCTCGCGGCTGCGTTCCTGGCTCGGACCCAACCCCCACCTGCCCGCCGACGACCCCCGGGGCGCCTACCTTCCCGCGGTCACCGAAGGCGTCTACCGGCTCGGCCCCGCCGTCACCTCGGACTGGGACCGCTTCAAGGAGCTGTACCAGCAGGGCATGCACCACGACGGGCAGGACGCCGACGTCGCCCTCGCCAACGCCCTGGCCCTCGTACGCGGCCGCCCCTTCGCGGATGTCGACCCCTCCAAGTACTGCTGGGCGGAGGCCGACATCCAGGAGATGATCAGCGCGATCGTCGACGTCGCCCACGAACTCGCTGAACGCCGCCGCCAGATCCGCGACTACCGGGCGGCAGCCCAGGCCGTCACCAAAGGCATGCTCGTCGACTCCCAGAGCGAGCTGCTCTACCGGGACCTCTTCACGATCTGCCACGAGATGGGCGACCGTGAGGGCCTGGAGCGCGCCGCCGCCCAGCTGGCCCGGATCAACGCCGAGGAAGGCGTCGACTCCTCGCCCGAGACCGTGGGCCTGCTGCGCACGCTCCTCAAGGGCGAGAGGATCCAGCCCACTTTGGGGTCCGCGGCCTCATGACGCGTCTCAGATTCACCGACCTTCGGTGTCACACCGCACCGCTCGATCACACCTGTAGAGAGCGAGGGGCCCTTTCGGCCGTCCGTCCGACGAAGGAGACCGCGCACATGAGCCGCCGCCGGCAGCACGCCGCCGTCCCGCCCGCCGGGCCCACCACCGCGGCGGGCCACACCAGGGAAGGAGGCCACCGATGAGCATCGTTCAGTGGGCGCTGCCCGCCGGCCTCGCCGTGGCCGGAATCGGCGCCGCGGCCACCGTCGCCATGGTGCTCGGCAACCGACGCAGAGCCGCCGAGCAGCACGTCACCGCCGAGGAGCGCGCCCAGCTCGCCCTCCAGCGCCGCAACGCCTGGCAGCGCCGCCTCGCCGTGATCGCGCTTGGCGTCGGCTGCCTGATGATGTTCGTCCTCGCCGGCATCGCCGCCTGGCTGAGCTTCGGGGCGCAGCGCGAGTACGCCCACGCCCACAACGGCGGCGACTGGGACGCCGCGACAGGGTTCGCGCTGCTCCTGGACGCCAGCGCCCTCAGCCTCAGCCTGATCCGCTTCTTCGAGGCCCTGACCCTGCGCTCCAGCGCGATCACGCGGATCCTGCTGCTCGGGTTCGTCTCCGCGTCGGCGGCGATGAACCTGCTCCACGCCCCCGAGGCGGGCGCCGGCTCCGCCTTCCTCGCGATGGTCCCCCCGCTGGTGTACGCGGTACTGCTCGAGATGCTGCTCTTCAAGATCGAGCAGGTGATCATGGGCCGGCAGAAGCGCCGCAAGGCCGACCATGACCGCAACTACAGCCTGCTGCTGTGGCTGCCCTGGCCGATCGGCGCGCCGGTGAAGATGTGGAAGGCGTGGCGGGCCGAGCTCTTGGCGACCGTCGACAACGTCCGCGTGATCGGCTCCCAGCGCCCCCGCCCCTCTGCGGCTGCGCCCGCCACGGCCGAGGTGACCGTGGAGCGGGCCGAGACCGCCGCGCCCCCGGCCGTCACCACGGCGCCCATGAACGCCCTGACCGCCGGTCCCGCGCAGCCGGCCGCCCAGAAGGCCGAGCAGCCTGCGCCCACAGCGGTGGCCACGACGGCAGCGCCGGCGGCCGCGGCCACCGAACCCGGCGCCGTACCGCAGGAACCCGCACCGGCACAGGCGACCGCGGCCCCGGCGTCCGCCGCAGTGCCTGAGCCGCGCCCGGCCCCCGAACCGGCGGCGGCTCCTACCGCAGCGGCGGCACCCGAACCGGAGCCGGAGCCGGAGCCGGTGGCGGAGCCTGCGGCTGCGGCCGTGCCCGAACCGGAGCCGGAGCCGGAGCCGGAGCCCGAGGTCACAGGTTCTGCGCCGGAATCCGGCGATCTCTCCGCGAAGCGTGCGCCCGAAGGCCAGCCGGGCGAGGCTGAGCCGGTGTCGCGGGAGGGTGCGGCAGACCCTGTCGAGGCTTCCAAGGTGGGCGAGCCCGCGAAGCAGGCTGATGAGGACGAGCTGCTGCCTGGTGAGGAGACGGCCGACCTGGACCAGGACGAGCCGGACCCGGAGCACGACACCCTGCCGGACGAGGACGCAGAGGAGGATGCACGAGAGCGGGTGAGTATCGAGATCGACCTGTCGGTGCTGCCGCCGAACCTGTCCCAGCGGCAGCGGGCCGAGCGCATCTATGTCGCCCACCAGGCCGCGGGGGTGGCTTTGACACAAGCCGACTTGGGCAAGTGGGCCGGCTACAAGAACCCGAACTCGGGCGGCAACGAGTACCGCCGGCTGGAGAGGACGCACGGACCCATCCTGGTCCGCGAGGGTGCCACCCACGTCGACCTGAACTGGTCCAGCCACCAGCAGCAGGCTGACTCCCGTCACGCAGTGGCGGCCTGAGCCCTGCGGGTGCGAGCTCCCCGGCCGGTGGTCCTGGCCGGGGAGATTGCTGTGTCGGACCGTGCGGGTAACCTCAGGGCGACACCAGACCGGGGACAGAGGGGGGCGGCCGGTGAGCAGCCACTGGCATCGGGCCATCGCCGAGTTGAGCGCCCAGGGTGACGCCGCCCGAGCAGCCGCCCAGCGCGTGGACGACGCTCCGAGCACAGAGCGGACGACCGCCGTCGCGATCTCCTATGCGGCCGAGACCGACTATCTCCGCAGCGCGGGCATGCTGCTGCGTGCCCACCTGAGCGACCGGCGTCCGCCCCGGCGGCTGCCGGTCGCCCGCATCTGGCCGTACTTCCGCGATGCGTGGAAGGCCCGGACGGTGGACGGGCTCGGCGGAGTGTGGCGGGCCATTCCCCGGGACGCCGCGCTGGAGAAGATGCGCAGCGCCCCGACCGACCCTCTCCTCACCGCGGTTCTCGAGCAGGCCGAGGCCCTGCAGGCCAGCCTCCATGGCGAGCGGCAGGTGGACCGGCTGTACGAGTCGTTCATCCCCGAGCGGACGGGCCATGCAGTAGCCGATCTGGTCGGCGGTGGGGGCCGGTCGGCGCCCACGCTTCCCGGTTTCCCCGACCCGGGTCACCCGATCAACCGTGCCTTCCCCCAGGGCAGCGGAATGCGCATCCAGCCCGGTCGTGAGGCTGAGTTCACCCGGTTGTCGAGCGACCGGTTCGCGGTGCATACCCGAGCCGTTGCCTTCGGGGACACAGTCCTTGCTCTCCTCGTCGAGCACCGGGCCGCAGGCGTCGCACCGCAGCCGGGGCGGCTGCGCGGCGCCGGGCGTTGGGTGGGACGCGAGCGGCAACTGGTGCCAGACCGGGCGAAGTGGCCAGCGAAGCTGAACGTCTACCAGGGCGTGACCCTGGCCGGACTGGGCTGGCTGGTGCTCGCATGCACGGGGTTGCCGCTGACCTTCGGGAAGGAGGCCGACCTGCTGTCCCACGCCCTGTTGCTGTTCATGGCGGCTGGCCTCATCGCCTGCACGGGTATCGGGCTCGTCATCCGGTACGGACCGAAACTGATCAAGGGGCCCGGCTTGGGCGCAGCGGTGCCCGGCATCGCAGCTGGCCTGATCGCCCTCGTGGTGTGGCAGGGGCAGGGGCCCGTCGCGAGCTACTACTTCGCCGGCCCGTACGAACGCTACGAGCGGGAGTACGCGAACGGCTGCCTCGCGGCCTCCCCCTACCGGCACGATGCGGTCCAGGCCACGGCGGACGGCGGCGTGCTCGTCGTCACCCCCATCAGCGGAGAGACGACGCTGCGCCTGGGGCCGGCCGAGGACGGCGGCACCCACCCGCTTGGGCCGCTGGACCAGGCGACCCGTGAGGTCCTCGACCGGTACGGGTGCTGAGACCGGACCTTGTCTGCGGCCCCGGCCCGGGAACTCGGAGCCGGGGCTCACCCGAAGGTCGATGCGGCCCCTGCGATGCCGGGACCGTAGCGACGGCGCGCCCTGTCGAGGGCAGCCTCAAGGCGGAGACGTTTCTCGTCGCGATCGTCGAGCGTGAGCTGGTGGACGGCGTACTCGGCGGGTCGAAGGCGTTCCGCTCGTAGGGCGAGTGCGCGGACCCGGGCGCGTTGGAGACCGAGGCCGGCGAGGAGGTCGCGGGCGGCGGCCGCCAGGGCGTGGGTGTGGGCGGTCGGTTCGGGGAGGCTGCGGGTGCGGGTGGTCTGGGTGCGGTCGGCGTAGGTGACGGTGAGCGTGAGGGCCTGGGTGATCTCGTCGGCCGTGCGCAGCCGGGCGCCGAGCTCCTGGACCAGGCCGAGGACTGTGCGGTGGTGCCGGTCAGGGTCGAGCTCGTCGCCGTCGAACCGGTGTCCGGCGCTCATGGTCTTGGGGGTGGCGCCCGGGACAACGGGGCGCTCGTCGCGGCCGTGGGCGAAGTCGTGGGCTTGCCGGGCCGGTCCGGTGCCGAGGATTCGCGCGAGCGTGGGGAGCCGGGTGTCGGCGATGTCGGCGACGGTGGTGATGCCGTAGCGGGCCAGGGTGCGGGCCGTCTTTGGGCCGATGCCGGGTAGGGCGGCGGCCGGCTTCGGGCGCAGGAACGCAGCGATCTCATACGGGTCGTCGACGACCACCGTGGCGGCGCCGGGCGGGGTGGCGTCCGCGGCCATCGCCGCGATGCCGCGCGTGGGACCGGCGCCGGCCGAGCTTTGGACGCCATGGAGCGCGAGCAGGCGCAAGCGGAGCACGGCGATGAGGCCTTCGACATCGCGGTCCCAGAAGGTGAGGGCGCCGGTGAGGTCGACGTAAGCGGACCAGTCGGCGGGCAGCGGCTCGATGCGGGGGCTGATGCCCTCCAGCACGGTGAGCAGGTGTCCGTACAGCTCTTCGTTTCGCTCCACGGGATGGAAGTGGATCCGCAGAATCGCGCGCGGCCGCGGGTTCCTGGCAGGGGTCATCCGGCGCTCCCTTGGCTCTTGTGCCCGAAGCGGGTGAGGTCGGCTGATCGGCTTCCGGCGGGCTGAAGATCGCTCCAGGGGTGCATGGCAGCGCCCGCAGTACCGACGGGGATCGTCCGCGACGGGCCGGCCTGGGCGGGGGTGGGCGCGGGGGCCTGGCCCAGGAGGTCAAGGACGGCTTGCGGCCCGTGGGTGGCGCGGGCAGCGGCGAGCTCGTCGAGGTCCCAGACCATCTCGCCGACCACCGTGCGCCTCGGTCCGCGGGCTTCGACCTTGCCCCTGACCAGGAGCAGGCCGTGGTGGAAGACCGTGTGCGCGCACCGTTCGTGGGAGTCCTCGAAGAAGGCGAGGTCGACGAGGCCGGAGCCGTCTTCGAGGGTGACGAAGATGATGCGCTTCCCGGACGCGATCGGCGGAGTCTGGGTGGACGCTCGGACACCGGCGACCAGGACGCGCTGACCGGGATGCATCACACGCAGGTGCTTGGCGTCGGTGGCGCCGATCTCGCGCAGCAGCCGGTGGTGGTCCTCCATCAGGTGCCGCGAAACGTCGATCTTCAGGACGCCGAGTTCCGCCTCCAGGCGCTCGCGGGCGGTCATCTCCCGCAGCCCGGACGGGCCGGCGGCGTCGAGCGGGGTGTCCAGCTGCAGCTGGCCGACGCCCGGCCGGCTGCGGGTCTGGCGGTGGAGCTCCGTCGCCTGCAGCAGCAGGTCCCGCCGCGACGACTCTCCCTTGAGCGGGTCGAGGGCGCCGATGCGGATGAGCCGCTCGAAGGTCGGGAGCTTGGGGTGAGCACGGGCGTAGAGATCCTGCAGGGAGGTGAAGGGCTGGCCCTCGGCGATTCTCGCGACCTCGTCGTCCGAGATGCCGTGCACCGACGCGAGGGAGATCCGCACCCCCCAGCCGGATGCGGTCCGCTCGACCGTGTACTGCGGCTTCGAGAGGTTGACGTCGACGGGCAGGACGGGGACGTCATGGCGGCGGGCGTCGGCAACGATCACCCGGGCCGGCCACATACCCGGGTCATGCTCCAACAGCCCCGCGTACAGCGCGGCGGGGTGATGGGCCTTGAGCCACGCGGACTGCAGCGCCGGCACGGCGAACGCCACCGCGTGCGCCCGACAAAATCCGTAGGCCCCGAACGACGAGACGATCTCCCAGACGTCGTCCAGCACGGTCGGGCTGTAACCGCGGGCTCCGGCGAGCTGCCGGAACCAGCCCTCGACCTTCACCAGGCGCTGCTCGTCGCTCAGCGCGCGGCGGGCTACTTCGGCCAGCGCGCGGTCGCAGCCGGTCATGACCGCCAGGATGTCGATGATCTGCTCGTGCCAGATCGTCACGCCGTACGTGTCGCGCAGGACCGGTTCCAGGTCGGGGTGCGGGTAGACGGGTGCGGCGCCGTGGCGGGCGGCGATGAAGAGGGCGGGCATGCCGCCCTGTACCGGACCCGGGCGGAACAGGGAGATGTCCGCGATCACGTCCTGCGGGCCGCGGGGCTGGAGCCGGCCGACGAGATCTTGCTGGCCGGGTGACTCGAGCTGGAACATGCCGACCGTGTCCGAGTTCTGGATGAGCGCGAAAGCGAACCGGTCGTCGAGCGGGACGTGGTCGGCGTTGTCGAGATCGATCGCCCGGCCGGTCGTGCGGTGGATCTCTTTCACGGCGTGGGCCATGGCGGACTGCATCCGGACGCCCAGGACGTCGAGTTTGAGCAGGCCCATGTCCTCGACGTCCTCTTTGTCCGCTTGGAGCATCGGGTACTCACCGCCGGGTGTGGGCTGCACCGGCAGCCGGTCCAGGAGGCTCACGTTGGAGAGGATCACCCCGCACGGGTGCATGGCGATGCCGCGCGGCAGGGCGTCCAACCCTTCGGCGAGCTCCCACAGCGGCCCGAACTGCTCGGCCTCAGCGGCGAGTTGCCGCAGCTCGGGGAGTTCGGTGAGGGCCGAGCGGATGTCGCAGGCGCGGATGTGGGGGAAGGATTTCGCGATCCGGTCCACGGTGGCCGGCGCCAGCCCGAGCGCGAGGCCGGCATCCCTGAGGGCGTGGCGGGCGCGGTAGGTCTCGGGCATGCCCGTGACCGCGACCCTCTGGCGCCCGAAGCGGGCGATGATGCGGTCGTAGACCTCCAGGCGGCGGGCGGACTCGACGTCGACGTCGATGTCCGGCAGTGACGTCCGCCGCTCGGACAGGAACCGTTCGAACAGGAGTCCGTGTGTCAGCGGGTTCGCGGTGGCGACGAACAAGCTGTGGTTGACCATGGAGCCGGCTCCGGAGCCGCGGGCTGCGACCCGGATGCCCATGTCCCGGACGTCGGAGACGACTTGGGCCACGGCAAGGAAGTACGGCTCGAAGTGCAGGCGGCCGATGATGCCGAGCTCGTAGTCGAGCTGGTCCATTGCGCGCTGGTCGCGGTCGAGGCCGCGGGCGATCATGCCGCTCTCGCACCGCTGCCGCAGCAGCCGCATGGCTCCGTCCGGCCCCGGATCGGCGCCGACCACGGAGGGTTCGGGGAAGTGCGGCACCCCGAGCCCCAGGTCCCGGGCCGGATCGACGTCGCACGCGTCCGCGACCAGGGAGGTGTCGGCGATCAGCCGCTCGGCGCGGCGCCGGCCCGCTCCGGCGGCGGCTGCCACCCGCTCGGCGATCTCGGTCATCGCGGGCCCGTCCTTGAGCCAGCGTTCACCGCAGTCCAGGCGCCGCCGGTCGATGGGCCGCAGCAGCCGGGCCGCGTCCAGCACGTCCGCGATCCGGTGCTGGGCGGGGTCGGCGTAGCGGACGGCGTTGGTCAGAACGGCCGGGACGGCAAGGCGGTCGGCGAGCGTCAGGGTGTGCGCGGCGAGGCGGACAGAGCCCGGGCCGGTGCCGGACAGGCCCCAGCACACGATCTCCAGCCGCAGTCCGTCGCCGGTGATCTGCCGCCAGGGGGCGAGGAGTCGTTCGGCAACGTCCGGGCGGCCGGCGGCAAGGGCGCGCAGGGGCTCCGACGCGGGACCGAGCAGCACCGTCAGGCCGTCACCGGCGTGCTCGGCGAGCATCTCCCACGACGCTGTCGGTGGCCTGCCCGCGGGGAATGCCTCGGCGTGCGCGCAGGACACCATCCGGCACAGCCGCGCCCACCCGCTCGCATCCCGGGCCAGGAACGTGGCCCGGAAGGCGGCCTCCGCGACATGGGCGCCGCCGCGTACCGGGGTCCGGTGGCGTACCTCGGCCGGTGGGACATAGGCGGCGACGCCGAGATCGACGCCGAACACAGGCTTCACTCCCGCGGCCGCGGCGGCCTTCGCGAAGCGAACCGTGCCGGTGACCATGTCGCGGTCGGTCAACGCCACCGTCCCGATCTCGCATTCGGCGGCTCGGGCGATGATGTCGCGCGGGTGCGAGGCGCCGTAGCGGGCCGAAAACCCACTGCTGACGTGTAGGTGTGGGACGCCTCCTCGCATGACACCCTCCGCCCAGATACCCCCAAACCCGTACCAAATGATCCGGCCACTCTCGACTGTATCGAACATTAATTCGAACATGCGAGTTTCGGACATCACTGTTCGGCCATCCGGCGCCGCGAGGGAGGCGCACGGAGGGGGCCGGGCCACATGTCTGAGTACGTGACGCCCGAGATCTGAGTAGCCGGTCGGCTGTGCGGCGCCGGCCGCCCACATTGGATGGGGGCATGAACGCCTCCGCACCCGCTTCCGCTCGCCCTGTGCAGTCTCCGTCGCCGAGGGAGCGCACACGACGGTGGGCCGCCCTGGCCGCAGTCCTGTTCGTGCCGGCAGCCGTGGTGAGCGGGATCCTGACGCTGGCCTCGGAGCAGGCCTCCCGGTGCGTGACCTACGGCGAGCAGTGCACCCCCGGCCTGCCCAGCTGGGTGTTCGAATGGAGTGCGGGCGTCGGCACGGTGGCGCTGCTTGTCGCGCTGGCCGCGCCGGCCGTACGGATGCGGCAGGCGGCGCTCACCGTCCAGGTGCTCGCCGAGGGCACCGCGCTACTGGTCATCCTCAGCCACGCCTGAGCCAGCAGCAGGCGCATCCGGCCGTATCGGCACCGAGTCCCGGCCGCCGGCCGAAGGGCGGGCGTGGGGCGGATCGCGTAGGAGTGGAGGGTGCACCTCTCGCCGCCCGTCGAGCCCATGCTGGCCCGCTCCGTGACCGCGCTGCCGCGCGCCGGATCAAGGCCGCCGCTGTTCGAACAGAAGGCGGACGGTTACCGCACGCTCGTCTTCGCCCGCCCGACGCCCTACATCCAGTCCCGGCGTGGCGCGAACCTCGGGCCGGCATTCCCGGAGGTCGTCCGGGCCGCGGCCGCCCTGGGTGTCGAGGCAGTCCTGGACGCGGAGCTGGTGGTGTGGAGCGAGCACGGGCTCGACTTCTCCGCCCTTCAGCGGCGAGCCCGCCGCCGGGGAGCCACCGCGGAGCACGCCGCCCGCCAGGAGCCCGCCCACCTGATCGTCTTCGACCTCCTGGAAGTCGACGGGACCGTCCTGCTTAACGAACCCCTTCACCGGCGCAGGGCTGCGCTCGAGGCCCTCTTCACCTCGCGCCGGCTGGCCGCCCCCTGGGCCCTGTGCCCGCAGACCTCCAACCGGGAGACCGCATTGTCCTGGCTGGACCCGGCCTGGGGCACGGCTGGCGTCGAGGGCGTCATGATCAAGGACCCGGGCTCCCGGTACCGGCCCGGGGAGCGCGGGTGGCAAAAGCTGCGGACGCGCACGACGGCGGAGGGGATCATCGGAGCGGTCACCGGAGCCGTTCACGCGCCCAAGAGCCTCCTGCTCGGCCGTCTCGACCCCGCGGGCCGGCTCCAGCTGATCGCCCGCTCCACACCGCTGTCCCGGCCCGCGTCGGCCGAACTCGCCGCCGCACTGCGCCCCGCCGGCCAGGAGCACCCCTGGTACGGCCGCCGCTTCTCCGCCGGGTGGGGCGCCTCCGAGCCGCTCATCTTCCAGCCCGTCGTACCCGACCTCGTCGCCGAGATCGATGTCGATACCGCCGTGGACCTGGGAACGTACCGGCACCCCGTGCGCTTCCTGCGACTTCGCGACGACATGACCTCGGAGGACGTCTAGGTTCCGGCTGCTTCGCATCCTGCCCGGACTGATGGCGCGGGCACGTCACCAGGACATGCCCGCGCACATGCGGTGGCTCAATCCACGAGGCCCCTTTCGGGGCCCTGGCGCGCTGTGGGTCAGAACAGAACGGGCCGGGGCTGGTGGAAGTAGCCCGTCTCCTGGGCTGCGGCGATGGCTGCGGCGGCCGGGCTGTCTGCGCCGGCCGGGATGTGCGGATAGACGCAGTCGACAAGGTCGTAGGACCGCGCGTCGCCGCATCCGGAGCCGACCACCGCGCAGACCGGCGAACTGTCTCCGCCGGCCTCGGTCCACACGCCGGGCCAGTCGGGATGCTGCTCGGTCACATGCGCGGCGCAGTGCCGGCACTGGACCTTCTGTTCCTTGCCGGTCAGCCGTCTGGCGGGCCGCGCCTGGGCCGCGTCGACGACGTGCGGCACCCTCTGCAGCGAGTCCATGCCGGTCAGGAGCGAGCGTTCGCAGGACGGCCCGAACTCGTTCTCCACGCTGACCCACACGTCCGGCCAGTGCGGGTGCCGGTTGGTGACCGGCATTCCGCAGCCGGCGCAGCTGTGCGCGTCCAGACCTTGTGCCTGGAACAGGGCGAAGATCTCTTGCGGCAAAGGGTCGCAGACGCCGCCGGGGCCATCCGCGAGCGGTGGAAGGGCGAAGAGCGGCAGGGCCTTCTCCGCAAGCCGTACGTCCTCCCAGGTCTCCAGCCCGGCCACGGGCACACTCTGTGTCCAGCCGACGCGGGGCACGCTGGTGGTCGACGGCCGCTGTACGACCTCAAGGTCGGGGCGGCGCAGCCCTGCGGGAACGTACTCGGACAAGGCCCGGCGCAGCTGCTCGACGGCCTGGTCCCGGTCCTCGGCGCTCAGCCAGGACGTCTTCACCAGCTCCCGTAGGTAGCCGCGCGGGTACAGCGTCACCTCGTACCGCCAGCCGTCCTCGCCCCGGCGCAGGCCCCGCTCGTACTCACCGGAGTCGTCGAACGCGAAGCACGACAGCAGACCGCCGGCTTCCTCCGCCGCTGCGAGCGCTTCGGCGACCGTCGCGAAGGAGTCGGTGAAGTCACCCCACGGCGTGCTCATCGGCCCGTAGTCGTCCATGGAGGTCAGACGTGGCATCTGCGCCGCCAGCGCGTTGAACACGGCGGTGTTCCGCGAGGCTGCGGCCGTGCGCTGCTTCGCCTGCTTCGCGTGCTTGGCCGCCCGCTTCTGCTGCGCCCTTTTCCCCATCATGCCTGCCTGTGTCGAAGATGTGGATCTCTCCCCGGTTCAACTGCATGGCGGGCTGTTCGTCACGCGACGCGGGAAAAGAGTGCCTGTGTGGCGCTGTTGCCGTCGCGGATCAGTCGTCGGGAAGGACTGCAGCCGGTACAGGTCTCGGCACTCGGGAGGGTGAGCAACCTGAGAAGGCCCCGGCCCGCACAGCGCAGCCCGTACGCTTTCCCCGTGACGACCGCCCCCGCCCCGCATGCTCTCGAAGACCTTCTGCGGCGGGCCCTGCTCGCCTTCGACGCCCGAGCCCTGCACACCGGCGGTGGAGCCGGCGCTCATACCGCTGTGTTCCTCGGCGACCTGGCCGCGGACATCCTGCCGGCCATGGACGCCGCCGAAGACGAAGCGGCTCGCGAGGAGCTCGCCGAGGCGTACCGGTGCCTTTCCCTGGCGGGTGAGAACCCGCTCCGGCAGAGCTGCACGGAACGCGAGTCGATGGTGAACATCGCCGTCCACGCCCTGGCCCGGGCCCTGTTGCGCCGCGACACCGGCAGGACGCCGTCGGAGGAGGGAGTGCACGAACTGCTGAGCAGTCTGTGGACCGCCTCGCTGCTGGCGTGGGCACAGATCTTCCCCGCCCATCTGGACGGCGGGTCACCGCCGTGCGCCTGCGGAGCTTTGGGCACGCGCCCGGTCATGGCCCCGGCGACTGGGGCCTGAGCGGTGCGGCGGGCCTTCCCTGAGATCTCCGGCCGCGGGCTCGCCGCCCTCGGCATCGAGCTGCCAGCCCTGACCGCGATCCGGGTCGCCCTGACCGGCGGCCGCAGCGGGAAGTTCCACGTCCCCCACTCCGACCTGCGCCGCTTCAGTTCCGACGCGTGCCGGTTCGCCAAGCCGGCCGCCGAGGCCTCCACTCATCCGCTCCTCGAGGTCTTCGCGCAGATCTGCAAGAAGTGCGACATCGTCCTGCCGAAGGCGCCCGATGCCCTGTGGCGGGCGGCCGCTTTCGCCGCCCAGCGCCAAGACCAGCTGGACCGCTGCCGCACCGACCGGGAGCCGCAGACCTGGCTCGGGTACGCGCGGCACGCCGCCCGGTGGGCACCGGGTGACAACGAGCAGTTCCGGCGCTGGCTGGACACCGCCCGCACCGACTCCAGCCTGGCCGCCGATGCCGCCGTGCTCGCCGACGCCTGGCAGCAACTGGCAACCCGGTTCCGCGGGTTCCTGGAGCAGTACGCCGCCCAGTGCCCTGAGGTCGAGACGTACAACGGCGCCCGGGACGCGGTGCGACGCTGCGCCGACACCGACCAGCGCCGGGAGCTGGACCAGATCGGCGCGGCGGTCGGCAACCTCTCGCGCCGGCGGGCCCGGATGTACGAGCCCGAACCGCGCCTGGACGTGTGGACCCTGGTATGCGGGGTGTGGCTTGCGGCCCGCTCGCGCGGCCGTGGCGCCGAGCAGTCCGCCGACCTGGCCCGCGCCGCCGTCGCAGACGAACTGAAGGGGGCCCGAGTGCGGGACGTCACCCAGCTGCCCGTGCCGCCGCGCACCCCCGGCGACCAGCACGCAGACCCGGCAGCGTGGGCGGACGCCGAGCTGGCCCTGTGGTGGCCACAGGCCGTGACAGCCGCGTGCACCCGCCTTGAGGAAGAGTTCGAGGCGGAGTCCGCCGCCATGTCCGCGCGGCTGCTGCTGGTACGCGACTGGCCGCTGACCGGCACCCGCGACACCCCGGTCGCCTACCTGGCCGCCTCCCCCGTACTGGGCCCGGTCGTCCCCCACGGGCACCGCGAGGTCGACGACTACGTGTCCTGGAGCGGCGGCGACACCGCCGGACCGTCCTACGCGGCGGTCGTTGCTGCCCCGGCGCACCTGGTGGCGAAGCTGGAACGAGAACAGGCAGCCCAGCCCTCCCACTACGAGCCGCGGTTCACCGCCGGCGGGCCGGTCACCGGCGGCGCGGCAGACCAGGCGGCAGCCGAGGCACTGCTGCGGCAGGCGTTCCCGTTCCTGCCCGGCGACGGCGACCGCGAGCCGTTCACCCCGACGGACGAGGTCCTCGAGCAGCGCCGCGCCCGGCGTACAGCCGACCGGCCGTGGCGCGACGGGGCGGGCGAGGAACGCACCTACCGCATCGCGAGCGTCCTGCGCGACGGGTACGGCCACTGGATTCCCGACAGCCCCCAGGCCCCGGCCGAGCTGGAGGAGATGGCGCCCTGGCTGCGCTGGAGCGCGCTGCGCCTGGACGTGCTGTGCGGCCGTGACGCCGAACAGCACTCGTGGGCCACCCTGTTCGGGACGCTCGAAGCCGTCGACAGCACCGGCATCGCACTCAACCCCGGCGGCCGGCACCTGCCGCTGCACATCCCCATGCACCGGATCGTCGCCCTGACCGGCGCCCCGCACTGGGAGCGCGGCCAGCGACCCCCCGCGCTGTGGCAGCCCTACCAGCTGCTCCCCGCGCCACCCACAAATCCGGGCCCCGAGCCCGGCCGCCTTCGCGTCGTACCGGGATCCGACAGCGCGCGCTGACGGAACTGCGCCACCCGGCCGGAAAATGAGAGCCGGGTCACAGCCGTAGCGTCCAAACGTGGACGACGGCGCACCCCTCCCGTGGCCATGATCAGATCCTCACCCGCGACCAGGAGGGGGTACCGCTGTGCCGGTCCTGCGCCAGATCACCACCTGCACCGCACCGTCGACCGTCGTCGTCGAACGCCGCACCCGGGCACGGGACCGGCCGGTGGACTACCGGCTGGAGGTCTGCCGCCGTCACCGGTGGCTGGCGGACAGCTGGACCGGGCGACGCGGCCCTGAGGGCGCCGGCGGCCGGTGCGGCACCGTCACGGACTACCGGCCCTTCGCCGCGATCCTGCAGTCCCATGCCGACCTGTGGCTCCAGGCGTTAACCACGAACGCCCCCGAAGACCACGGCGGCGACCTCGCGGCCTCGCTCCGAGCAGGATTCGAGTGGCTGACCACCTACCGGGAACCGACCGGCGTGGCCATGGCACTGGAACACGCGGCCCGGATCGCCGAGGCGACCGCGGCCGGCACCTTGCAGCCGGCCGAGGGCCAGGCGCAGATCCTGACCGCGCTCAGCCTGGCGGAGACGCTCGACGCCGGCGCACGAGGAGCATGAGCCGGCGCCGTACGAGGCCGAGGACCTTCGGGTTCTGCCGCCCGGCGGCCCTCGCCGGGCGCGTTGTAGGAGCTCCGCGGAGACGGGCCGGAGGGAGTCGTCTCGGCGGGCCGTAGGGTCGAAGCAGACCGGCCCGTCACGGGGAGGCCGGGCTGTGTACGTAGGAGTGTCGTTTGTCCGCCCTCACCGTTGCTCTGACCGCCGCCGTCGGAGCCCTGGCCGGTGCTGCCGCCCGCCCAGCGGTCTTCGCCCGCTCGGTCCCGGCGCCCGCCTCCGCCCGCAGCGCCTGCCCGCACTGCGGCAACGCCGTCCTCGAGCGCCGACTGCCCGTACTGCCCGTCTCCGGACGCTGTCCGGCGTGTGCACAGGCGATCGGACCGCGCGCCCTCGTGCCCGAGGCGGTGGCCGCCGCCGCGTTCGCCGTCGTCGCAGCCGGCGGAGCGAGCGGCTGGTTCGTTGCCGCCCAGTACTGGGTCGCCGCGTGCGGTGTCGCCCTCGCGCTGATCGACCTCGCCGTGCAACGGCTCCCCGACGTGCTCACCCTCCCCGCCTGCGGCGGGACGCTCATCCTGCTCACCGCAGCCGCGCTGGCCGGCGAGACCGGAAGCCTGGGCCGTGCGGCGGCCGCCGCCGGCGTGCTCACCGCCGTCTTCCTCCTCATGGCGTTCTCCGGCGCCATGGGACTCGGCGACGTCAAGCTCGCACCGGCCATCGGGGCGCTCCTGGGCTGGAGCAGCTGGACGGCCCTGTTCTGGGGAGCAGCCGCGGGATTCGTCGTCGGCGCGGTGTCGGAGGTGGCACGGATGACGGCCCGTCGCGCCCGCCGCACGCACGTCTCCTTCGGCCCCTACATGGTCATCGGGGCCCTCGCCGTCTCCGTCACCACAGCCTGACCGTCGCCGCGGGGCTCCCGGAAAGGCCCCTTCCGGTAATAGCTCTTCCTGCATATCGATTCCCGGAACGGCCTCTACCTGACACCACCGTTCCGGAATGCGGTTTCACGGAATAGACCGAGCCTGGTCAACTCCTCTGCTCAGCATGAAGATCGAATGCGGAACGACGACGAACCTGTCGCGTTCCGGATTTCTTTCTCGCCCGCCTTCATCGCGCCGCATGAGCACCGCGGTGAAGAAGCCCTGCGCAGGCGGCGAGCGAATTCTGGCCGACGACACCAGGAAGAGCTGCACATGAACACCCTCACCCGCCGCGTCGCGACCGTGGCATCCACCGGCGCGCTGCTCCTCGGCGGCGCCGTCGCCACCGCCTCGACCGCCAGCGCCGCGACGGTCGGCAGCGGCGCCTGCACCCACCAGATCAAGATCAACACCGACGTCTACACAACGGTGAAGTTCCGCACCGGTCCGGGCACCGGCTACACCGCCACCGGCCAGCTCTCCACGGGCACCGACGTGTACTGGCAGTGCAACAAGGGCAGCAACGGCAAGCCGGGCGCCTGGGGCTACGTCACCGTCAAGTCCGGCGCGCACAAAGGCCAGAAGGGCTGGGTCGCCGCCCAGTACATCAACGTCCCCATGCAGTTGGACTGACCCTCCCCGGCCGACGGAGACGACCCGACCTGACTCGAGCTCTCCCGGCCCTCAACGCCTGAGCCGCCACCTCGTGAAGGCTCAGGACGGCGCAACGGCGGCCCGGCCCCTGTGATCCCGGGCCGCCGTCGGCGTACCCGCAACTGGTTCAGCCCGCCGCCGGCCGGTCTCCTTTGCCCTGACCCGCCCTCCGGCCCGACTCGCCCGGGCGATCGAGCCCCAGGTCATCGTCGGCTCCGCACTCATGCCACCCGATCGAAGCCACCGCCGGCCCCACCGGTGCCCAGCAGGCCGTCATCCTCGCCCGTGCGCCTTGCCGACGGACTCCGCCAAGCTCCGCCGCCCACCCCTGCCTGAAACAGACCCAGCCCTGCGTCGGCCAGGGGGGCCCTCGGCCGCCGACGACAGCGTTTTCCGGGCATCCCTCCACGTACCGGCATCGATCATCCAGAGTTTCGAAATGCGATGGCGGGAAAGTTGTACCTACCAGGCAGTAGGCCTCTATGGTTCCGCCCAGCACACCAACTTGACCCGCTCGTGGACGAGCACACACAGGAGCGGACCGCATGCTCGCGATGCGACCAGCCACATCAGAGGACCGACGCGCCCTCGAGGCCATGATCCAGGCCCGCTCCGAATGGATGAAGAGTAAGCAGCTGTCGAACTGGTCTAGCTGGGGACAACACGTTCAAGAACTTGCCGGCAACTGCATGCGGCGAGACGGAGATATGTGGGTGCTGGTCGAGGACCACCGCCGCATCATCGGCTGCACCACGATCCTCCGGACTGCGGCTCCCTGGGCCTGGACGACCTCGGAGGCTGAAGAGGCCGCCTTCTACCTCAACGGAACGGTCACGGACCCGGCCGAACGGCACCGCAAGCTCGGGACCCTCATCGCCGACTGGGCTGTCGACCGCGCGGCCCGCGACAACATCTGCTGGGTCCGTCGAGACTGCACTTCCTCGGCCCTCGCCGCGTACTACGAGAAACAGGAATTCAACCTCGTGCGCGAAGTCTCGACACCTGGCGGACGCACCTCGTACGCACTGGAACGCAAAGCTGAACGTGTACCTACACTCGCTCGATGGCTCATCAGTGGGGAGTCCCCAACTGTGACTGCACCGCTTCTGCGAGATGAGGTCGTCGAAAGTGCGCGCTTCATTGCCGAGGCTCGACGACTCCTCTCACGATCCCTCGGCGGCACAGCCAAGACGCCGGTAGCGATCAGTTGAAGGCTGCGTTGTGGCACAGACCGCTTACCGAACTGCATGTGGAAATTCCCTGCACTCATATGGTCGTCTGCTGTGACTAACCGCACCAAATAGCGACCGGGCCGTCCCCCAACTACCTTGGGGACGGCCCGGTCGCGTGATGAGGCATCGGGACGGGTCAGAGATCGAGCAGGAAGTCGAAGTCCGTGTCCTTCGCACCGAGCAGCCATGCCTTGGCCTCAGCAGGAGTGAAGACCTGAGGCAGGCGCCCCGGGTTCTGCGAGTCGCCGATCAGAACGTATCCGTCCTGGACGGCAACCTGGACGCAGTTCCCGCCGCCGCCGCTGTACTTGGACACCGTCCATTCGATCGACGCCAGGTCGAACGAGGATGGGTCCGGCTTCGATGTCACTGTTCTAGCTCCTTGATCCTTTTCTCGAGGCGCCTGCGCGTCTCTGCGGGGTCCAGCGCTCGCTCCCACAAGTTGGTGAAAGCTGCGGTGTAGCGCTGCACGTCTTCGTCACCGTCGAAGTACACCGAACTGACCATGGTCTCCACCCACACGACCTGACGGGCAGCTTCGGGAAAGCCCATGAGGACGAACGCGCCTGCAGATCCCGGATGGAGGCCGATCGGATCCGGCAGGATGCGGATGGTGTTGCGATCTTCCTCGGACTCGGCGCGGATCCTCTCCAGTTGGCGCCTCAGCACTGGTCGGTCGCCGATGGTGTCCCGGAGCGCGCTCTCGTCCACGAGAGCGCGAAAGTCCTTCGGTGCGCCACCTCGGACCTGCTGCTGCCGGTCCATGCGGACGTCAACGAGGGCCTTCACTTCTGCAGGACGCAATTCGGGTCGCATCCGGGTGATGACGATTCGGGCGTAGTCCTCGACCTGGAAGAGTCCCGGCCACACGTCTCGCTCATAGTTCCAGAGCTCAGCAGCGCGTCGCTCCATCTTCAAGAAGCCCTCGAACTGCATGGGGCCAAGCAGGTTGGCGTTCCGCCGCCACAGTGCGGGGCGCGGCCGGCCAGCTGGTGTGGTGTCTGCGTTCAGGAGGGCCTGAATTTCAGAGCTCTCCGTGGCGTTGGCCTGGTAGCACTCGAGCAGAGCCTCGACGAGATCGCGGGTGACGCGGCGGCGCTGTCCCCGCTCCAGTCGGCTCAGCCCGCTGTTGTCGATCTTGACACCGCGTCGACGCAGCACTTCGTGGCCCGCGACATCGCCTTGGGTAAGGCCGCGCCGCTCGCGCAACTCCTCAAGGCGCAGGCCGACTTCGCTGAGGGTCAACGACCACGGCGTCTTCGCTTCTGGCATGGTGGCCAGTCTGACGGCTCGCCGCGCTGCCTACAAGCAATATGGTCGAGCAATTTGCTCGACCATATTGCTAAGCGCTCGTCCAAGGGAGCATCCTAGCCAGGGTCACGAAGTGTGCAGCACCTGTCGCCATGCGTGGAGTTCGTCCCGCTGCTTTGCTGCCAGTACACGCCTAGGGAGGGGCCGCCGCGATGCGTCGGACGCTGTTCAGCCTCCTGTTGAAAGACCGCGACCTACTCGGCTGGGAAGCGTTCTGCGTCCACTTCACGGCAGCCGGTCGGGAGCTCGCGCCCAAGAAGGGCAACCGTCGGCTCGCCACGGCCAGCGTCGGGCGTACGACGTTCGACAGATGGTCCTCGGGCACCTGGTACGGCCGTCCCCGCGGCGAGGCGGCGCAGATCCTGGAGTGCATGTTCGGACACACCGTCGAGGAGCTGTTCAGCCCGGCGCCCCACGCGAGCGAGCTACCTGTGGGGTTGGAGTCGGTCCCCGCGCGGATCGGTTCGCGTTGGCCCACGTCAAACTTGCTCCTCCCCGCTGGCGGGCCGGGAGGCATCTGGGAGATCGCTGGACGCCAGCGCCTGGACGGCACCAGCGCCGCGGTGCACCTCCTTCCCGTCGTCAGGCGAGGCGACGAGGCCGACGTTCGAGACTTGAGCCAGGACGGGCTGCACGAGCTGGAGCGGTTCTTACGGCCGGCGCGCCGCGGGTTTCTCGTAGGCGTCGAAGCGCGGCAGGACGACTTCAACCTGTACGTCCGCGACGCCATAGCTGCACGCAGGTCCGCGATGCCGGGACGGCCAGCTGCGGGAGGCTTGTCGATTCCCTCGGCTTACCTCCTGGACGACCTCACCTACGGCATCCTCTGGGCGCTCACCCAGCTCGATGACGGCCTCTTGTCCGATGATCAGGCGCTCGACGCCGAGCAGCACCTCCTCGACACATACCTGTCCCTGCCCCGATCAGCACCGAGTCAGTTACTCGTCGACCTGACCGCCGTCGGCAGCAGCTGGATGGGATCGGCCTTCTGCGCCCGCCACATCGAGCAGGAACTGGCCGACGCGAACGCGGTCCCGATCTTCTGGACTCGCGAGCAGAGTGGAGAAGAGGCGGCCTGCTGGCTGTTCTTCAAGCACAAGCTGGACTACCTCCGATCTCTCGAACGCTTCCACGGGACCACGGCGCAGACCATCCGGGTCTTCTGTCTGCCCGAGGGTGAGGTGGCGCGCTCTGAGAGATACGAGAGGGTCTTGCTGCTGTTGGCGATCGCCCTCATGGAGCGCTGCGGGATCCGGGCCAGGGTGGTGCCGGATCCGGAGTACTCGGAGGTGGACGGAGTGGCCCTGATCCCCGGCCAGCGAGCCGTCGTTGCCAATTGGGTTCGGGCTCCCGGCGGAGCCCTGTGGGCTGCTGACAGCACCTCGGCGCGTGGGGAGCTGCGTACGTACGCCACCGCCTTCGCTGACGCGCAGGGCGCCGACGTGCTGGTGGGCGAGGACTCTGCGACCCGTCTGCGATCACTCGCGGGTTACCTGGGCCTGGACTGGGGCTGGTTGACTGGCCGGTGCCGTGCTCTGGGCGAGTTCGGCGTCGGCGGTCTCGTTCGCCCCCGCAGCCGTCTGCTGACCGTAGAAGCGCTGGATGAGACCCTGCTTTTCCTCGGCAAGCTCTCCTCGTCCTGATGAACCCCGTCCGCATAGCCATCCCGAGGAAAGGTCCTCCGTGCTCTCCGCTGATCGTGCCCCGAGCCGCACCGTGCTGGTACTCACCCTGGGCGGCACCATCGCCATGACGCGCACTGCCGCAGCAGCCGGCGTCACACCGACCCTGACCGGCTCGGACCTGGTGGGCGCTGTGCCCGGCCTCCAAGGCGTGGCCGAGGCCGTCGTGGAGGACTTCCGGCAGATGCCAGGGGCCTCCCTGGCCATCGGCGACATCGTCAGCCTCGTGGGCCGACTGCAACGGGCCGACGGCGAGGACATCGACGGCGTCGTGGTGACCCAGGGCACCGACACCCTCGAGGAGACCGCGTTCCTGACCCACCTCTACTACCAAGGCACCACGCCGGTGGTCTTCACCGGCGCGATGCGCAATGCTGCGACAGCGGGCGCGGATGGCCCAGCGAACCTTCTCGCAGCCGTCCAGACCGCCGTGAGTACGGAGTCTCGGGGAGCCGGCGTCCTTGTCGTCCTGGGCGACGAGATTCATGCCGCCCGGCACGTGAGAAAGATGCACACGACCAGCCCGGGAGCCTTCGATTCCCCGAGCACCGGGCCGCTCGGCCACGTCGTGGAAGGGGCAGCGCGGTTCCACCGCTCGCTGAGTCCGACCGCGCCTGTACCGCTGCCCGTCGGCGCCCTGCCGCAGGTGGAGATCGTCGCTGCGTCGTTGGGCAGCAGCGGAATGTTGCTGGATGACCTGGAGCGCAAAGTCGCTGGCCTGGTGGTGGCCGCGTTCGGCGCCGGCCACGTCCCCGAGACGTGGTGCAGTCGGCTGGAAGCGCTGGCGGCCGCGATGCCCGTCGTGCTCGCATCGCGTATCGGCACCGGCCCCGTCCTCACGTCGACCTATGCCTTCCCCGGATCCGAGAGCGACCTGCTGGCCCGCGGCTTGATCCCTGCGGGAGCACTCGACCCCTACAAGGCCCGTCTCCTCCTCGTCGCCCACTTGGCCGCAGGCACGCCGCACCCGGAGATCGCAAAGGCGTTCCTCGACTACTCCTGACTCGCTCGCGACCAGCCAAAGGACGACTCTGACCATGCGCTACGCCCAGGTGCACACCGGCCGGCAGTTCATGCTTGCCCTTGACCACGGGGAAGACTTCCTGGAAGGCCTCACCCAGTTCTGCGCGGATCGGGGCATCCGAGCCGGGTACATCCCCACCTTCGTCGGTGGTCTCCGCTCGGCCCGGCTGGTGGGCTCTTGCGAACCCCTCGCCGATCCCGAGGCCCCCTTGTGGGACGAGATCACCGTCGAGACGCTTGAAGCACTCGGCGGCGGGACGCTCGCATGGGACACGGAGAAGGACTGCCTGGCCCCTCACATCCACGTCGCGGCCGGCATCAAGGGGAAGTCGGCCGAGGGGCGAGTTTCGCACCTGCTCGGCGCGAAAGTGCAGTTCATCTGCGAGATTCCGATCATCGAAGTCACCAACGCCGCCGAGGGGCCCGCGTTGACACGACAACGAAGCGCGGAGCTGTATGACGTGCCCCTCCTCGGCTTCGGCACCGGCATCTGAAGGCGGTAGATGACGATGCGTAGGGCGATCCGCTTCCCGGAGGTGCTTGAGGCCCACCGCATGCGCATCTACGAGACGTTCACGCTGCACTTCGAGCGGGCGGCCAAGGAGGCGGCCCGGCTCGACGGCAACCCTTCCCTCGCTTCCGTGTACGTCTCGCGTTCCACGTGGGATCGCTGGATGGTTGGGGACATCAAGGGTTTGCCTCGACAGGCGACATGCCGGGTTCTGGAGCACCTCTTCCAGGAGCCGGCCGCGCAGTTGTTCGCTCCGCTGGCGTCGGAGTCCGGCCAACAGGTCGATGTCGGGACGACCGCGCCGATGGGGGTCCACTCGGTGACGTCGCCGCATCTGGCTGCCATGAATTCGTTCCGGCTCGCGGACCGCCAGCTGGGCGGCGGCCACGTCTACCGGTCCGTGGTGCACTACCTCAACACGGTCATCGCCCCGAACCTCTTCAGCGCAGCGGACGGTCGCGAAGACGGCGAGAGCACATTCGGTGCAGCGGTTGTCCTCACGGAGATGGCGGCCTGGATGGCCCACGACGCCGGACGGGACGACATGGCATCCAACCATTTTGACCGCGCCTTACGACTGGCGCAGAGCCTTACCGACGTGACCGCGGGCGCGAATGTACTGGCCGGCATGAGCCACCTGGCCCTGCAGACCGATCAGATCGTCGCCGCCGCGGAACTCGCCCGCAGCGGGCTCGCCCGCCTCGCCGCCGGCACGCCGGTGCCGACCCTTGCCGCCCGCCTCTACGCCATGGAGGCGCGGGCACTCGCGCAACTCAACGCCGAACGTGAGGCGCAGCGGAGACTCGACACTGCACGTGAAGCTCTGGCCCTTGCACAGACCGTGCCAGCCCCCCAGTGGGTGGCGCCGTTCGACGAAGCCGCGCTTGCCAGCGAGGCCGCCTCCATTCTTCTGGATCTCGGCGCGCTCAAGGCAGCAGCGAAGGAGGCGCAGCGCGCCTTGGCACTGCGCGACGCGAGCCGGGTCCGCAGCAGGGCCTTCGGTCAGGTCACGCTGGCACGAGTCCTGCTCGCGCAGGGGCAGTTGGACGCGGCGTGCTCGGTAGGCCTGGATCTGCACGACGTCTGCCAGTCGGTGACGTCTGTGCGGCTGAGCAAGCAACTTGACGCGCTGCAGATTGAGTTCGGCTCGCATCGGAAGGTGCCCGAGGTCCGCGAGCTCCTGTCGCGGATGACTGCGTCGGCGCAGCACCGTAAATTGCTGCTCGGCAGTCTTGTGCTCCCGGAAGGTCCGCAGTGAACCATGCACCCAAGCCGGGTGATCCCGGCCGTGACGCCTATCTGGCCGAGGGAAACGCACGACAAGCTCGGAAGCGGGCCGCCGCCGACGCCCTGATCCGAGACGAGGGCGGCAGGTTGCTTCTGGTGAACCCGACCTACAAGGACGGGTGGGATCTTCCCGGTGGCATGGCCGAGGACAACGAAGCACCCGAGGATGCCGTTCGCCGGGAACTCCGTGAAGAGCTCGGTCTCACGGTCGCCGGCCTGCGGTTCCTGTGTGTCGACTGGGTCGAACCTCACGGCCCGTGGGACGACCTTCTCGGCTTCGTCTTCGACGCCGGTGTCCTGTCACCGGAGCAAGCCGCCGAGCTGAAACCCAGCGATGAGGAGATTTCGGAGCATCGCTTCTTCGAGGTCTCGAAGGCACTGTCACTGCTGCCGGACCGTCAACGGGTTCGGGCTTCCCAGGCATGGGCGGTTCTTGACGACGGCATCCCGCGCTACCTCCGCAACGGAGTTGCTCTCTGAGCAGTGGGACGGGCCTCTGGGCCGGTTACACATTGACCTCCACGGACGGGGCACGACCCTCGGGTTGGATCAGCATGCTCCGGATGCGGGAAAACACGCCGCCGATTTCCGCAAGCTCGTGCTCAGATAGCGGCTGGCCGAGGAAGTGGCGGTCGTACTTGGCGTTCTGGTCGTCGATGCCGACAACGACCACAGCGTTCTGTACTTGCTGAAGGATGAACCGCACAGCCACTCGAGCCAAGGCATCCGGGGACGAGCCGAACCGGCTTGCCAGCTCTGCGAGGCCGTGAGTGATCGCGGACGCCATGGCTCCGGCGCAGGCGACTGCCGAACCGCCCCAAGCAGCCACAGCGCGGTCCGCGCGGCCACTCACTAACGCACCATGGGCCAGCGGCGAGGCAATCACCAAGCCCACACCGCGGCGCGCAGTGAAAGCGCCGAGGTCCTCACCCTCACCAAGGTCGACAAGCGGCACCAGGCCGCTGGCCTGCGTCCAGACCACGTCGGGGCGGATCCGGTCGAACAGATCCAGGAAGCGCCGTATCGAGCGGACCGAGGAGCGGAAGCCCGGACCACGCAAACCGACGGCCCGGATTTGACCAAGGTCGCGCAGTGCTCGCATTTGCTCGATGACCGGGTCGAGGTATCGGTCACCGAGACCGAAGTCGTACGACTCAAGGGTGTAGAGGGCCAACTCGTCCAGGTACAGATTCTCCAAGGTCTGTTCCAGCTGGTGCCGGACCCTCGGTCCGGCGTAGGGGTGAGGAGCAGAGCCTTGAACCCGACCGACCTTGCTGGCGACCTGCACCTTGTGGCCCCGATGCTCCTTCAGGACTTTGCCCATGAGCCTTTCCGCGTGGCCGCTCCGGTGGCTGTCGGCCGTGTCGAACAGCTGCGCCTCGTCCTCACCAGCGCCTGCCTCCAAGGCGCGGCGCAGCCCGTCGAGCAGTCGCGCGTCGTCTGGTTGGACGGCGCTGGGCGACCAGCGAGAGGATCCGCTGCCAACGCCCAGCGGGAGCACCGTCAGGTCCCGGGCCAGACGGCGGGGTGCGAGATCGCTCGGTGTCATCGGTCAGCGTCTTCCGCTCGGTAGAGGAAGACCGCGATGACGCGCTTCCCCATGCTGTCGCCCTGGACTCCCCAGGCGCTCGCCAGTACATCCACCAGAAACAGGCCTCTCCCGCCTTCGTCATCCTCATCAGCAGCCGGGGGATTCCCGGGCACCGCCGCGATGTCTTCACCGCCGTCCCGAACCTGGACGGTCACTCCCCAGTCGTACACGTCGAGGCAGATGTCGAGCGCCGCTCCAGCGTGCTCAACAGCGTTGCCCACCAGCTCGTCCGCGACCAGGACCACGTCGTCCGTGTACGTGTCGTCAGCTCGCCCCGCCAGGGCCTCGCGGACTATGCGGCGGGCGGCGCTCTGCGGGGCGTCAAGACCGCAGAGGTCGATCGCAGCGTGCGTAGCGGGGCTGCCGCCGTCGCGGCCTTGGCCACATGGCAAGGCAGTGCTGGTGGAACCAAGCACGGGGATCACTCCTCGCTGCATTCACGATGCCCGGGGGCACGGACTGGCAAGTCCTGCTGAATACCGTGGCCCAAGTCGCCGCGCAGGCGATAGCGAATCCCGTCCCCACTTCCCCCCACTTCACCGGCTCTCCCGCCTACTTCCGACGTGGGAGGAGGCACCAGAGTGGATGACGTCGTACAGAAGAGCGAGATTCGCGCACTTCTCTCGTAGTGCGATCCGTCGATAGGGACGTCACCGCCATCCGTCTGACGGGTGACCGAAAGCGGGAAGCGTGACGAAAACTGCTTCTACCTGGCCTTTTGCCGAGCAATCGGCCCTGATGACCGATCAGCCTGTATTCGGCGCCGATATCACTGGTGGTGAATTCCGGTCAAGCACTTCCAGAGAAGTGGGGTGAAGTGGGCTACGAAGTCGATCTTCAGCCACAAGGGTTCCGAGACCGGCATCACTACCGGAAGCGGTGACCGACTTCCGCCCTATTGTCCGATCCTCAGCGGGGGTCGAGTGGACATCAACTCCGTTCTCTGCACGGCCGAAGTGGGGAGAAGTGGGGGCCGATTTCACTACCGGAACGTGCCAATGAGCGGCAACGCTATTCGCAGTTCTTCCGCCTCGCTGCCCACGGAAAGGTAGTCGTGATCACTCTCGTCCCGCCGGTCGTCGGCGCCCAGTTCGGTGGCGAAGTCCGCGCAGCCAGCTCGGCAGGCCGACGGTTTGCGTCTCGGCTGCGTCGCCTCGGACGGCCCCTACGCGGCGGCGGCGACATCGTTGCCCCCCTGATCCATCAGGTACTGGGAGACCCGGACCGGCCCCTTCCCCGTTGCCAGGGCGAGGTCGACCAGATGGTGGCCGTACTCCGGGCACAGCTGCCGGCGCTAGTGCGGGCAGCGGGCTGGCCGCGACGGGTCGCGATCCTCGCCAGCCCCGCCCCAACCGACTACATGGGCTCGCGGGTGCACCTGATCCTGCTAGCCGAGACCGCACAGCACCTCATAGCAACTGCCAAGGCAGGGGCGAAGTCCACAGTCGACCACCCCACGAGCGGGGCGGGCGCCGTCGTACGGCAGTACACCCCCGTGAACGCCGTACGTCAGCGCCCGCCCTCGGGCTCCGAGTCCTATCCCGAAGGCATCCGGTGCCACCCCGTCACCGCAGCCTCCGGAAGACCGGAGCGAGGCGCAGGGCCGTAGTGCTGCTGCCTCCCGGCTGCCGTGGTGAGTGCCCTCCACGGCAGCCGGTCCCGCTGCCGGATTGCCAATCGTCCATCCCCCATGCCGATTCTTCCGAGGACTCACCATGTGTCAGCACAAGCCCACCTGTCCCTCCGCCGAGGCCACGGACCGCGAGGCCGCCGTCGTGGTCGCGGCCCACCCGGAACAGGGCTGGAGCCTGCTGTGCAACGGTGTCCTCCTCTTCGAAGACACCGGTGAGATCCTTCCCAACGGCAAGATCGTCGCTCCGCACCGGTTGACGAGCGCCGCGGCATGAAAAGGACCCAGCACGAACAAGGGGGTCTTCCGGTGCCGTACGTCACCGCGTGGAGCGGGGAAAATCATCGGACTCCTGCCGTGGTGCGTCACCCGAGCGGGCGAGGTATCGGCTTCGCGGGCGAGATGCCTTACGACCGCGACGCGGACGGGGTGCTGTGGGTCAGGCAGTCCATCGCCCCCGGATCGGGCCGAGCGTTGTTCCCGACGGTTCACGTGCTTCGTCAACGGCGTGCGGTGAGCCGGATGCTGTGCCAAGTCTGCGGCGCCGACACCCTTGAGCAGGATCCGGAGCGGCAGCTCTTCGTTCTCAAGCAAGTCGGTCAGCCGGTGGCTGAGGGCGAGCTGACCACCGCTGCCCCGGTCTGCCCACCGTGTGCGCTCATCGCGGTCAAGCACTGCCCGCACCTGCGCGAACACGTAGCCGCCTGGGTCGAACGACCGCTGTCCTGGGGTGTCGCCGGCATCCTCTACGACCCGCGGACACTGCTCATGGTCCCTGGCAAGGACGTCGTCAACGTCTCCTACGAAGATCCCGCACTCCCCTGGCTGCTGGCGAGCCGTCAAGTGCTATCGCTCCAGGGCTGCACCGCCGTCGATCTGAACGACCTCAGCGCGAAGGCTGTGGCTCGATGAACTCAGTGCTGCCGACCGCGGCCGCTCGAACCCGGCCCCGCACTCAGCGGCTTCAAGCCGGTCGCTCGCCCGCTTCGTGGCACTGAGCGAGCCGCTCCCGTACCCGCCCCCCGTTCCCCGCCTCGCCTCGCAAGGCCCCGGGAGCACCCGCACCTATCGAGACGGATATTCCATGGCTGGGCGTATCGAGGACTACGCACTCATCGGAGACATGCAGACGGCCGCCCTCATCTGCCGGGACGGCAGCATCGACTGGCTCTGCTTGCCGCGCTTCGACTCCTCCTCTGTTTTCACCCGCCTCCTGGGAACCGGGGATCACGGCTACTGGCAGATCGGCCCCGCCCATCCCGACGGCGCCCAGGCCCCGGATGCGGACCGGCGCAGCTACCGCGGCGACTCACTCATCCTCGAATCCGAGTGGGACACCCCGACCGGCACCATCCGTGTCATTGACCTCATGCCTCCCCGTGACGGCCACAGCCCGCAACTCATCCGGATCGTCGAAGGGATCAGCGGAACGGTTGAAGTCGCATCCGCCTGGTGTCCGCGCTTCGGCTACGGAAAGCACCGGCCCTGGATCTACGAACATCAGGGCCGCACCGTTGCAATCGACGGGCCGGACGCCCTCTGGCTGGACGCCACCGTGGACACGGTCCAAAAGGAAGACGCCCTGGTCAGCCGGTTCACCGTCACCGCCGGCGACACGGTGACGTTCGCCCTCAGCTGGCACTCCTCCCACCGCCACACGACACCGGAAATCCCAGACACCTGGGCTGCGCTAGAGGCCACCGAAACGTTCTGGCGGGAGTGGGTGTCGCGGTGCACCTACGACGGCCCGTACCGTGACGCGGTCGTCCGCTCGTTGATCACGCTGAAGGCCATGACGTACGCGCCGACCGGCGCGATCGTCGCCGCCGTGACCACCTCTCTTCCCGAGACGATCGGCGGCGTACGCAACTGGGACTACCGCTACACCTGGCTCCGCGACGCCTCGATCACCCTGTCCGCCCTGCTGCGGACCGGCTACCACCAGGAGGCCGAGGCGTGGCGGCAGTGGCTCCAGCGGGCCGTGGCCGGCAAACCTGACGACATTCAGATCATGTACTCGATCCTGGGCGAGCGGAATCTGCCCGAGCGGGAGTTGCCCTGGCTGCCCGGGTACGAGGGCTCCACGCCTGTTCGAGTAGGCAACGACGCTGCCGGCCAACTCCAGCTCGATGTTCCCGGCGAGGTCATCGACACGCTGTATCTGGCCCATGTGCACGGAATCGCCCGGTGCGAGCGCACCGCGACCCTGCACCTCGGGCTCGTCGACTACCTCAAGCGGCGCTGGCAGGAGCCGGACGACGGCATCTGGGAAGTGCGCGGCGGACGACGCCACTTCGTGCACTCCAAGATCATGGCCTGGGTCGCGGTCGACCGGACGGTTCGCCTGGTGGAGGCTGGCGTCCTCGACGCCGACCTGGCCGAGCTGGTCGAGCTCCGCGACGCCATCCATGCCGAGGTGTGCCAGAGGGGCTACGACTCCGAGCGGAACACGTTCACCCAGTCCTATGGATCCACCGAATTGGACGCGGCCCTGCTGCTGCTCCCGCGCACCGGGTTCCTCCCGCCGGACGACCCGCGGGTTGTCGGCACGGTCGCCGCAGTGCGCCGCGAGCTCTCAACGGACGACGGCTTGGTCCACCGCTATCCGACTGACGGCAACCAGGTGGGGGTCGACGGCCTTGCCGGTGACGAGGGGAGCTTCCTGCTCTGCTCCTTCTGGATGGTCGACGCCCTCGCGCTCACCGGCCAGATGGAGGAGGCCCGGGCCCTGTTCGAGCGACTGCTCGCACTGTGCAATGACGTCGGCCTGCTCGCCGAGGAGTACGACTCGGCCTCGCGCCGACAGCTGGGGAATTTCCCCCAGGCGTTCTCGATGATCGGCCTGATCGAGAGTGCCGTCCTGATGAGCGAGCTGGAGCGGGCGGCTATGCCGGTGATCGCCGCATGAACACGGTGCCCGCGATCGCGGACCTCTTCCCGGACACAGTCACCGCCGACGCCCCGGTCGCTGTCGAGATCGGCCGTGACTGTGACACCGCGGCGATGCCCGAGCTGGCGGCACGCCGGATTCTCTCCCTGCTGGGTCACATCAACCCGCACCCGGTGGGGGCCGCGATGGCCCGCGGGAACGAGTGGGTGCTGATCCTGCCGCCCCACTCCGGCCGCGGCATGTGCTGGCCCTGGCCGGTAGACCACCGCGACAGCGGAGTTCTGGCCGTGCCCCCGCTGAGCTCCGGGCCGGCCGAGGATCTCCACTGGGCCCGACTCGGCAACAACGAGGGCCGCGTCTACTCCGCGCCCCTGCCGCTGTACGCGTCCCTGCCGCTGCTCACAGCACTTCGGCCGCAGCCCGAAACACGCCCCTTCGGCCCTGCCCCCGCCCGTTCACAGTCGACCCCCACTTCGCGCGAGGACCTCTCATGCTCGATTCGCTGGTGACCGCGACCGCACTGCTCGGTGGCGGATTCGCCACCACGTCAGTGGGGCTCATAGTGCAGGCCCGCAGAAAGCGGGCCCTGGCCGCCAGGGTCACCCCCCTGGAAGCCCAGCGCGACTCCGCGCTCGCCTACGCCGGCGCGGTGGAGGCGGAGTCGAAGCATTTCGCTGAGGTGCGGATGCCCGCGTTGGTGGACACCCTCGCCCGCGGACACCGCGGCGTGCCGGTGCCCGAACTCAGCCAGGAGCGTCTCGCCGGCAGTCCCATCGACCACAGTCATCAGACCGTGATGGGGCTGCTCCAGGAGGCCCTCACTGTCACCCGCGATCAGATCGGGCTCTCCGCGCGGTCCTCAGTGCGGGACATCATCGACGAGGCGCAGACGCATCTGCACCGCTGCCAGCTGAACGTCGTCGAGGAGATGGACCGCTACCCCCAGGGCACGACGTACCACCAGAGCCTGATGGGCTTCGACCACCTGGTCACCCAGGCCCTCCACACGCTCCAGCGCACGCGCATCCTGGCCGGTTCGTGGCCCGGTCTGCAGCGGGCGGACTGCACCTTCGGCGAGGTCGTCGAGTCCGCGCGGGGCCGGATCAACGCCTATCTGCGGGTGAGCTACACCTACGAGCCCGGCAGCGGCGAGACCTGGCTCGAAGGCCGTGTCGTCGAACCGGTCACGGTGGCGCTCACGGAGCTGCTGTCCAACGCCACCGCGTACTCCGACGGCAAGGTCTTCGTCGAGGTGCAGGCGTTCCAGACGGGGTTCTGCATCGTCGTCGACGACGGCGGCCTGAACATGAACGCCTATCAGCGCGAGGAGGCCGCCCGGCAGTTGTCGCGGCACACCGTGCTGGACGTGACGGCTCTGCAGGACACGCGCCAGCTCGGATTCGCCGTCATCGGCCGCCTCGCCGGCGAGTACGGCTTCGCCGCCGATGTCACCAGCACGTCCCCGTACGGCGGAGTGCGGGCCGTCCTTCGCATCCCGCGGGAACTCTTCGGACACGGTCCGACCGCAGAGGAAACACAGGCAGAGCGCCAAGCAGCGGCCTCTCGGACCACAGGGCACGCCTCCGCCTCACCGACCCAGGCTCCCCCGGAAAGGGACCAGGCCGACGGACGGGGTGAGCCGTCGGACGGCAGTGCTTTGCCGCAGCGGCGCAGGCGCTCGCCCCGTCCCACCGCCCCCGTAGTCACCGGCGCGCCAGCGCCTACGGAGGACCCCGAAGCGTTCACGCAGGGCTTTGCCCACCTGGCGGAGACCATTCGCGACCACGAGTCCAGCCCCACCGAAGGAGAGCAGTTCCGTGCCTGACCAGCAGCCCACCGCCGACACCCACGACATGTCCTGGGTCCTCAACCGTCTCGCGGAGGAGAAGGGCGTTCTGCACGCCGTCCTCTTCAGTTCCGACGGCATGGTGCTGGCCCACTCGGACGGCGTCCACCGCGATGTGGCCGACCGCGCTGGGGCCAGCTCCTCGAGCATCTTCTCCCTCGGCCGCTCCATCGCCGAGCTCGCCGAAGCGAACGAGGACGAGAACACCCCCCGCAAGGTCATCATCGACCTGCCCAACCGCTGCATCCTCGTCTTCGGGGCCGGGCACAACACCGCGCTGGCCGTATCCGTCACCGCGGAGATGACCGCGCCCGAAGTGGCCGTCGCCTCCGGGGCGACGATCAAGGCCATCAAGGGCCTGGCTCCCGCGCTGTCCGCCCGGGAGCGGACAGCGTACGGAACCTCGTGACCCCCCGCGGCCGGCGGCGCGCCGGCATGGTGCGGCCCTACACCCCGACCGGGGGAAGGGCCGCGCCCACCCGCCGCACCCTGGACCTGGCCACTCTCCTGATCGCCGACCCGGACAAGCCGCTGCACGGTCTGGACGCCCACTCCCGCCGGCTGATGCAGCACTGCCTGCCCGGAGTGCTGTCGCTGGCCGAGGTCAGCGCCGACCTGCAACTCCCGGCCGCTGTGACGAAGGTGCTGGTCTCCTCCCTCGTCGACAGCAGCCATCTCGTCAGCCGTGACCCCGTACCCGCCGCTCAGCAGCACGACAGACAGCTGCTGGAGAGGATCCGCGATGCGCTCATCAACCTCTGAGGGCAACTACCTGGCGCCCGGTGTCCGCCACTCGGTGAAGATCGTCGTGCTCGGCCCCTTCGCCGTCGGCAAGACCACGTTCGTCGGTGCGGTCTCCGAGATAAGGCCCACGTCAACCGAAGAACGGATGACGAAGGCCGGCGAAATCGTCGACACACTGCGGGGGTTGTCGGACAAGAACACCACCACGGTCGCGCTCGACTTCGGCCGCCTCACCCTGACCGACGACATCGTGCTCTACATGTTCGGCGGCCCCGGTCAGCCGCGGTTCGACTACATGATCGACGAGCTGATGCAGGGCGCCCTCGGCGGCGTCGTCCTGGTCGACACGGCGCGCATCACCGAGTCCTGGGACGCCATGGGGCGCATGGAAGAAGCCGATCTGCCCTACGTCGTCGCGGTCAACACCTTCGCGGCCTCCCCCCACTACAGCGAAGCCGAACTGCGCAAGGCCCTGGACCTGCACCCGTCCACGCCCCTCGTCGAGTGCGACGTACGGGAAAAGAGCTCGGCGAAGTCTCCGCTGATAGCACTCGTCTCCCACCTGCTGTCCCGCCCCAGCCTGGAGCCCGCCTCATGACCATGCCGCCCCCGCTCTCCGCGAGCGGCTGCCCCATGCTGCACGGGGCCGCCTTCGCCGCCCAGCCCCAAGCCACCTACGACCAACTGCGCAGCCAGGGACCCGTCGGCTGGGCCGAGATCGCCCCCACCGTCCACGCCCTGGTCGTCACACAGCACCGCGCCGCCGTCACCCTCCTGAACGACACGCGCACGTACTCCAAGGACTCCCGCCGCTGGGCAGCCCTGGCCAACGGCGAAGTTCCGGGCGACAGCCCCGTGCTGGGCATGATGGCCTGGCGCCCCTCGGTCCTCTACACCGACGACCAGGAGCACGCCCGCCTGCGCTGGGCGATGGACGACTGCATCGCCCGCATCAGCCCCCACTGGCTCAGAGAGATCACCCAACGCAGCGCCCTGACGCTGATCGCCCGGATCATCGGGGACGGCCAGGCCGACATCATGAGCGACTTCGCCGACATCCTCCCCATGCTGGTGTTCGCCGAACTCCTCGGATGCCCGCCCGAGAAGTCCACCCGCATGGTGCGCGCGTGCCAGGACCTCATCAGCGCCGGCCCCGAAGCGGCCCAGGGCGCAGCCGACTTCGCAGGACTCCTGTACGAGCTCATCCAGATTCGCCGCGCCCAACCCGGCCAGGACCTCACCTCCTGGATGATCAACCACGCCGCCGCCCTGACGGACGAGGAAGCACTCAACCAGTTGTTCTGCGCCGTCGGCGCCGGCATCATCCCCGCCGCCGCGTGCACCGCCTGGACCCTTCACCTACTCCTGCGCGACGACGACTACGCCGGCAACCTCGCCGCCGGAACTCTCACCGTGCGCCGCGCCCTGGAGAAGGCCCTGTGGCAGCGCCCGCCGATGGCCAACTTCTCCGTCCACTTCGCCCGCCATGACACCTACCTCCACGGGGCGTACGTGCAGGCAGGGACTCCCGTTCTCATCTCCCACGCGGCAGCGAACACCGACCCGGCACTCCCCGACGACCTCGGGTACGACAACCGCAGCCACCTCGCCTGGTCAACGGGCCCGCACCGCTGCCCCGCGATCTCCCAGGCGACCACGATCGTCCAGACCGGTGTCGAGACGGTTCTGGACCAGCTCTGGGACATGGAGCTGGCCTCCACCGACCCGGAGCCCCTTCTGCGGCACGGCCCTTTCCACCAGTGCCCGCAGACGATGCCCGTCAGGTTTCGGCCCAAGTCGAAAGACCGTCTTCCCACCGCCGCTCTCGCAGGAGGTTCCTCGTGACCAGCACCCCCGCCCGGACCGCGACCGTGACACTCGACAGCAGCGGCGGCCGCCGCCTGTTCGCCCAGGCCGACGAGCTCCGGGCGGCCGGCCCGGCCGTCCGGGTCCGCATGCCGGAAGATGTCCCCGCCTGGTCGGTCACCCGCGGAGACGTCGCCAAGCGGCTCCTCACCCACCCCGATGTATCCAAGGACGCCCGCAAGTCCTGGCCCTCCCACACCCCGGGCTCCATACCGTGGCTCTACGCCTGGGTCGACGTCGTCTCGATGTTCACCTCCGACGGCGACGACCACAAACGCCTGCGCCAACTGGTCAGCCGCGCCTTCACCCCCGGGCGGGTCGAAGCGATGCGCCCCGTTCTCCAGGCCATCGTCACCGACCTCCTCGACAGCCTGGCCCACCAGGACCAGACCGCGCCCGTCGATCTGCGCACCCACTTCTCCTACCGGGTGCCCACGCGCCTGATCTGCGACCTCTTCGGCGTTCCCGCCGATCAGCGCCCCGAGATGCTCCGCGTCATCGACTCCGTCCTCGCCACCGACGTCACCGCTGAACAGGCCGAAGCGACCAAGCACGACCTCTACCAGGCCATGCAGACGCTCATCGACGTCAAACGAACGACCCCGGGCGAGGACATGACCAGCCTGCTGCTGGCCGCCCACGAGGAAGACGGCGACCGGCTCAGCCACATCGAGCTGATCTCGACCCTGATCCTGATGATCGGAGCGGGGAGCGAAACCGCCGTCGCCCTCATCAACGCCGCCGTACGCGAGCTCCTCAACCACCCGGACCAGCTGGCGACCGCTCTGGCCGACCCCCGGCGGTGGCGGGACGTCATCGAGGAAGCCCTCCGCCTCCACCCGCCGATCATGCACCTGCCCCTGCGCTACGCCACCAAGGACATCGACCTCGGCGATGGCGTCACCATCAAGGAAGGCGACGCCATCCTGATCGGCTTCGGCGCCCACGGCCGCGACCCGGCCGTCCACGACGAGCCCGAGGCCTTCCGCATCGACCGGGACGACAAGGACCACATGGCCTTCGGTCACGGCATCCACTACTGCCTGGGCGCCCCGCTGGCCAAGCTCGAAGCCGAAGTGGCGCTCCCTGCCCTGTTCGAGCGGTTCCCCCAGATCGCCCTGGCCTGCAAGGTCGAGGACCTCGAGCCGCAGCGCTCCTTCATCGGCACCGACGTCACCGCGCTGCCCGTCGTGCTGCACGCCGCGGCGTAGAAGCGGCGCCGCTACCGCGGCGGCGGAGACAGTACTCGCCGTCCCCGCCGGCGCACCTCCACCACCCCGCGTCCGTCACACCACCGCCGACCCAGGACTCCACATGACCACCGCCCTGCCCGCCACGACCCTCACTGCTGACCAGCGCCGCGTCGCTGCACAACTCGTCTACGGCGTGTCCAACAAGGCGATCGCCAACCAGGTCTGCCTGTCCGTGGATGGCGTGGCCAGCCACCTCAGTGCGGCTCGCAAGAAGATGGGCTGCCCGGGATCGTCGCGCGCCGTCCTCGTGCACACCCTTCTCGCCGCCCGGGAGGTTCCCCCACCGGCCGGCAGCGGGACGGCTCCGGCGTTCACCAAGCACGAAGTGACCGTCATACGGGCCATCGCCGAGCACACCCTCAACGCCGACATCGGGAACGCCATCGGTGTGCCGGCCGACGACGTGCGCGCCGAGATCGACGCCACCGTGGACAAAGGGAACGCCCGAAGCGCAGCCCACCTGGTCGGGCTGGCACACACGTGGGGCATTCTCGGCACCTCGGGCACTCAGCCCACGACCGACGCAACGGCCACGGCAGAGCCCGCCCTATGAGTACCCAGGGCAGCTTCCATGACGGCGACCGGCGACAATCTCCGACGAGCCGTAGGCCCACGGCGCCCGTGTACGAGGTGCTGCCGATCAACACCGACGCCGCTCGCGCTGAAGCCGCGGCCCTGGCCACAGACCGCGTCCGCCTGCTCGCTGGACAGGGCATAACCGTCTCCGCCGATCGCGCCAAGGCCCTTCTCCGGGAAGACGGCGCCTTTGGGTTCTACGAGGGCGGCATCCTCGTCGGCGCTCTCGTCCTGCACAGAGATCCGGACATGCGGCACTGGGGCGTCGACGGCCGCGATCCGGGACTTCTGGTCTCCCTTGACCCGGTGACGGCCGGGTCGAACCAGGTCGGACGGATGCTGACCCTGTGGCTTGCCGACTACGCGGCCAACAGCCTGCTGACGTGGGTCCGGTGCGAGGTTCCGTGCAAGACCGGAGCCGTCGATGAGGCAGCCCAGTGGTTACTGCAGTACCTGCGCGACCTCGGGTGGGAGACCCGATCGCCGACCAGTCTGAGTCCGACCGGCGAACGCGTCATCCGTCTGCGGCTGCGCGCCCAGGCCAGACCCGCACTGACAGAGGCGATCTCCGATCCGCACGCAGTCGGGCCCTCGGCGGTCAAGGCGCCATGACGACGCCTCACTTAGGTCCGCCCACAGCCGAACGCTCCCCGATCCCACAAGGACATATCGATGCGCCTCACGTCCTCCCCGTACGAGACCCTGTCCCTCACCTTGCCGCCATGGGTACCGCCGCCCGGCGGCCTGCGTACCTGGGGGTGCGGCGAACACTTCGACGCCGTACGGCTCCTGGCAACCCTCGCACCTCCGCTGATCGCCGCGCTGCAGGCCGCCGGTGGGCACGGACCGGTGCTCGCCGACCCCTACAGCGGCAGCTGGCACATCCTCCTCGACCCGGACACCGTCCGTCCCGGGCCGTGGGCCCGCCACGGGATACGCCTTCTGCGGCCCGGAACCCGCCTCACGATCCCCGCCGCCCATGTCACCGCCGGCACCGACCTGCACTGGCACACCCCGCCCGGCTCCGGCCACACCCACGCCGAGTTACTCAACGACGCCCTCACCGCTCCGTCCGGTCTCACCAACACGCCGCGCCGCGCCGCCCGGCGCCCCAGGACCAGCCGGTGACCAACAACGCCTCCGTAAGCGCACCCGGCACCCTCCTCGGGCCCGCGACGAGCCCTCACGCCGCAGGAAGCTCCGTGCACCCCACCACACCTCCGTACCTGATCCGACACCTGGACGGACGTACCGAGTACGAAGTGCTCAGCGCCCAGGTCATGGCCTGGCGCCGAGAGCGCGACCTGCCCGCCGAGAGCGCTCGGCCGATACTCGAGTCCCTGCGTGATGAGCGCGAGATGGCCGTCCTGGTCGACACCGACGACAACGCCTTTGTCGGCTGCCTCCAACTCGATCGGACCGCTCTGGCCGAGCCGCCGTGGACGGACTCCGAGAACGCTCAGCCGACACTGGCGTTGTCCTGCGCCGCTGCCGCCCCAGGTGTCGGCTACAGGATCGGCTGGCTCCTGACCATCTGGGCCCGCCATTACGCCGCCCTGTGTGACTACACCCGGGTGGCGTGCACCGTCCCCCTTCGTCACCACCGCGATTCCGCCGGCGAGCGCCTCATCGGTCATCTGGTGGACGAGTGCGGGTGGAACCGTCACCGGTCGGCGGGCCCACCCGTCGGACTGGACGTCCTGCTGACAGCAAATGCGTGCCGCGCGGACAGTCTCGACGCCTTCATCACCACGGAGATCCCCGTACTGCCCGCAGTGTCCGCGGAGAAGGAGCCGGCTTCATGAGCAAGGTGACCCTGCCGGGCAGGCGGAAGGACGGTCGGGCACTGCGGCGGCACGGGGCGGCCGTCCACCTCAGAGGGGGCGGTGCCGTGAAGACCCGGTTCTCCCTGACCGGTGACCTCTGGCTACGTGTGTCGCTGGAGCTGACACGTCTTCTGCTCACTGTCCGCGTGCCGCCCCCGGGCTTCCGCGACATAGGGCCCTTCGCCAGCTTCAACACCCCCTCATACCCCATGGCTCCGCTTGCGCGGGCTCAGTGCGGCCACGGGCAGGCTGGCGCCACAAAGCGCGGCCGTTGGTCGGCAGGACCGTCCAGGCCGGTGACACCGTGAGCGAGCCGTACGAGTCGAGCCCGAGTCACGCCGCGTTCGCTGCCGAACTGCTGAGCCGCGTGGAAATCACCAGAGAGCAGTGGCGCACTCCTGGACCGGAACGTGTCCGCATGTCAGCAGATGCCCTCGCGGCCATCCAGAAGGCGCAGCAGGACAACGCCGTGGCGCTGCACCGCATCGTGGAGAGTCTCAGGCAGTGGCCGGGGCACCGGACGGTGGGCCAGAACGCGTGCCAGGCGGCCGTGAGTATCGCGGTGCACTGCGACCACGATCAAGGTTTTCAGCAGAGGCTTCTGCGACTGCTCCAAGTGGCCGTAACAGCAGGTGAAGCCACTCGTGCTCAGCTAGCCCACCTTCACGACCGCTGCCTCGTCAACGCTAGGCAGCCCCAGCTGTACGGCACCCAGCACTGGTACCGCTCTGATGGGCAGCTCCAGCCGCACCCGATTGCCGACCTCGCGCAGCTCGACACTCGAAGGGCCGGCGCTGACCTGCCCCCCTACGCCGAGCAGGCCCGGCACCTCCGCGAGCGCCACGGGCCGCTCGGCTCCTTATCGACCTCCGCTTCAGCGGACCCCCTCCCCGTCTCCTTGCCCGAGAGGTGCGCGGCATGAACGAATCGATCACCGTCCTGAACTGGAACCTGGAGAAGGGCATCAACCTGGAGGCGGGTGCCCGTTGGGTCCAGGAGCAGCGCCCTGACATCTTCTTCCAGCAGGAAGTCCAGCCGGACCAGCTCGCCCGGGTGTCGGAACTCCTGGACATGGACGGCCATATCGCTGTCCCGCGCCCGGGCAGCTCCAACGACAACGCGATCTTCGTCCGCCGCGATGGACCGCTGGTGTGCACGGAGGAGTACCCGCAGGCCTGGGCACCCTGGCACGCGCCGGCGAACATCGCCGTCCGCCTCCGCGACCCTGACGGCACCCTCAGCCCCCGGCAGATCAGCGCAGTCAGCATGCACACCTGCTACTGGTCGCCCGAGCACCGCCTGACCGAAGCCCGCTGGTGCACCACTCTCGCCAAACCCGGATGGGTGGCCTTGATCTTCGGCGACTGGAACAGCTATCGCGTCGGCACGGACATCCGCTGGGACGACTACACCGACCACGCCTTCGTCGCCAACCGCACCTACGAGTGCGACGACCGTCGGCACACAGACATGCGCCCCGACCGTGAACTGCTAGCGGCCGGCTACGTCGAGATGGCACGCCACGTCGCCGAGCACCTCGACCAGCCCGAGGCCCTGGCCCCCAGCTCCGGCTACCGCGACCACCCCGGCCGGCCCTCCGGGCCCCGGCACTGCATCGACCGCGGCTACCTCAGCGCCGAACTCGCCCCCACCCTGACCAGCTTCACCGTCTGCGACACCCCCCAGCTTCGCCAGCTGTCCGACCACCTGCCTCTGCGTGCCGAGTTCGACTTCGCGCAGATGCGCGCCGTCCTGCACCAGACGCCAGCGATGTATCAGCTGCACGACAACCGGCACACCGCGTCGGTCCACGGCCACCACCCGGCGGCTGCCGGCGGTGCGGCATGACCATCACCGTGCGGCTGGGTACGTACAACCTGCTCGACGGTGGCGGTGAACGCTGGCGCGCCCAGGCGGAGTTCCTACGGGCGCAGAACCTGGACGTCCTGTGCCTGCAGGAGGCGAAGAGGTGGGACGAGCGCGGCTACGCCCGCATGCTCGGCTTCGCCGACCTTCTCGGAATGCAGGCCCAGTTCGCCCCCTCCAACAGCCACAACTGCCACCTGGTCACCCTCTACCGGTGGCCCCGCGTGCGGTGTACGGCGTTCCACCCCGATGTCGCAGAAGGCACCTTCCACCACACCGTCTCCCGCGCCCACTTCACCGCGGACGGCCACGAGCTCACGGTGCTCAACACCCACCTGGCCCCCTTCAACGGCGCCAGGCGCTCCCTCGAAGCCGGCTGGTTGACCGAGTACGCCGCCGCCGGCCGGCGCGTGGCCCTGGCCGGTGACCTGAACGTCCGGGGCTTGGACGACCCCGAACTGGAGGACTGGAGCGTCATTCCGGCCGAGCTGCACTCCCGCCACCGGCTGCAACTGCCCGACGGCAGTTACGGCGGCAGCGACCGCCTGGCGATGGCCAAGCTCGTGCACGCCGGTTTCACCGATCCTGTCGCGGCGCTCGGCATCCCAGTGCCACGCACGGCTGGCTACTGGAGCGACGCCGAGCGGTGGGACCACCGCTCGGATCACATCCTCCTCGCTCCGGCCCTCACCCCCGCCCTATCCGGGTGCGAGGTCCCCGATACCGAGGAAGCGCGGGGCCTGAGCGACCACCTGCCGTTCATCGTCACGCTCGACCTGCCACAGGCGGATGCAGCTCTCACCCCCGACCGGTGAACCGCGCCACCGCGCCCGTCCACCGTCGAGACCGTCAGCAAGGAGAACCAACACGTGACCGATGAACTGCGCGTCGTCTGCTGGAACATCGAGCACAACGGCCGCGACCCGAGAGGACGCGACGACCACCGCGACCTGGCCCGCGACATCCTCGCCGCCATCGAACCGCACATCGTGCTGCGCCAGGAGCTGACCGGCGCGTGGGACCGCGGGAAGGCTGACCTGTACGCCGAGGCCAACCGGCTCGGAGGCCTCACGCCCTTTATGGCCGCGCCGCGCGAGGGGCGCAGCCGCAACCCGGTCGGCGTCATGGTCGACCCCACCCTGTTCCTCGTCGACGGCGAGTTCGAGCACGACCTGGCGTGGAAGCCGATCTGCAATCCCCGTGTCCGCCTCAAGGGGTGTCCGAAGTCGCTGGATCTGGCGTCGGCCCACCTGTGCCACTTCGACCCGGACATGCGCGCGACCGAGGCCAGGCGGCTCAGCACCCTCGCCGACCACAGCCACAGCGCCCTGGTGGGGATGGACGCCAACAGCTACCCGCACCAAACGGCGCTGGAGTCCGTGGCGCTTCCGGACTGGGACAAGGTCGAGGACCGAGTCCACTACCAGCACCGCACCATCGAGCGCGACGGCCGCCGTGTCTCGGACACCCGACCGGACGAGATCCTCTCCGGCGGCGACCCCGTCTTCACCGACCTCGGCCTGCACGCCGCCACCGCCCTCGGACAGCCCGGCGCGCTCGCGGCGACAGCGAGCCTGAAGCGCACCGACCAAGGTCCCGCCCAGCGCATCGACCGCATCTACTGCACCCCCGACCTCGCCCCGGCCCTCCTCGCCTTCGACGCCCTGGCGACCGACGAGGTGCGAGAGGTGTCCGACCACGCCCTGCTCATCGCGCGGTTCGACCTCGACGTCCTCCGCCAGGTCCTCACGCCCACCCGCTGACACCTCTACCTCTGGGGGAAGAACCACATGCTCATCAACGCGGCGATCTGCAACTTCGAGAACAACGGCGGCGGCGACCGCGCACTGTGGCAGCGGATGCACGACAAGCTGGCGTCCCTCGACCTGCATCTGCTCCTGCGCCAGGAGGTGTGGAACGCGCAGGACGACGGCAACGCGCTCGCGGACGCTGCCGAAGCCGTGCTCGGCATGGCCGGCCTGATCGGCCCCGAGTGCTGCACCGCCCTCTACCACGACCCCACCCTCTTCACCCCGGTCGGCGAGTTCCCGAAGACCGGCCCCATGTGGGTGCTCCCGCCGACCGTGCGCAGCCTGCAGCTCGCCGGCACGGCCCCCGGCGCGGTCCCTCTGATCGTGGGCTCGTACCACCTCAACTACGGCTCCACCACTACGCGCCTGTCGGAGGCCGAACGACTGACCCAGTGGAACGACAGGTGGGTCAAGGCCGACGGGCGACGCGTCCACTACCCGGCGCTGCTCGGCGGCGACAACAACAGCTACCCGGTCCCCGGCACCCCGGGGGACCCGGCCCTGCCCGTCCTGGAAGAGATCCCCGACGAGCCCCACCGGGCGCACCGCTCCTACATCGGGCCGGACGGCGTGCGCCGGATGGACGACCGACCGGACGACACCCTGCGCACCGCCGGCCTTCAGGACGTCGCCCGCCACCTCGCCACCACCGCGGGGAACACCGCCGCAGTCGCACCGACGGTCGACGCCTACGACACGCACGGGCCGGACTCGCGCATCGACAGGATCTACGCCAGCAAGCAGCTCCTTCCCGCCGTGCGCGAGGTCGAGGTCATCAACATGAAGGGCTTATCCGACCACCACACGGTCGTGGTGCGCCTGGACCGGGACACCCTCACCGACATCCTCAACAACCCCATCACCCGCACGGCATGACCGGAGGCCACGGTGGAAAGCGCACGCTCCGCATGCCCCGCTCCCTGGCCACGCGCATTGCCGCGCCGCTCTGCCGCCCCTCGCCCGAGGGGTGTGCCGAGGACTACGCCTGGTTCCGGGAACGCCTCGCCGACCCGGTCCTCCTCGACTACGCGGTCGGCGTGAAGACGGACGGCGCCGTACTCCTCGCGGTGCCCGCCGGCGGCAGCCGCAGCGGCGGCTACCTGTCCGCGGGCACCGTGGCCGATGCCGTACGCGTCTGGGCGGCCCTTCGGGGCCGACCCGGATTCCCGCGCGTCCGCCTCAGCCTGTCGGTCCACCGCGACACCTGCCACACCGTCGACTGGGGCCCCCGGCAGCCCTGGGACGACGCGGAACGCGGCAGGCACTTCGGGTACGCGCCGTCCGCCATCGACGCCTTCCTCCACCACGTCTCGATGTTCGACCCGCCTCCAGAGCCCGCGACGAGCGAACTGGACCCGACCGGCGCGCGCAGTTGGCATCAGGACCCGCTGCTGTCGACGCTTCGCGACGTCGGCGGCTGCCTCACCGTGATCTTGATGGGCGTTCTGATCACCGGGCTGGTGTCGGCGGCCCGTGACGCCTGGCCGCTGATCGGCGACGCCCCCTCACCTCTCGTCACAAACCGCACCTCACAGGACCAGCGATGACCACGAACCCGCCCGTACCCACCCCGCGCCCCAAAGCCCCGGACAACGACCTGGAAACCATCGTTCCCGCCCAAGCCGCGCCCCCCGCCCGGGAATCCGACTCCGAGACGACCTTCCCCGCTCACGGGAAAACCTTCACCCGCCTTCCCCGCCGAGCCCTGACCATGTGGCGCGCGGCCACGGCGCTGTTCACCGCTGCCGCGGCCCTGGTTGTCGCCGGCGTCGGGGCGGTGCTCGTTCCCCGCCTGTGGACGGCGGTCCCCTCCTGGCCCGGGTGGTGCACCGCGGGCGCGGCGGCGGCCTTAGGCCTGCTGCGGTTCGCCCGCCTGCCTGCTCGCTGGGCGCGGACCGGCTACCACCTCGCGGACCAGGAGCTGTGGATTCAAACGGGTCTGTGGAGCCGCACGTTGGCCATGCTTCCGTACGGACGCATCCAGTCCGTTGAAGTCGAGTCAGGTCCGCTCCAGCGCCGCTACCAGCTGGTGTCGGTCATCGTGGCCACCGGCTCCTTCCACAGCTTCTGGCTGCACAACATGGACGTCACCGCAGCGGACGAGATCCGCGACCAATTGCTGCGCGCCGCCCAGGAACAGCAGGTGGCCCTGTGACCGAGCCCGCCGTCCTCGAAGGTCGACTTCACCCCATCACACCGTGGCGCCGCGCCTGGGCCACGGTCACCGGTGCCGTCCTGTTCTTCTTCCGGGACGCCGAATCGTGGATCAAGTCCGCCGAGACCTGGCCCCGCTGGGTCCTCGCCCTCGCTGCCGCGGCCGTCTCCCTGGCCGGGGCCGCCTACGGCTACCTGTCCTGGAGGAAGACCTCCTACCAGCTGACCGACGACGCCCTGCACGTACGCGCCGGCATCCTCTTCCACCGGCGGCACCGCTTCGTCCTCGACCACCTCCAGGCGGCCGATGTCCACCGTCCCCTCCTTGGCCGGTGGATCGGCGTGTGCAGCCTCCGCCTGTCCGTCTCGGGGCAGAGCGCGACGTTGAGCTACCTGAGCGAGGCCGATGCCTCAGCGCTCCGCAGTGCCCTGCTGCGGCGCATGTCCGGCGACACGCCCGCCCCCAGCGAACAGGCGCCCGAACCTGAGCTGGGCGCGCCGCCGCTGCTCGTCATCCCCGCCCGCCGGCTCGCCCTGTCGATCCTGCTGGAGGCCCACACCATGCTCCGCGCCGGAATCGCGATGATCGGTGGGCTGGTCCCCTATCTGATCTTCCACGAGCCGCTCGCCCTGCTCTCCCTGGCAGGATCGGCTGGCGCCGTGTGGAAGATGACGTACGGACGCTGGCCCCGCTACCACGGCTGGACGCTCACCGCGGCCCCCGGCGGCTACCGCGCCGAGTACGGCCTGCTCGACCGGCGCCACCAGACCTACCGCCATCAGCGGACTCAGGCCGTCACCCTGGTCCAGCCTCTCCTGTGGCGGCGTCGCGGGTGGGTGCAGATCTTTCTCTCGACCGCGGGTTACCACCATCCCCTCCTCCTCGCGCCCGTGGCGACCCTCGACGAAGCCGAACGCCTGATCGCCGACCTGTACGGGACCGACGCCGTACAACTGCTGAGCACTCAGACACCGGCCCCACGCCGCGCCCGCTGGGCCACCCCCTGGAGCCACGTGCTGTCCTGCAGCGTCAGCTCCGAGTTCGTGAGCGTGTGGCACGGCCTGTTCCTGCGCAACGTCCGGACTCTCTGCCCCACTTCGAAAACCCAGAACGTCGTCACGACCCAGGGGCCCTGGCAACGGCGTCTCGGACTGGCCACCGTGCACCTGGCTGTGGCCGGCGGCCCCGGGCTGGCCGGGCGCCATCGCGACGCGGACGAAGTCCAACAGATCGCCTCCCGCATTCTGGCCGTCAGCCGAACGACTCAAGTCCCGGAGAGGGACGAAGCTCTGGTCCTGGGGGCGTTGACTTCAGGCGATCCACAGGGCGCGGCCTCGTGAGCCGATCGGTGACCTCGTTCGTGCGCCGTCACCGGCGCCACCCGCAGATCCCAGGTCATCGCGTGACGCGTCGCCGACCTCGTGCCGCTACGCGCCGGCTCCGAGATCACCGAGCTGGTGTCGGGGGCGGGCGACCTCACGGCGGCCGAAGTCGAGGAGGGCCTCTTCGGCCGCCGCACCCGCCGGCGCCTCACCACCGCAGTAGGCGCCCGGGCGCACACGACCCAACTGGTGCCACCTCGGTTCTTTCCCTGACCCCACCGCGATGGGCGGCGCGACCATGAGTCCGAAGGCGGAGCGCAATGAGGTCTTACTCAAGCACCTGGAGACGTTGGACTGGTCGATCAGCGGCTTCGCTCGCCGGATCGCCGCACGCTGCGAAGCCATCCGTCTGCCCTACAGCGTGGTCACGAGCACCGTCTCACGGTGGTGCAAGGGCGCGACTCCCGGAGACGACCTCGCGGCCGCCGCGTGCCATGTGCTGTCGGCAGCGCTCCACCGGATCGTGACGCCGGAGAGCTTGGGTTGGCCCTCAGACACCGGTCTGGTAGCGGCACAGTCGTTGGAGTACCTGGACGTGTCCCACGCCGTGCGCATGCTCTCGAAGCTCTGGGCGCTCGACTCCATGCGGCGGCGCAACGTCGTCAAGAGCGCCTTCTCTCCAAGCGTGTTCGGTCCGGCCTCGCGGGAGGCGCTCGTGATGCCGGCGGATGCCGTCATCGGTGGGCACGGACGGCACAAGGTCACCGCGGCGGACATCGACTTGCTGGACGAGCAGACGCGGTTGTACGGCAAGCTCGACTCCCAGCACGGCGGGGGCAAGTTCCGGGGCGTGTTCGCGTCGATGATGGACACGCACGCCACGCCGATGTTGAACGGGAGTTTCTCCGCTCGGACCGGGCGCCGGCTGTACGGCAGCGTGGTGGACGCCGTCCTCGCGATGGCCTCGATGGCGTACGACGACCAGCTCCCCGGCCTGGCTCAGCGCTATGACCTTCAGGCGATGCGGTTGGCCCAGGCGATCGGCGACCGGGCCCGCATCACCCGGGTCCACATCCACCAGGCCCGTCTGGCCGCGACCCAGGGCGGGCGGGCCGATGTGCTCGCCCACGCGCGCAGCGCTGTGCTCGCGGCCGCGGGAGCGCCTCCCCTGGTCAGGGCCTACGCGTGCGTGACCGAAGCCCGAGCGTGGGCGCTGAACGAACAGACGGACCAGGTCGTGACGGCGGTGAAGCGAGCGCGCGAGTTCTTCGCCCGCGCTCAGAGCGGCGCCAGCCCGGACTGGCTGGAATGGTTCGACCTGCGTGAGCTGGAAGGACAGGCGGCGTGGGCGTTCGCCGTCGCCGGGCTGGCCGAACAGGGGGTCCAGGCCCTCAAGGAGGCGTCGGCCCTTCCGTCGGACCGGACGCGCGACACGGTGGAGCTCCTGATCACCGAGGCGGAACTGGCGCGCCTGCGCGGTGACTCGGCCGAGCACACGGCGGCGGCGAGGCGGGCCTCACAGGCGTCGCAGCACCTGATGAGCCGCCGGCTCTCCGAACGCCTGGACAACTTGAACGCGGGCAAGCCGCTGCGCGGCTTCTGATCTCCTCAGCCCCCAGGGCACATCCGCCCGCCCGAGCCGCAGCCGACGTGTGCCGTGGTCGGTGCCGCTCCGGAGTACCCCTCCCGGAGTCCAGTCATCCGGCGGGAAAAAGGGTCCGGTAGATCGCACGGGACCTGAAGGCACCACCGTGGTGCGGGGACGCGAGAGATCCGCGGTGCCGTTGACCGTCGGCGGTATGCAGGGCGGCGTCGAGCTGATAGTCCGGATGAACGCCGTCGTCGCTGAGGGCGGCCGCGAAGGTGAGCTCCAGGACGTCTCCGGGCTCGACCGGCACGGGGCTGTCGAAGAGCGGCAAGTAGATGGTGGCCCAGTTCGTCTTCATGCGCAGCGCGTCGAGCGGCTCTTCGTCCGGCAAGCACCAGAGGTTGAGCCAGGTGAGCACGCCGTCCACGAGGCCGGGCCGCGTGATGACCAAGCGCGTTGTCCGGCGCTGCTCCGTCCGCAGATCGCCGTTGAAGTCGAGCACCTCGACGGGCACGCCTTCGGAGAGCAGCGCGTCGGCGGACGGGTTCTCGACCCGGAGTCGCACGTCGAAGGGCGTGCCGTGCCAGTCGAAGATGCTCCGCAGGTACGGAAGGGATGCCTCGGCGAACGCCACCGGCTGCTCGGGAAGCAGGTCGGACAGGCAGGCTGCTGCGGCCAGGGTCTCCGCGCGGTGGGGCACCACGAGCCCCCCGGGCTCCAGGTGACGGCTCCGGGCATCGGTCAGGACGGCCGCCGCGCCTTCGGCACCCGCCAGGGAGCCGATGATCTCCGCGACGCAGACATCGGCTCTGGGCGCGAACTGGAGGTTGGTCGACTGGCCGTGCAGGAGCGTGATCCGGTCCTGCGGGTCGAAGGCCGACAGGTTTGCGGCCGCCATGTGGAACGCGTCCTCAATGACCTCGATGGCCACGGCATGCCGGGCTCCCGCCTGCACTCCTTCGCGCGCCCAGAGAAGGTCTTGTCCAGTCCCGATGTCCAATATGCGCCTACCGGGGGCGAGGTGGGACAGTGCCGTGCGGAAGCGCTTGTTGCGTTCGTCGTCGGTGGTCATGGTCGTGTACAGGAACGGGTCGTAGATGGGGTACTCCCCCACACTCGGCCACAGGGCGGGACGTCCCCCCTGCTCGGGTTCGGGGTCCACGCTCACGCGTACAGGGCGCCCGTGTGTCTCGATCTGGTGGATGTCGCGCATGGTCCGCCTTTCGCGGTGGTGCTCAGCAGGGTTCGGCCTAGCGCCCGCAGGAGCTGTCGTGCCTGGTCTGGGTGTCCGAGTGCTGACGGGAGGTCTCAACCGCCGGCGGTGTCGAGCCAGGTGACCTTGGCCGTGGTGTCGAGCAGAGGCCGTTCAACGCAGGTGCCGGGTGAACAACGGGTGCCGACGTACAGCCAGCCCAACAGCTGCTCCCCCTCGATAACGCCGAGGTATTTGCGGACCTGGGGAGCCTGGATTGCGGCCCCGGTGCGCCAGATCGACGCCCAGCCGTGGCTGTGCAGGAGCAGCGACAGCGTGGTGACCATGCCGGTGGTGGCGGCCAACTGCTCCCAGCCGGGAACCTTCGGATGGTCAGACACGGGGCAGTGCACGATCGACAGGAGCAGCGGGGCACGCAGAGGCTTCGCGGCGGCGCGCCGGGCCTGCTCCGGCGCGGCGGCGGCTTCGCCGAGCACGTCACCGAGTCGGGCCCGTTCGTCGCCGGTCACCGCGATCAGCCGCCATGGGCGGAGTCGCCCGTGGTCGGGTGCGGTGGCCGCGGCCTGGACGAGGCGCTCCAGGTCGTGGCGCCCGGGCGCGGGCTCAGTCAGGCGGGGGGTACTGCGGCGGCTGAGGACAGCTTCCAGAACCGGGTTCGGGGGCGGGGTCATCCGGTGGCCTCCCGGGCGGGGTCGCACTCGGATTCAGCGTGCGGGGCCGGCGGGGTCATCCTCGGATCGTCGCCAACCACACGCCGGAGGATCGGGGCGGTGGCCGCGGTGGTGATGACGGTCATGACCACCAGGAGGGTGAACAGCGGCTCGCTGATGACGCCGAGCTGAAGGCCGATGCCGAGCACGACGAGTTCGGTCAGGCCGCGGCAGTTCATGAGCGTGCCGACGGCTGCCGACCACCGCCAGTCGAAGCCGGCGGCCCGAGCTGCGCTGGCAGCGCCGCCCCATTTGCCGATGACGGCGACGGCCAGGATCGCCGCTCCCCAGCCCCACTGTCCGGCCGGCAGCGTGGAGAGGTCGGTGTGCAGGCCGGTGTCGACGAAGAACAGCGGCAGCAAGAGGGGAAGGATGACAGCGCGGATGCGGGCGGCGCTACGCTCGACGGCCCCGAGGCCGCGCGGTGTGCACGCGCCGAACAAGAAAGCGCCGACGGCGGGATGCACACCGATCCGGTCGGTGGTGTAGGCGCTGAGGCACAGCCCGGCGAAAAGCAGGACAAGGACGAGGTCGTCGGAAGTGCGGCCGGCGCGTTCGAACAGGGCGCGCAGGGCCGGGCGCAGGGCGGTAAGTCCGGCGGCGAAGGCAACGGTCAAGGCGAGGGTGGTCAGGGCCGACAGGGCGGTGCCGGAGGTGGACAGGGCGACGACCGCGGTGAGCAGGCACCAGGCGAGGGCGTCGTCGGTGGCGGCGCAGGCCAGGGCGAAGGCACCCAGGGGCGTGGTCTCCATGCCTCTGTCAGCGAGGATCCGGGCGAGGACCGGGAAGGCCGTGACGCTCACGGCGACGGCGACGAACAGGGTGAACGGCAGCCGGCCGACCCCGTCGGGTGCGAAGTGCGGGTAGAGCGCCGCGGCCAGGCCGGCGCCGAGGGCCATGGGGAGCAGGACGCCGCTGAGGCTGACGGCGGCGACCGCGCCTCGGCGGGTGCCCAGGGTGCGGAGGTCGAGTTCCAGCCCGATCAGGAAGAGGAACGCCAAGAGGCCCAGGTTGCCCAGGGCGGAGGTGACGGGCAGGACCGGGGGCGGCAGAAGGTAGTGCTGGACGCTGGGGGCGAGCCAGCCGAGCAGCGAGGGTCCGAGCAGGATCCCGGCCAGGACTTCGCCGATGACCGGCGGCTGGCCTAGCAGCCGTACGGCGCGCCCGCCTGCCTGGCAGGCGAGGACCACGACTGGGACGGCGAGGAGCACAGGCAGCAGCGAGTCGGACACGGCAGCTCCGGGAGTCGGGGCGGATGGCGGCGCGGCGGGACGGCAGGCGGGCGCCGGGCGGGGGATGGGGTGGCTCAGGCGCGGGTCAGCGGCAAGGTGGTGCAGCGAAGCGAGCCGGGGATGCGGGTGACCTCGGAGTAGTCGACGGCCAGGACCTCGAGTCCGCGCGCGGCGAGTTGCGCGGCGATGCGGTCGCTGCCGGCGGCGACGATCACGGTTGTCGGCGCGAGCGCCAGGACGTTGGCCTGCACAGCACGCGCTTCGTCGTCGTGGACGTCGATGAGGTCGAAGTACTGCTCGAACCAGCGCAGTTCGGCGGGTGGGAAGACGGCGCGGTGGATGAGGGCAGTGTCGGGGGCGACGATGGTGAAGTGGTCGTCCAGGTGGACGATGCCGTCGACGGCGAAGCGGACCGGGCGCACTTCGCGGGCGACGCCGTGGTGGGACAGGGCCTGCTGCAGCGCCCTGACGCCCGCGGGGGATGTCTCCTCACCGAGGCCGACCAGGACGGTGCCGGTGTGGAGTACGACGTCACCGCCCTCGATGGTGCCCTCGTCGAGATGAACGACGTGCGGGGCCTTCGTTATGAGCGCGGTGAGCGCGTCAGCCTCCGGGAGGCGGTGCACCGAGTTCAGGCGTGCCATGACCAGGATGTGGTCGATGACGAAGGCGATGTCGCGGGGGTAGTGCTGGACCGGGCAGCCCGGCGCGGCGTCGAGGAGGGTCACCTGGGTGCCGCGGCTGCGCAGGAGGTCGATCAGGGTGTCCTGCTGGGCGCGGACGGTGGCCGGGTCGTACGGCCTCCAGGAACTGGTGGTCTTCTGCCGGGTCAGGACGGGATGGACGTCGGGGCCATCGAGGTCGGGGGTGACATCGCCGGCGTAACGCAGGGCGACGTGGCGCAGGGCGCCGTACTCGCTGGTGGCGTGCGGGATGAGCACGATGAGCCCTCCTGGGGCTGGTGCTGGACGGGGCGAACGGCGAGGCGGACGCAGCGCAGACGATCCCAGGAGGGGCGGGGTCCGGGGGTCGGCAGGTCAGGCTGCCGGCCCCCGGAGGTCTCGCGGGTGTCAGCCGACGGGGCTCTTCTTCTGGGTGTCCGGGACCTGGGGCAGCCAGTGCACGGAGCTGTCGCGGAAGGACTGGTTGACGGGGACGAGGTCGGCTCCGCTGGTGTCGTCCAGGGCCGTGACGACGATGCCGATCTCGGGGACGTCGCTGTCGATCGCCGCGAGGCGGCTGCCGCAGACCGGGCAGAATCCGCGCTTGGCCTCGCCCGGGAACGTCTCGAACCAGGTCGGCTCGACCCCGTTGGTCCAGGTGACATCCTCGGGGGCGAAGCCGGCCCACCACATCATCGGCCCGCCGCCGAGCTTCTGGCAGTGCGGGCAGCTGCACGTGTGCGGGTAGACGGCCAGCCCCTTGACGGTGAAGCGGATCCGTCCGCACAGGCACCCGCCGGAGCGCTCCTGGGCTGCGGCGACGATGTCGGGGGTGGCGTTCATCAGTTCATCTCCGAGGCACGGTGGGCGAGTTGAGCCCACCAGTGTGTCATCCCCTCGGCGATCGTGAGGAAGCCGTCGAGGGCCTGGGGCAGGTCGATGTGGAAGAGTTCACTCTCCTTGATGAACCGCGCCAGACCTTCGATGTGGGCGGCCTCGACACTGAGGCCGCCGACCTGGGCGGCCTCGTGTTCGTCGTCGAGGTGGAGCTCGTAGTAGTAGTGCAGGGCCTTGAGCTCGCTGCCGCTGCCCTGACCGGTCAGCACGCCGTAGCGGTTGGTGATGTCGCGCAGGATCTCGGTCTCGACGATCGCCACGGCCTCGGTCGCGTAGTAGGCGCCCGCGATGTGGCTGGGCATGTGCGAGCCGACCATCCACTGGTGGAGGTTGACCAGCGTCTCGGTCTCTCGTGCGGGCACATGGCCGTTGACGAGGAGTCCGAGGTCGGACAGGAGCGCGTTGGTGTAGAGCACGTAGTGCGCGGGGACCTTGCCGCGCTCGCCGCCCTCCTCCAGGTGGTTGCGGCGCAGCTCGTGCGCAAGTTCGGGACAGAACCCCTCCACGCTGGTGGCGGCCGCCTTGAGGTACTGCGCGTTGTAGCGGGCGAAGACGCTCAGCTCCTCGATGTACATCCGGGCCTGGCGCTCGTTGAGGTCGGCCGCGCCGACCTTCTCGGCGATCTTCCCGTACGTCCAGTCGACCATCGGCGTCAGGTGCGCGGTGACCAGGGCGTTGCCAGAGGTGAACTTGCCCAGCAGGGTGCCGTTGACGGCGCTCTGCGTCTCGGGGTTGGCCTTGATGTAGGCCTGGATGAGGCTGTTGTCGGGGGTCATTTCTTGGTGTCCTCCGTGTCGGCGGGGCGAGGCGACAGGTGCAGGCCGCCGGTGGCTCCCAAGGCCCGGACGGCCGTGAGGAGTTCGGGGTCGTCAGGCAGAACGATCGTGTCGCCGTCGTTGAGCGCGGCGATGGCGACCCGGTCCAGCCCCGCGCCCTCGGGCGCGATTCCCGTCTGGTGGCCGCGCAGCAGGACGTGCCGGGTGTCGTCGCCGCTGTCGAGGGTGGTCACCTGGTAGGGGGCGATCAGGGTGATCTCGGCGCCGGGCGTCACCTGCTCGGGATCGAAAGCGTCCGCGGCTTCCTGGCGGCCAAGGTCGCCCTCGACGAGTTCCCAGCCGCCGTTGCTGAGCAGCGTGGCCCACCGCTGCTCGGCGTGCTCACGGGCTGCCGCGGGAATGCGGTCGGCGGCGAGGAGCAGCAGTTCGCGGCCGACGCCGGCCAGCAGGTCGGCGACCGCGCCCGGCCCAACCGCCGTGTCTGCCATCGCAGAGGGCTCGTTGAGCGGGTCATCGGGTCCGTCGCCGGCCAGCTCGGCGAGCACGTCCGGGATGATGCGGCTCTGCAGGATCTGCGCGTGCGGGTAGGTGTACAACGGCATGGCCACCGAGACGGAGAAGGTGTCCTGGGTGCCGACGTGGAAGACCCGGCGGGGCAGGAACAGGGCGTCGCCCGGCTCCAGCAGAAAGTGCTCGGCCTCTTCCAGCAGCGCCTGGTAGTCGCCGAGGGTGGCCTTCTTGCCGCCGGTGAGCTTCTCGTACTGCTCCGCGGGCCAGCAGTAGAAGTGCTTGGCGTTGGGGCCGAGGTGGACGAGGAAGGCGTCCTCGTAGCCCTCGTGGATCCCGAAGGCGGTCCCGCTGTAGTTGCCGGCGAAGGCGACCAGTTCGGCGCCGCCCAGGGGCAGGCCCCACCCGTCGATGACGCTCTTGAGGAAGGTACCGAGGCCGGCGGCGAGGGCGGGGCTGATGGTCTCCAGGTTGTTGATGACCAGAGAGAACCGCTCGGCGGCGGCGCGATCCTGCATCCACGGCACGAAGGCGTCCACACCCCCGTCCCACGAGGGAGAGGTCAGCGCCTGGTCCAAGAGGTCGTCGCGGCGGTCCTCACCGACGTAGACGCGCGCGTGCGCCTTGATGTCGGCGCCGGCGGCGTGGGCCCGGCGGATGGCCTCGAATCCCGCCAGGACGTCGTCAGGTCCGGCCGCGGCTGCGGGGATGATGCCCTTGAACAGGTAGGGCGTGGTCCGTCCGGTGGTGTGCTCGGGGAAGGTGCCGGTCCAGAAGGCCTGGTCGGGGGGCCAGGGGTAGGTGCTGCTCATCAAGGGTCTCCTGACGTTCGGGCGGCTGCGGGGCATGGGGGCCCGGGTGGCCGGGCGCCGGGATCAGGTGAGGTAGTCCTCGGGGCCGCCGCGGCGGACGGTGTCGAGCGTGAAGCAGTGGAAGCCGCCGCCGAAAAGGCGCCGGTGGCGGTGGCGGACCGGGATCACGGTGAAGCCGCGCCGCTCCAGGACGGCGATCAGCTCCGGGTAGAGGGAGTTGACGACGACGGTGTTCTCGTCGACGGACAGCAGGTTGATGTCCATGTACCGGCTGCCGATGGGGATGACGAAGCCGAGGTCGCTGTAGTCCGGAAAGTTGCGGTCGTCGGTCTCGGGGGCGTAGATCACGTCCCAGGACTGCATGGCCTCGGGGAGGAACTTCAGGTACTCCGGGGAGCGCAGCAGCATCAGACCGGGGCGCAGCGGGACCAGGACGCTGTCGATGTGGTTGTCCGCCATGGCGTCCAGGCGGTGGAATCGCAGGTCGCGCAGGTTGTCCCGGAGCCAGCGCAGAGCGAGTTCGTGGTTGACGTTGGCGACGTTGACCAGGACGTCGCGGCCCAGGCGCATGCACTGCGCGCCGTCGAAGACCATCTCCAGGCCCAGGCCCTCGATCGTGCCGGCCAGCTCGCCGTCGGTGGCGCGGGCGACGTCCAGGCCCTGGCGGGTGAAGTAGCCGGTGTCGAGGGAGCCACGGGTCAGGGCGGGACGGGGCATGCTCAGCCAGTTCGCACCCCCGCCCTGGTAGTAGCGGTAGAAGGCCGGCTTGAGCAGGTCGTTCTCGAAGATGCGGGCGCGGACGTGGGGCGCGGTCTCCACGATGGTGTTGCCCAGGACGATGCTCTGGTCGCGGACGTTGAGCGGCGGGGTGGCCCTCGCGTCCCAGTGCGGGGAGCGGATATCGACGTCCTTGCCCGGGGCCGCGGGCCGCAGAACGTTCACCCCGCATCCGGTCAGGGCGTCGGCCAGGCCGGCGATGTCCTCGTTGAGCTCGTCGACGAGCTGCGCGGGGATCGGCAGGAGTTCCTCCCCCGAGGGGCTCGTGTGCCCGACGAGGGCGGGGGCGACGTTGTCGTAGAAGAACAGCCGCCACGAGGTGTCGGTGTGGTGCGCGTTGTAGTGATCAGCGCGGCCGAGGACCACTTCTTCAAGTCGGGTGAACTCGTCGAAGCTGTTCAGAACCGGCGGGGCAGGGGCGGTCTGGGGCATGGCGGGCCGCCTCCTCGGCGGCGGGCGACGGCGCGCCCCTGCCTCCGGCGCGCGGGTGCGCGCTGGGAGGGGCGGCGCTGTACGGGGTTCGGCGGGCGGGTTCAGGGTGCGGTCAGGCGGCCGAGGGGTGCCGGTGCGGGGTGCAGACGGCGCTGGGTGTGGCGAGCCGGGTGATGATGTCCTCGATCACGCACGGCTGGTCGGGGGTGGAGCGGCGGCGGAAGAAGTAGCCGGAGCACCAGGGCACTTCCTCCCACCGCTGTAGACGCTCCGAGGTGAGGGCGCGAGCCTCGGGCAGGCGCCGCCACGGGATCTGCGGACACCAGTGGTGGATGGGGTGGTACATGTCGTCGAGATGGCCGCCGAGCAGGTGCCGGGTGAGCCAGTGGGAGCTCCAGCCGCGGGTCTGCAGGAGGATGTCGTCGTTCTCGATCAGCCCGGCGTGGTTGCCGAGATCGGTGATCCAGGTGACGACGGGCCGCACCAGGACGAGGGGGAGCAGCCAGTAGAGCAGGAGGTACGGTACGCCGCCCGCGGGCCACAGCGCGGCGACGACGCCCGCCCACAGCGCGGCCCGGGCTGCGAGGGCCCGCCGGTTCTCCCCCGGTGCGCGAGTGAGCAGGGTCAGCACGGCGGTCTTCGGCAGCCGCCACAGGGCGTTGCGCACGATGACCCGCAGGACGAAGGAGCGGCGGCTGGGTGCCTGGCCGGCGGCACGGATGTTGCCGGCGCGGTAGGACTGGAACATCGGGTCGTCGTCGGAGCCGAGCTTGGCGTGGTGGACGTAGTGGCTGCTGCGGTACGGCGCGAAGCCCTCGCCGAGCAGACCGGTCAGCAGGTAGCCGAGGACCCGGTTGCCGCGGCGGGTGACCATGAGCTTGGAGTGCACGCACTCATGGCCCAGATTGGACAGGTGGCGTTGGCGTACCCCGATGTAGCAGACGGCGAGCACGGGGCCGACGACGTGGCCGACGAGGTGGCCGGCGATCGCCACGACGCCGATCGCGACGAGGTCCCAGACGACGTCCCACAGGCCGATGGTCGGGCGTCCGCAGAGCCTCTCCAGCTCCGTGATGAGCTGCTGTCCGAGGGCCTTGCGCACGGGGCCGGACGCTCCGGTGCCGTTGCGGGTCCGGCCGGCGGCGGGGCTGCCCATCAGATCCTCCAGTCGATGCGGTGCGAGGTGGGGAGGGGCCGTGCTCCGGCGCGCCCATGAGCGGGCAGCGCACTGGCGAGCGCACCGCTTGCGGGCGCGCCGGAGGACGACGGAAGGGTGGTTCAGCCGCGGATCAGGCGGCGATGAGGACGCTGTCCGGGCGCATGCCGGCCTTGAGGCCGGTGGCGTCGGGGCGCATCCCGAGCTTCAGCTCCGGGGCATCCGGGCGCATGCCGCTCTTGAGGTCGGTGGCGTCGGGGCGCATCCCGAGCTTGAGGGCGCCCGCGTCGGGGCGCATGCCGAACTTCAGGGCGGTGGCGTCGGGACGCATGCCGAACTTCAGCTCGGGGACGTCCGGGCGCATGCCGGCCTTCAGGCCGGTGTCCGGGGTCATTGCGGCGATAGCGGTCATGGAGGTTCTCCCTCTTCGGTCGCGGGTAACCCGCGAGTCCGTGTGATCGGGCGATGGAGCTGCCGGGCCGCGGATGTGAGGTACTGAGCCGACGGCTCGGACGTCGTGGGCGCAGGGCGCCCGCCGATGGAGAAGGTCACGCCGGAGCACATCCGCTCCGTCCGTTGCGGAGCGCGGTCGCGATGGGCGCTTGGCCAGTCACGCTAGGGCTGCGCCGGAGAGAGCCGCAACGGCTACGGGCGTTGCGGCGGTTGCACGGCACCGTTGCGTGTCCGTTGCGCGCCCATGCCATCTGAGCTGCGGAAACGCTGAAGTGTAGTCGTGGGACAGGGGCGGATCGGGGCCGGCGGACGCCGTGGTGCCGACAGAAGGGCTTCTGCTGCGCGCGTCGCCGCGGCTAGCTTGTGGGCCCGCCGAGGAGCCGTGCGCGAGGTGCCGTGGCGACCGGATTCCCCCCATCTGCCCTCGAAAACACAGGCATTGAGGAGCACACGTGCTCAACCCCGTTGTGATGAAGTCCGACCTGCTGTTCAGCCTGCGTGACACGCTGCGCTCGGAGACGTTCGTCGAGGTGGTCACCCCTACGGTGCGCAGAGCCGACCTCGGCCCGGGACGCCGCCTCCCGGTCGAACTCGACGGGGGCCGGTTCCTGCGGGCGATGATCGGTCCGGCGCTGCGCGTGAACATGGAGCACCACCGGAAGGTCTTCGAGATCGGGCCGTGCTTCCGGCCCGAGAAGCCGGACGAACTGCACGCACCCGAGTTCCAGATGCTCGACCTCTACGCCGCCGACGAGGACTTCGAGTTCCTGTTCGCGCTGGCCGAGCGCCTGGTGGCCCCGCACATCCGCTACACCCCCCAGCGGGTCTCTGTCGCTGGCCACATCCGGGAGGTCTTCGGCATCGACCTGCGCCGCGAGCCTCTCGGCGACCTGCCCGCGCAGATGGCCGCCCACTTGAAGATGGGTGCGGATGTGCCGTTCAAGACGGTGCTCGGCCGGTTCGTGGAGCGCGAACTGGAGACCCAGAGCAAGGGTGCCGCGCTGTTCCTGACCGAGTTCCCGGTCGGCGGTGACGAGCCGTGCGCCCGTCTCACTCCGGGCACGACCGCGGTCCTCAACCGGTTCGAGCTCCTGATCGACGGCCTTGAGGTCGTTCACGGCTACGAGGACGAGCCCGACCGGGACGCGTTCGTCGAGCGGGCCCGCGCGGTGGACCTGTACGACGACGAGCAGGCCCTGGCCTGGAAGGCGATCGATGCCGGGCAGGCGCCGGCCCACAGCGTCGGGCTCGGCATCGGCATCGAGCGGCTGTGCATGGCCGCCTCCGGCATCCAGGACATCAGCGTCTTCCAGCAGTCGCCCCAGTTCTGACCGCTACCACTGCGAAAGGAGCCGCGATGACCTTGTCGCTGCGCCCGCTCGACGACAGCGGCTTCGGCGCTGTCGTCGACTGCAACCTCGCGACCGAAGCCGAAGGCCTCGCGCCTCAGTTGGCGCGAGCCCTGCATCAGCACCGGCTGCTGGTCGTGCCCCGCCAGCACCTGACCCACGCCGACCTCCTGACGGTCGCCTCCTCCTTTGGCCCGGTGGACAGAGACGTCGACCGCCGCTACGCCGTCGGCGGCTTTCCCGGGCTGACCGTCATCAGCAACATCGTCGAGAATGGCGAGCACGTCGGCATCTACGACGGGGACGACGAGGAGGAGTGGCACGCCGACAACAGCTTCAAGCCACAGCTGACCGCCGCGACACTGCTGTACTCGGTCATCACCCCCGAGCAGGGCGGCGAGACACGCTTCGCTGACGCGACCCGCGCCTACACCGACCTCCCCCCGGAGATGCGGCAGCGGATCGAGGGGGTGCGCGCGGTGCACTCCATCCAGCAGCTGGGCGCGTTGCAGAGCCAGGCCAGCGGGGGGCAGTCGTCGGCCGCCGCCGGGAGCCTCGCCGGCCATGCGGAGGTCGAGCACCCGCTCGTCCTGACCCATCCGGTCACCGGAGCCCGCTCGCTGCTCCTCGGCTCCATGGTGATCCGCTGCGTAGCCGGGCTCTCGGAGGAGGACAGCCGCGCTCTGGTCGATGACCTGTTGGAGCACACGACCAGTGCGCCGTACCTCTACAGCCACCGCTGGAGCCAGGGTGATCTCGTCGTGTGGGACAACCTCGCCACCCTCCACACGGCCTCCCCGTGCGACAGCTCCCGCCACTCCCGCCTGCTGTATCGCGCTGCCGTTCGACAGCCCGCAGCTTCGAGTGGCTCCGAGGGATGACCGGCGGCGAGAACACGCTGTCTGCGCCTGGCGCCAGCCCTAGGGTTTGCCCATGACCGTGACGGCCGTGAAGGTGCCCCTGAAGGAAACCGCCCTCAACCGCGAGCGCATCACCCAGATTGGACGGCAAGTCCACGGCGTGTGCCCAGACTTCGACGCCGGCGCCTTCGTTCGGGAGGTGATGGCCGACCTGCCCGGGCTGGAGCTGAAAGATCGCATCACTCGCACCAGCGAGGCGCTGCACACCCACCTTCCGGTCACCGGCACCGAAGCCCTCGACGTACTGCTGCGCTCGCTGCCGCCGACTCCCGAAGCCGCCGGCATCACGAACGACTTCGGGTGGCACACCTACTCCCCGCACTCCGACTTCGTCGCCCGCTATCTGCGCACCGGCGAGTACCTGGCCCAGGCCCTCGACGCCCTCGCCCGCTTCACCCGGTACTTCTCGGCAGAGGTCGCCGTGCGGGACTTCCTCAACGACTTCCCCGACGAGACGATGAAGGCCGTCGACGCGTGGTCCCGCGACGAGGACCACCGGACCCGCCGGCTCGCGAGTGAAGCCACGCGCCCCCTCCTGCCCTGGGCACCCCGCATCTCCCTGCCCGCCGATGCGGCGCTGCCTGTGCTCGACCGGCTCTTCGCCGACTCCAGCACCTACGTCCGCACCTCCGTCGCCAACCACCTCCACGACCTCGCCGCCACGCAGCCCGAACTCGTCCTGGCCACGCTCAGGCGGTGGAAGGACACCCACAGCGCCACCGACAAGCACTTCGCCTTCATCGCCCGAACGGCCCTGCGGAGCAGACTCAAGAAGGGCTCGCCGGACGCCTACGCCTTCCTCGGCTACCCGCATGACGCACCGCTCGACCTGACGCCCCTCGCCCTGGAACGCACCGAGCTGGCCGACGGCGACGTGCTCAGCTTCTCCGCCACCCTCACCACCACCGTGGCCGTCCCGGTGCATGTGATGTTCGTGATCTCCTCCACCACACCCACCGGCAAGCCGCGCGAGAAGGTCTACTTCCTCAACCGCAACACCGTCCAGCCCGGCCGACCGCTCCTTCTGTCCAAGCCGCACAAGCTGCGGTCGACGGCCACCACGAAGATCACTCCCGGCCCGCACACCGTCGCGATCCAGGTCAACGGCCGCCGCTTTCCCGCCGTGCCGTTCACGGTCGTCGCAGCATGATCCGCGACCGGCCCCCTACCTGATCTGACCGCTCTCCGCCCAGGGCCGTGCCTCCACCTCGCCACGGCTCGTTCAGCCATGCCCCACACCGGAGCCCAGGCCGGCACGGCAATCCCCCGAAGGGGTGACCCGCCCGCGTCGAACAGATTTCAAGGCCCGCCGCCGTACCCTGCCCGCCCCAATGGCCCGATCAGAACGTGTGTTCACGAAATGAGCCGTTACGGAGCCCGATCCGACGCGTTCTTAGAGCACCAGTGCCACTTCACCGCCCAGATGGAGGACATCATGAATCCGGCCCCCACCCCCGTGCATCAGCCCTCTGGAATCGAACGACGGCCTGCCCTCGTGACGGTGCGCCGTGTTGACGACACCCGCTGCTCAGCACGTCTGGATACGGGGTGGGCGGCATGAGCGAGTCGACCGATGAAACCGCCGAGACCGTCCCGGGGCCGCGCCCCACCCCCCTGCCGCCCACCCCGCCAGCCGCGTCACCGCAAGCCGCGCCGGGCGCCGGCGCGGAGCAGCACTCCCCCGCCCCGGAGATGCGGTACGTGGACCTGACCGGCAGCCGCGAGGCGGCCGGCCGCTCCATCCGGATGCGGGACATGGCCCGGCGCCTGCCCCAGCTGGTGCGGCGTTCGCTGGCACTGGCCTGGCGCGTCGACCGGAAAGCCACCACCGGTCTCCTGCTGTGCCAGGTGGTCGCCGGCGTGATGCAGGCCCTGGGCCTGATCGCGATCAGCGGAACCCTCACCGCACTGCTGACCAGCGGCGACGTCTACCACCGGCTCCTTCAGGCATGGCCGTCCGTAGCCCTGCTGGCGGCTGCGACCGGGGTGCGGGCACTGCTGGGGATCACCGTCAGCTGGCTCTCCTCCCGGCTGGGCCCGCTCATGTCGCGCGAGGCCGAGCAGATGCTGCTCACCGGCTGCGCCGAGGTGGAGCTCTCCGCCTACGACGACCCCGAATTCAACCGCGATCGCGAGGCCGCGGACCGCGGGGCACAGGTCACCGGCGACCTGGTCAACGAGGGCCAGGACCTGATCGCCTCGGCGGCGTCCTTCCTCGCCGGGGCCGTCGTGCTGGCCGGGGTGAGCTGGGTGCTGCTTCCCCTTCTGGTCGCGGCCAGCCTGCCGCAGGCTCTCGCCCAGGTCAGCGCCGCGCGGGTCCGGTACTTGGCGAACCTTCGCAGCAACGGCGACAACCGCATGTTGTCGGTGCTGCGTTGGCACATCTTCACCCGCGAGGCAGCCGACCAGATCCGCGCCGGCACCATGGCCGGCTTCCTGTCCGGCCGGTACCGGCAGACGGTCTCCCGGATCAACCGCGAAGACCGGACCGCAGCCGACCAAGGCGCCCGCATGTCACTGATCGGCGCGCTGTGCGGCGGCCTCGGATCGGCCGTCGTGTGGGCGGCGGTGGTGTGGCTGCTCGCCAATGGCCGCATCAGCGTCGGGCACGCCGGCACGGCCGTCTTCGCTCTGCAGACTGTGGGCCAGTCGGTGCGCGGGCTGGTCGCCGTCGGGGCCCGGGCCGTGCGCACCGGCCTCTACATGGACGACTGGACACGCTTCCTCGACCTGGCCGGCGGATACACCATGCGCCGCGGCGAGCACAGGCCGGCGCCACCGGACGAGATCGAGATCAGGCAGGTCTCGCACCGCTACGCCGGGAAGGACCAGGACGCACTGTCCGACGTCTCGCTCACGCTGCGCCGGGGCGAGGTCACCGCACTGGTCGGCTTCAACGGATCAGGGAAGTCCACGCTGTCGAAGCTGGTCAGCGGGCTGTACGTGCCCACCGGCGGTCAAGTTCTGTGGGACGGCGTGCCCACCGAGGATGCCGACCCGCAGGCGTTGTGGGAGCAGGTGGCCTTGGTGCCGCAGGATTACGCGCACTGGCCGCTGACGGTGCGCGAGAACGTGAACCAGGGGCAGCCCACGGCCCGCGGTGACGCGGCGGTCCTCGAGGCCTGCAAGGCCGCCGACGCGGACGAGGTCGTCGACAAGCTCGGCGCCGGCCTGGACACGCTTCTCGCCCGTGAGTGGCTGAACGGGGAGGAGCTGAGCGGCGGCCAGTGGCAGCGCATCGCCCTGGCCAGGGCGTTCTTCCGCGAGGCCGGGCTCCTTGTCCTCGATGAGCCGACCGCCAACCTCGACCCCCGTGCTGAATTCCGGATCTTCCAGCGGCTGCGGGACCTGGCACGCGACCGGGTGGTGCTCCTGGTCACGCATCGCATCACCAACGTCGCCGTGGCCGACCGGATCGTGGTCCTCGACGAAGGCAGGATCGTCCAGGAGGGCACCTACAAGGACCTCGCCGCCCAAGAGGGCGGCCTGTTCCAGCAGTTGCTGTCCTACCAGGTCACCTCGGAGCCGGACGGCGAAAGGCACGGGACCCGTGCGTGAAGGGCTCCGACAACACTTCGCAAGCTCCACCCGGGCTCGCAGGCCCGCACACCGTCGACCCATCCACCAGTCCTTCCCTGTTTCTTCGAGGTGTTGACGTGCCGATCACTCGCTCCCACATCCGCGCGACCGTCGACAGCTATCTGGCTCGGCATCCGGATGAGCGCGAGTCTCTGGCCGGGCTGTTTGCCGTCCTGGACGGCTCTGGCGACCCGTCCAGCCGCGCGACTCTTCCCGGCCACGTCACGTGCAGCGCGGTCGTCATCGACCGCAGCCGGCGCGTACTGCACATCGGTCACAAGGTCACGGGGCTGACACTCACTCCTGGTGGCCACGCAGAGGCGGACCGGAGCCTCTTGGCCGCGGCCCTGCGGGAAGTGTCCGAGGAAACCGGTGTCCGGGCCGGGGACTTGTGTCTGACCCCGCAGTTCCTGGGCGAGCCGGTCGACATCGACGTTCACGTCATCGACGCCAATCCCGCCAAGGGCGAGCCGAGTCATCAGCACTTCGATTTCCGCTTCGCCTTCTACATCAGCGCCGAGCAGCTGCCGCCGCTCCGGCTTCAGGATGAAGAGGTCTCGGGTGCCCAGTGGCTTCCGCTCGCCGATGTCAGGTCGCCCACGCTGCGGGCCAAGCTGCTGGACGCCGAGGCCGATGGGCTCGACGGCCGGCCGGAGCCCGTCAACGCGTCGGCTCTTCTCCACGACGGCTACGGCCGCTACCTGCTTCATCTGAGGGATATGCGTGACGGCATTTGGGAGCCCGGGGTGTTCTCCCTCCTGGGGGGTGGGCGCGAGAGAGGCGACCGGTGCCTGGAGGGGACCTTGCGGCGGGAGCTCGCCGAGGAGGTCCCCGGCCTTGAACCTGCCGGCCTGACGCCCTACGTGGTGGAGGAGGCGACGAGCATCGACGGCCTCGCGGTGCCGATCCAGGTCTACACGGCCCGCTGGAATGGGCACCCCGACACCGCGGACCTGCGAGAAGGCGTCCTGCTGCAGTGGTTCACCCCCGACATGCTGGACCGGCTGCCCCTGAGCCCCGGCCTCGGCGACTTGATCCGACGGCACGCGGCCGCGCATCCCCCGGCCGGCAGCCCGCCGGACCGCATCCGCCCCCTGCACGAAGAGGCACCGGTAGGAACCGAGCTCCACATCGTCGGTGTCCACCTTCATCTCCAGGACGAACAGGGCCGGATACTTCTCGGACTGCGCCACCCCGACTCGACGTTCGCGCCGGACGAATGGCACTTTTTGGCAGGTCACTGCGAGAGGGAAGATGCCGTCAGCTGCCTGGTGCGCGAAGCCCAGGAGGAGGCCGGGCTGATCATCGAGCCCGATGCCGTCGAGCTCGTGCACGTGGTTCACCACGTCGATTCACCGACGGCGCGGGCACGGATCGCGCTCGTCTTCCGGGCTCGGACCTGGTCCGGTACCCCGCAGCTCCTGGAGCCCGAGCGGTGCGTGGCCTGGAGGTGGTTCAGCCCGCAGGCCCTTCCGGCACAGGTTGTGCCGTACACCCGCCAGGCAATCGAAGGTATCACCGCGGGCCGTCCTTACACCCAGACGGGCTGGTGAGGACCTGTGACGCTCCCAGCGGCACCTAGTACTTCCTGGCCTGAACACTTTCTCACGCACCGCGCCGGCCACGACTGCCCGATGTGCACCAACGACTGGACGGCCGACGACATCGGGTGGGGACTGCTGCTGCACCGCGGCGAAGTCTCCCAGTCCTACCTCTGGCGCTCCGGCCAGGTCCGGGGCTACTCCATCACCATCGTGACCGCGCGCCACGTCGCGGAGCCCACCGAACTCACGGACGACGAAGCCGCCGCCTTCTGGCGCGACACCCTCGCCCTGGGCCGAGCCCTTGAGAGGCACTACCAGCCGCTGAAGATGAACTACCTCCTGCTCGGAAACGCCATTCCCCACGCCCACCAGCACGTGGTTCCGCGACGCGAGGCGCGTGTAGACCCGGCGCCGGGCGGCCCCTTGCCCTTCGACGTGCTCGACTTCGGGCGCCAGGACGAGGACCAACTGCAGTCGGACGCCCGAGCGCTGCGCCGGCTGATGAACGGCCCCGGCCGGCCGGAGGCGGGGCGATGAGCGCGCAGTCCGATGTCATGGTGGTGGCGGGAGTTCTGGCGCTGCACTACCGCATCGTCCCGACCGACGTCTGCGAAGGCCCGTCAGGGACCGCCACGTCCAACTATGTGGCCACGGACGGCGACGGCCGCCGATGGTTCGTGAAGTCCTACCCGGAGCACGCTGGCCTGGGCGCCGAACGCCGCGCCCTGGAGCTGGCCGAGTTCGCCGCGCTCGGCGGGGTCCCGGTTCCGGTGATGCTCCGCACCTTGGACGGCAATCTCATCGCCGTGGACGGCGGGTTGGCGGTGTCCGTCGCCGCGTTCGCCGAGGGCGCCGAGACAGCGGGAGACGGTCTGTACGGCGAGAGGTGGGCCGCCGTCGGCGCGACCGTGGGCCAGCTGCACCGAACGCTCGCGCGGCATCCGGACGGGCCGCCGCGCCGCGCCGCGGCCCACGAGATCTGCGACGTCCAGCGCGGCCGACAGCGCCTGGAACGCCTCCTCGCCCGCTATGCGAAGCAGCCCCCGAGTTCGCCGTTCGGAGCTTGGGCGAGAGGTACCGCCCAACAACGGCTGGATGGGCTCCCCGCCACGGCAACCATGCTCGAAACACTCCCCGCGACCCTCGCCACGCAGATCGTCCACGGCGACCTGTCCTCCCTCAACCTGATGCTGAGAGGCCAGAGCGTCGCCGCGGTCATCGACTTCCGGCCGCCGGCGCACCGCAGCCCGATGTGGGAGCTGGGGCGCATCGTGCTCGATCCGCGTACCGTCCTGGGCGCCCCGGACTGGCCCGCAGGGCTGGCGACGGCCGTTGTCGCTTACTCGGAGACCAACCCGGCCATGCCGGTCGGGGACCTGCTGACGGTGCCCCGGGTGGCGGCCGGCTACCTGGCCTGTTCGGTGTACCCGCTCTCGGAACCGCTCGACGACCCACCCGCGGTCACCCCTGAACTGGAGGCGTACGGGCGGGCCCGCCACAAGGCGCTGGGTGTGCTGTGCGGCCGCCTGGATGAGGCGGAGGAGGTGCTCCGTGACCAGCTCTGCTGACTCCCCCGCTCAGCTCCAGACGTCGTTGTGGCGGCACCGAAATTTCCGGACGTTCCTGATTGGGCAGAGCGCCAGCGTGACCGGCAGCTCGATCAGCTCGATGGTGATCCCGGTGATCGCCGTGCTGGAGCTGCGCGCATCCACCTCTCAGGTGGCCTGGCTGGCGTTCCTGGGACTGTTGCCACCCGCGGTGCTCGCCTTGCACGCCGGGGCGCTCGCCGACCGCCATTCCAAGCAGCGCCAGATGATTACCGGGGATCTGGTCAGTGCGGCCGCGCTGGCCACGGTGCCGGTGGCGGCGGCCTTCGACGCACTGACTCTGTCCCAGCTCATGGCGGTCGCTGTGGTGCAGGGGGCCGCGGGTGTGGTGCATGACGCGGCGGCCATCAGCATTCTGCCGAGCCTGGTCGACCGGTCCTTGATCCAGCGGAGCAACAGCCGGGTTGGCGCGCTCTTCGCTATCTCCGCGACCGGCGGCAGCAACCTTGGCGCCGCGCTGACCGTCTTGGTCGGACCGGCCCGGGCCCTGCTCGGAGATGTCCTCTCCTACCTCATCAGCGCGTGGTGCACCGTACGCATCCGCACACCCAAGACCGACCGGGCGCGTACCGGGGAGCGCCGGCTGTGGGCGGAGATCGGCGAGGGTCTGCGGTATGTCCGCGGTGACGACCGGTTGCGCACCTTGACGCTGGTCAACGCGACGACTTCCTTCGCCCTCGCGCTGCTGAACACGCTGTGGGCGCTGTACCTTTTGCGCACCCTTGCGATGAGCACCACGGCGTTCGGTGTCGTGCTGGGGCTCGGCGCCTTGGGCGCGGCCGTCGGCGCGCTCCTCGCCCCGGGCCTTGCGCGGCGGATCGGGCCCGGGCCGATGATGCTGGCCGCGCTCGGGATCACGCCGGTGACCCAGATTCCGCTGCTGCTCGCCTCTCCGGGCCTTGGCTGGCAGTTCGTGATCGGTGCGGCGCTGTTCGTGCAGCTGGCGTGCGCCGGGGCGGCGGGGACCACCCAGCGGTCGATCCGTCAGATCGTCACCGACTCCCGCATGCAGGCACGGATGCAGGCGGTGAGTACCTGGCTGACATCGGGTGCCCGGCCGGTCGGCGCGCTGCTCGCCGGCGCGCTGGGGACGTGGGCCGGTGTCCGGGCCGCCCTGGTCATCGGTGCCTTTCTGCTCACTGTGCCGCTCCTGGTCCTGGCACTCTCTCCGCTGCGCGGCCTGCGGCAGATGCCCGGCGCCCCGCCCGAGCGGGAGGAACCCGCGCCTGCCGAAGAACTCCCGCGCCCCGGCCCCCCGCCTCAGGTTCCGGCCCCTGGAGCGGCGGCCGCCGCAGACATCCGCCGTGAGAGCTCGTTGGACGGAGGCGCCACATGACGGACCTGAGCACCGGGGACACCACGCGAAGGCCCGGTCCCCCAGCTGCCCACGCTCCAGCGACCCTCACCAATGCGGCCCCCTTGCACCCGGAGACGGCAGAAGTCACCGGGTCCGCGGACGGCCGCGGCGCCCGGGGTGGTCGCGATGGTGCTGCGGCTCGGGCGGCGATGGTCGCTCGTCTGGAGGAGGCCGGCGATCTGGGGGCCGGCCCGGTCCGCGACGCCCTCCTCATGCTGCCCCGCGAGGTGCTGATGCCGCAGGCGTACGTACGGCGCAGTGCCCCGGGCGAGGAGTCTCCGCGGTGGGATCTGTTGGACTGGTCGGCGCCGCAGGACCGCCCCGAGCTGCTCGGGCTGTTGTACGGCGGGGCCAGTGTGCTCGTCCAGCACGACGGGGAGCCGTTGCTGGGCCGGGTGCGCGGGAAGCGGTCGGGGGCGTCGATCACGTCGATGTCGACGGTGATGGGTCTGACCGCCTCGCTGCTGGAGGAGCTGGATCTGCGTCCGGGTCTGTGGGTGCTGGACGTCGGGACGGGCGCGGGGGTGACCGCTGCGGTGGCCTGCGAGGTCTGCGGCGACCAGGGGGTGGTCTCTCTCGACCGGGACCGGCACCTCACTGACGCGGCTGCGGCCCGGCTGGCCGATCTCGGCTTCCGTCCGGAGGTGGTGTGCGGGTCAGGGGAACAGGGCGTTCCGGGGCGGGAGTTCGACCGGATCTTCGTGTCGTACACGGTGGAGCGCGTGCCCGCGGCTCTCGTCGAGCAGCTCGCTCCCGGGGGCAAGCTGCTGGCGCACGTGAGCAGCGCGTCCCCGTCGTGGCCCGGCCTCGCCGTCGTCGAGCGCACCGCCGATGGGCAGATCACGGCGGAGCTGCGGGCCGTGGAGTTCGCCCACCGGGCGGGACACGGCGTGGCGCGGATCTGGCTCACGGAGGAGTTCCGGCAGCGCATGGCCACCGAGCCGGGCACATGGACCCAGCGGAGCATGCTGGCGCCGCCCGCAGACAGCGACCGCGGTTTCTGGCTGGCGGCCGACCATCTCCTCGGCGGTGGCCTGGTCCGGGACTTCGGGGCTGAGCACCTCGCAATCGGCGCGCCCGGCTGCGGATCCTGGATGCGCGCGGAGGAGGTGGGCCACCGGCGCTGGAGCGTCACCGTCAACGGGCCGCGGGACATTTGGAAAGAGATCCAGGACCTCGCCCACCGGTGGCGGGCCGCACGCTCCCCCGACCGCTACCGCCTCTACTTCGACGCGGACGGCGGGCAGCGCGCCGCGTCCGAGTGCGGACGCCTGTCCTGGCAACTGCCCGCCCCCCACCCGCTCGATGAGGGAGCCACTTCGTGACCTACCCCGACGGGCCCTTTCCGGGCCTCCCGCCGGAGCAGGAGGCCATGTTCGAGGCCGCGGCCTCGACCTACGCCCGCCACCGCCCAGGCCTGCCGGACGCGGCGGTGCGCCTGCTCGCCGACGCGCTGCGGGGCCGGCCGTCCCCGGTGCTGCTCGACCTGGGCACCGGAACCGGGCAGGTGCCCTTCGCGCTCCTGTCCGCCGGCGCCGGTCTGACGCACATCGAAGCGGTCGACGTCAGCCCGCAGATGCTGCACCAGGCCGGGCAAGCCCTCAATCCCGTGCTCGGCCACTGCACCCTCACCCTGGTCCACGCGGCGGCCGATGCCTACGAGCCGCTCGCGACACTGCCCGGCGAACCGGATTCCGGCCCGGACCTGATCACCTGCTGCCGGTCCTACCACTGGATGAACGGTGAGGCGGTCCTGGAGATGGCAGACCAGGTCGCCCCACCGGGTGCCGCAGTGGCGATCATGGGCGACGGGAGCCTGTGGACCCACGACGCCGACTGGACCCGTGCGCTGCGCGAGCTGATCCAGCTCTACCTGGGCGCCGAGCGCCGGGCGGGCGCCCGCAGTTCCTACGCCGAACCCCGCCGCTCGTACGAGGAGGACCTCGCCGCCTCAGCGTTCAACGACGTCACCGAACACCTCTTCCCCGTGACCCGCACCTGGACGCCGCAGGAGGTACTCGGCTACCTGCGCACCACGTCCTTCGCCGGAGCTGGCCTCTTCGCAGAGCGGCATCAGGCGTTCGAGAACGAGGCCCTCGCACTTCTCCACGCGCACGCGGTGGACGGGTCTCTGGTCGAGGAAGCGACGTTCAGGATTCTGCTCGCCCGACGTCCGGAGGGAACACGATGAGCGGCGGGCAGCGGCACACCGAGCCGGTGGACGTCCACCTGATCCTGCGCCGGGAGACCGCCGACGGGCCACAGATCTTGCTGTCGCGGCGGGCCGGGCAGGTGTACGCCGCCGGCCTGTGGCACCTGCCGTCGGGGCATCTGGACGGTCCGCACGAGGACGTGGTCACCGCCCTGATCCGCGAGGCGCGGGAGGAGACCGGTGTCGTCATCGACCCGGCCGACGTGCGGTCCGCCGTGACCGTGCACCACCGCAGCCCCGGAGGCGCCAGCCGTAGCGGGCACTTCTTCGAGGTCCGGCAGTGGAAGGGCGCGCCCCGGATCGCGGAGCCGGACGTTTGCGACGCGATGGACTGGGCACCCCTTCACGCCCTGCCCGCCCCGATGGTGGCGTACTGCCGTGCGGGCCTGGACGCCTACAGCGCCGGCGCGCGCCTCGCCGTGCACTTCCAACTCCCCGGCGACAGCATCGCCTTCGACCCCGGCACCGACCGGCTGCGCCTCGTGCCGGACGTGACCGGCCAGGCGTCTACCGCCCGCCCTGACGCCGCTGTCGTGGAGTTCGCGGAGCAGGCAGTCGGCCGGATCACGCAGTGGACGGATACGTCATGGGCGCGCGAGGAGAGCCGCGTGTGGCGGGTCCACGGCGTCCAGGGCGGCACCTGGTACGTGAAGGTGCACCAGAGCGAGCGGTTCCACCACAGGGAAGTGCGGGGCCTACGGACGTGGGCGCGGGAGCTGGGGGCGGCCGCGCCCCGGCTGGTCGCCGCCGACGAGACCCTGCGGGCGGTGGTCCTCACCGCGCTGCCGGGCCGCCCCCTGCACGGCGCCGTCCTTGCCCCAGAGCGGGAGAGGGCTGTCTTCCAACGGATCGGCGCGCTGGCCCGCCGCATCCACCAGTCCTCTCCCCCACGGCCCGCTCCGGCCGGCAGCGGCCCGGCCGTCGCCAAGGCCGACCGGCACCTGGCCGGAGCACGGTCTCATCTACTCCCGGGGGATGAGGAGTTCGTCCGCGACCTCGCCCGGCAGGCCGAGGACCTGCAACCGCTGGAATGGGTGGAGACCCACGGAGACCTCCAGCCCCGCAACGTCCTGGTCACCCCTGACACCGCTGACGAGCCGGACACCCTTGATGTCTTCGTGGCGGTGATCGACATCGAGCGCAGCGAGCCGGGACCGGCCGTACGGGATCTGGTCCGCCTGTCCGATGCCTGGGCCGGCCGCCCCGACTTGTTCGAGGCGTTTCTGGCCGGGTACGGCAGGTCCCTGACCGCCGCCGAGGAGGCCCGCCTCGTCATCGACGCAGCCCTCGATTCAGTGAGCGGAATCGCGTACGGCACTGCCCACGGGGACCCCGAGCTGGTCGAACGCGGCCGGCGGACCCTGGCCCGGCTGCGCGCCGAACACCGTGCAGCCCCCTCACCGACAGGAGATGCGACGTGAACGCCGACCCGGCACCCACTGCCACTACCGCGGCCGAGCCGCGCGATGCCGCCGGACGACCGCCGGTCCGCGCGGCCACCCCCGCCGACGCTGAGGCCATCACCCGGATGCGCTCCGCATACGTCCTGTCCGCACCATTCACCGAGGACTGGGTCCGGCAATGCACGGACGAACTGGCGCCACGGCTGACACCGGAGGGAGATGCGCGAGCCTTTATCGTCGACGCCCCGGACGGCACGATGGCCGCCTGCGCCCTCGGCCTGATCCACCCCGTGCTTCCGGCCCCCGCCTACCCCCAAGGGCTGGCCGCCCGCGTGCACGTCGTCGCCACACGACCAGACGTCCGGCGCCGCGGCTACGCGCGGGCGGTGGTCACCGCACTCCTCGACCACCTCTCCCACGTCGAGCAGGTGACCCTTTTCGAGCTTCACTCCAGCGTGGAGGCGGCCCCGCTCTACCGCGAGCTCGGCTTCGCGGGCAGTCCGGCCCTGATGCGGATGACGCGTCTCCACGACCCGGACGATGGGGGCGCGTCGGGAAGCACCTCCACCTGGATGCCGCCCGAGCTGTATGCCGCCACGGTGCCGAAGACCACGGCGTTCGCCTGCGTGTACTTCACCGATATGGACGACCGCCCCCTCCAGCTGCACTCCGTCTACTCGCCCGCCCATCCGTGGCAGTTGGTGGGCGGAACGATGGATCTGGGCGAGCGGCCCTTCGAGACGGCCGTGCGCGAGTGCCAGGAGGAGACCGGCCTGACGCCGCCAGGGCCGCCCCGGCTCCTGGCCACCGTGTTCGGGCTCCCGGGTGCCGAATGGCCTCACAGCACGATCGGCTGTGTCTTCGACGGCGGCAGGCTCACCGCACAGCAGATCAGCGACATCGCCCTGAACCCCTCGGAGCACGACGAGGTCCGTGTCCTGCCCCTGGACGAATGGGAGGCGCTGATGCCGCCTCGCGACTTCGCGCGACTGAGCGCGGTGGAATCGGCCCGCCGCACCGGCGAAGCCGCCTACTTCGGCACCTGGGACTGGGGAAACGTATGAGCAGCGGCATTGTGCTGATGTCCGATCCGAGGGTGGCCGCGATCCCCGTCCAAGACTGCGGCGAGCGCCTCATAGACGCCCGCGAGCACGGCCTGAAGGTCGATGACCGCAAGCGCGACGAGGCCGGGGCCTGGGCCCACGTTCGGCAAGGCGTTGTTGCCCGGCTGTTGCAGGCCCAGTCGCTGCTTCCCACTGGTGTGTTGCTGCTGTTCGTCGAGGGCTTCCGGCCGCCGGCCCTGCAGCGTCGGTACTTCGAGGAGTACTCCGACGAGCTCGCGCGCGCCCATCCGGACTGGCAGGCGGCCGAGCTCCGGGCGGCCGCCAGCCGCTTCGTGTCGCCTCCGGAGATCGCGCCTCACTCCGCCGGCGCGGCCGTCGACGTGACGCTGATCGACCACCAAGGCCGCGAGCTGGACATGGGAACGCGCGTCAACGCATCACCGGAGGAATCCGACGGCGCCTGCTACACCGACGCCCCCAACCTGAGCGCCCGGGCCCGCACGAACCGGGCCACCCTGGCCCGTGCCCTTGCCGCCGCAGGCATGTGCCCTTACCGAACCGAATGGTGGCACTGGTCGTTCGGCGACCGGTACTGGGCACTGCAGACCCAGCAGCCGGCCGCCCTCTACGGACCCGTCGAACTGCCCTGACACCGACCGACCTGCCTTTCACGAACGAGGAGCGATCTGTGGGGATCACCCGGACTGACTGGTCCGAGCGCTACACCGAGGGGCGAGGCTTCCGGCGGCTCGGGGACGAGGAGAAGGGCCTGCTCGTCGAGCACGCGCCGGCGCCCGAGGGCGGCCGCGCGCTCGACGTTGGGTGCGGGACGGGCGAGATGTCCGCCTACCTTGCCTCGCTCGGGTACACCGTCGACGGCGCGGACTTCGCCGAGGGCGCCCTGGAGCAGGCCCGCACGGACCACCCCGACGCGAAGGTGCGGTGGCTGTGCCTGGACATCGAACGCGACGACCCCGCCCCGCTGGGCAACGACCTCTACGACCTGGTGGTCTTCCGCCTCTCGGTGGCCTTCTTGAACGACCGCACCCGTGTCCTGCACGCGCTCGGGCGCCGACTGCGCGAGGGCGGCACCATCCTGGTCATCACCCCGCTCGCCGCGCACACCCCGGCCGAGAAGCGGCACATCGCACTGGACGAAGACGAGATCACCGCCCTCACCTGCGGATGGACGAACGTCCAGCGCATCGCCGCCGGCGACTTAGGGGCGCTGATTCTGCGCGGTCCGTGTGCGGACACGGTCGCCATGGAGCGGTCCGTGCCGGCCACCGGCCACGCCGTTGCCGGGGCGCTGGCTGTCGTGACCGACGAGCACGGGCGTGTCCTGCTCGGCTGGTCCACACGCGGCATGTGGGAGGCTCCGGGCGGGAAGATCGAGGGTGCGGAGCCGCTGGACGGGGCCGGGGTGCGCGAGCTCGCCGAGGAGACCGGCCTGCACGCCACCGGCGCCAGCGTGGTGTCCATCCTCACCGACACAGCCCAGGGCGTCCCGCGGGTAACCGCCGTGATCCGGATCGCCGGCTTCACCGGCACCCTCACCACCGCGGAGCCGCAGAAGTTCACCCGCTGGGAATGGCACGACCCCCACGGTCTCGGATGTCTCGGCCCGGTGTTCACCCCGGCCGCGAACGCACTGGCTGCCGTCTGGCCCGGTATCATCCCCGGCCTGCCGCCGGTCAACGCCTACCCGACCGCCGCCGAACCCCCACCGGTACCCGGGGAGCCGGCCGAAGCCGTCCGGCTGCGCCACCGCATGGCAGATGCCGTCATCGCCGGCGGCTGGGCGCCCTCCGCCGTGGTCCAAGAGGCGCTGCGCACGGTGCCCCGGCACCGGTTCGCACCGGAGACGGACCTCCAGACCGTCTACGACGACGACCTGGCCGTCGTCACCCGCCGGGACGAGCACGGCCGGGCGACCAGCTCGGTCAGCGCCGCTTGGCTCCAGGCCGACATGGCCGAGCAACTCCAACTGACGCCCGGGGCGGCCGTGCTCGAGGTCGGATCCGGCGGGTACAACGCGGAGTTGCTCGCCCATGTCGTCGGACCGGCTGGACGGGTCGTGACGGTGGACGTCGACCCTTACGTGGTGCACCGCACGCAGCGGCTGTGCGCGGAGGCCGGCAGCGGCCGGGTCACCGCCGTTCTGGGCGACGGTGGTTTCGGCGCACCGGGCCACGTCCCCGCCCAGGGGTTCGACGGGGTGGTGATCACACACAATGCGGCTGACGTCGCCCCGGCGTGGCGCGAGCAACTCCGTGAGGGCGCACGGTTGGTGGTGCCGCTGGAGATGGGCGGCTACACCCGTTCCCTCACCCTGGTCCGGCGCGGCGACGTGCTGCACTGTGGGCACTGGACGTACTGCGGGTTCGTACGGGACCGCGGCGCGGCCGCCCGCACGGCCCCCGTCCTCCCCCTGGCCGACGGCGAGGTCACCGTGCGGTGGGAAGACGGTGAGCCCGGTGACACCGCGGGGCTTGAGGAGGCGCTGCGCGGGCCCCGGCGTGAACTCACCACCGGCCTTGTGGTCCGGGGCATCTTCAATTTCGAGACCTTGCAGGTCTACGCCGCGACGACGCTGCCGGGGTTCTGCCGCCTGACCGCCCGGGAAGGTTCCGCGCTGGTAGCGCAGCAGGACGCAGCGGCGCTGCTTTCGGACGGCTCCCTCGCCTATCTGACCTACCGCAAGGTCAAGGACGCCCCGGATCCGGCCGACCGTCTCACCGAGTTCTTCATCCACGCCTACGGCCCAGCAGCCGAAGAGGTGGCGGAGCGCTTCGCGGAGTGTGTGCGCGTCTGGGACCGCGAGGTGCGCGAGAGCGGCTATCCGCCGATGACCGTCCACCCGGCCGGCACCCCCGACGAGCAGCTGCCGCCCGGTGACGTGCTCGACAAGCCCAGCGCACGACTTGTCTTCCAGTGGCCGGGCCGGACCCCCGCCGGCGCACTGAGCCTTTCCGCCGCAGGGGCACAGCGTGCTTGACTCCGACGAGCTGATCCCCGAGACGGCGGCGTCCTCCACGATGCCGTCCCTGCTCGGCGTGTTCGGCCACCCCGACGACGAGAGCCTCCTCGCCGGCGGTGTCCTCGCCCAGCACGCCGCCGCGCACGCGCGCACCGCCGTCGTCACCATGACGTGGGCGCCCGACAGCCCGCGGGCTCCCGAACTCACCGACGCCCTGCGGGCGCTCGGCGCGGGCCCACCCCGCATGCTCGGATACGGCGACGCCCGCAACCCGCAGGCGGCTCCCGGCCGCCCCCGCCTCGTCGACGCACCGCTCGACGAAGTCGTCGCCGCCCTGGTCCAGCAGATCCGCTCGTTCCGCCCCGACATCGTGGTCACGCACGACGCCCTGGGCCAGCTGACCGGCCACCCGGACCACCGCCGCACCCACCAGGCCACTCTCCTCGCCGCTCAGGACGCGGGCCTCCCGCACCTTCACCCTGAAGCAGGGGAGCCCTGGCAACCGCGCGCCGTGTACTGCGCCACGCACCCCCAGAGCGGCGTTGGCAAGCTCGGGCCGCTTCTGGAGGCCGTCGGCAAAGCCGTGCTCGCGGTGCCGGACGCGTACGCCACCACCACCGTCGACGTCACTCCCTGGCTGGAGCAGAAGTGGGCCGCGATCCTCGCGCACCGCGGGGAGGTCGCCCGCGAACGGGCGCTGCCCGGGATCCTCGCTCGCCTGCCTGAGGAGACCCGACGAAAGATCATCGCGACCGAATTCTTCACCCGACTCACGACCGGGCCCCTCCCCAGCGCTCACCATCGGCTCACTGCCTGACAGCGGTCAACCGCCTCATTCTTCCCTCGGCCCGGCCGGCCCCTTCCGACTTGGAGAGCCATGACGACCACATCCGTTCCCGGCGAGCTGCCCGACACCGCCATGACCGACGAGGCGTATGGCGCGCTGCGCGCCTCGGCAGCCCTGTGGGTCGGGACGTCTGTGCTGATCACCAACCCCTTCGGCCAGGTCCTGGTCCAGCACGTCGACTATCGCGACACCTGTCTTCTGGCCGGTGGCGCCGTCGACAGGAACGAGTCCCCAGCTCGCGCAGCAGCCCGTGAACTGGTCGAGGAGCTCGGAGTCACCGCCACCGTCGACCGCTGCCTGGCCGTCGACTGGATCGCGGCCGACAGCACTGGCGCACCCGCCGCCATGCGGTTTCCCGGCGAGATTCTGCACGTCTTCGACGGCGGCACCTGGGACGACGACCGAATCGGCGAAATCCGGTTGCCGCCGAGTGAGATCACCGGGATCGAGTTCGTCGAGCCCGCGCGACTGCCCGATCTGCTCTCGCCAGCCGACGCCCGCCGCGCCCTGTCCGCGCTGCGCGCCCGGATCAACGCTGGCGGGACGGTGATCCTGGAGAATGGTCTCCCGCTCGCCCCGACCATTCTCGACCGCGCAGCCGTTCTGCAGACCGCCCGCCCCACCTACCACTATCCCTGGCACCAGGGGCCAGCCCCGCACAACCTCGCAGTCACCCAGGTGTGGGCCTGGTGCTTCGCGCCGGACGGACGCGTCCTCGTCCTCCTCGAACCCCACACCGGAGTCGCCATCCTGCCCGGCGGCACACCCGAGGAACAGGACCAGGGAGACCCCGTAGCCACCCTGCGTCGCGAAGTTGAAGAGGAGGCGACCGCCCGGATCGGTAGCCCGCTGCTCCTGGGACACGTCACCGACCCCTCCGTACGGCGCGGATACCTGCGCTACGCCGCCGCACTCACCAACGTCGGCCCCGCGCAGCCCGATCCAGCCACGGGCCACACCTACATCCGCATCCTGGCCACCCCCGAACAGGCCATGGAACTCTTCGACTGGGGGCCAACGGCCGTTGACCAGCTCGCGATCGTCCACTTGGCCCGCCAGCAGCTCGGCGTTCCCCGGGCCGTCCGCCAACCTGTCACCGAACTCTCCGGCCCCACTGCCTGGTAGCCGCCGCCTCGCGTCATTTGGGACAACTGGACGAAGAACACGGCACCCTTCGACAGCCGCCTCGACCGCTACCCAGGGCGCCAGCTCTCCTGGAAGCCTTCCGTCTGTGGTGACGCCCGGCCCCACAGGCACGGCGACGAATCCAACACCTCCGCCGCTCGGCATCCGAACCGCGTTCCTGGCAGGCGAGGGCTCAAGAGCGGCGCGAGAGTCGTGGTTGAGGTCGGGCCAGCGCGGGCGGGCTCACGCCAACGCAAAGGCGTCCGCCCCGGCGGCGCCTCCTCGGTGGGAGGGTCCGGCCGGGCCGTCGGACGATCCTGCACTTGGGCCCGACCGAACAGGCTCCGGACGAAGTCGGATGCCGTACGCCTCGAAGACGGCGGCGGTGAGTTGCCGGAGAGCCAAGGTGAAGGCAGTTGCTGTGGCACCTTCTCGCGCGGTCAGCGTCAGGGTTCGGGCGGTGGAGCAGTACACCCCCGGCCCGATGCGGCCCCCGGGACGGTAGTCACACCGCTCCAGCAGCCACCCGGCGCTTGCGCGCAAGGATCCGCTCTGGTCGCGGTGGACCGGGCCGCCGGCGCAGCGTACGGCTGCTGCCTGGACGGGAGTGATGACCGGGTTGAGGAAGACAGACCCTGCCTGCCGGGCATCAGGGCCGGAATCCGGCAGGACGAGACCGCGCTGCTCCCGGTCGGTGATCACAGCTTGGGCGGCCTCGGCGAGCGGTGGCCGGGACCCCAGTCCTACGGCCAAGGCGTCGGCGAGGTGCTGGTAGGCGACCGGGGCCGCAGATGAACTGCGGGTGAGACACACGGTGATGTCGAGGATCGTCCACCGTCCGGGCTGGGACTTGAAAGCGCTGGCGCGGTAGCCGAAGCCGCAATCCGCGGCTTGGAGTTCGACGATGCGTTCGAGGTGCCAGTCGAAGGCGGTGACGCGGGTGAGGGTGTCAGATATCTGCTGTCCGTAGGCACCGGTGTTCTGCACCGGGGCGGCACCGGTCGTGCCGGGAATGCCGCCGAGGTACTCGATCCCCGAGAGCCGCTGGTCGACGGCGAACGCGACGAGCGCGGAGAGCGCTTCTCCCCCCTGCGCGACGACCTCCACGAGGTCGTCGCCGAGCGGGCGTACGGTCGTCCCGCGGGTGGCCATGCGAATCACGGTCCCGGGGTATCCCGCGTCTTCGGCCAGGGTGTTGCTGCCGCCGCCGAGTACGAACGGCGCCGTGCCTTCACCCGCCACAGAACGGGCGACGTCGGTCCAGGTGGCAGGGTCGGTGTGGGTGAGGAACTGGTGGGCGGGTCCGCCCAGGCGAAGGGTGGTGTGGTCGGCCAGCAGCTCACCCATGGGGTTCCTCCGTGTGTCAGGTGGCGGAGATCGTCTTGAGTGCGAGTTCGCGCAGCGGGGCGATCTTGGTGCGGGCGTTGCCGCCGTAGATGGCGTTGGTGCAGATCACGAGGTAGCGGCCGGTCTCCGGGGCGAGGTAGAGGCTGGTGCCGGTGAAGCCGTGGTGGTACGCGACGCGTCCGCCGGCGGCGAGGATCCAGGACAGCCCGCGGTCCAGACCCGGTTCGATCGGCACCTGGGGGATGAGGCTGGCGTGCAGCCAGTCGCGCAAGCCGTGCTCGTCGCCGTCCGCGTGCGCGACCAGGAGCCGGTGGGCGTACAGGGCGAGGTCGGCGGGGGTGGAGAAGACCCCGGCGTGGCCGGCGATGCCGCCGAGCAGGCTGGCATTGTCGTCGTGCGGGGCGCCCCAGATGCGCGGGGCGCCGGGGATGCGCTGCTCGGTCGGTGCGACCTGCGGGGTGCGGGCGAGTGGCCCGTACACCGTGGCGTCCATGCCGAGCGTCTTCCACAGGGACGTGCCGAGCTGGTCGAGGGGGCGGCCGTGGATGTGGGCGAGGGCCAGGCCGAGGAGGATGTAGCCGCGGTTGATGTATCGGTGCTGGCCGGGGGCGTCTTCCAGGGGTTCGCGGCACAGGAGTTCGTGCAGCGGAAGGTCGGCGCCGCGGTAGTGGTCGAGGCGGGTGGAGGCACGAAGCCCGGAGGTGTGGGAGATCAGCTGGCGAACGGTTGCCTCGCCGCTGGGGGTCTCGCTGTTCACCGGGGGCAGGAAGTCGCGGATCGGGGCGTCGAGGTCGAGCAGCCCGTCATCCAGGGCCTGGCCGATCAGGGGCCAGGTGGCGACGACCTTGGTCAGCGAGGCGATGTCGTAGAGCGTGTCCTGCTCGGGTTCGCGCTCACCGCACTCGGGGGCGATCTTGCCGGCCATGAGGAACTGGGGGTTGGCGCCGGTGGTGCCGTAGGCGAGGACACCGCCGGGGGTTGCACCGTCAGCGACGACCTGGTCGAAGGTGTCCCGGAGGCGGGTGGTGTCATCGGCGGTGAACGGGACGGGCATCAGCGGCCTCCGGGGATGGTGGTGATCTCGGCTCCCAGCGTGGCCAAGTTGGGCAGCAGGTGGCCGTAGCCGCGCCGGAGATGGAACATCCCTCGGATCGTAGAGGTGCCGTCGGCGGCGAGTGCCGCGATCAGGAGGGCGGTCACCGCACGGATGTCCGCGGCCTCCGCCTCGGTGCCGCGCAGCCGTACGGGCCCGCGGACGCGGATCGTCGAGCCGTCGGCCGTGATGTCGGCGCCGAAGCCGCGCAGCCCCGGCACGTGGGTGTCGCGGCGGGGGTAGACCCGCTCGTCGATCACCGAGCTGCCGCCGGCCTGGGTGAGCATCGCGGCCAGCTGCGGGGCGGTGTCGGTCGGCAGAGCCGGGTGCGGGCCGGTCGCCGTCTCGACGGGGCGTAGCGCCTCGCAGAGGCGGGCCTGCATGCCGCCGCTCGGGTCGTTGATCATCGTGATGCCGGCGTCGGCGAGGGCCCGGGCGAGACCGGCGGGGAAGTCAGTGACGGTGATGTTGTCGAGGTGGACGCTGCCGCCGGTTGCTGCGGCGGCCATGACCATGGTGGCGGCCTCGATCCGGTCGCCCGCCACCGCGAAGGTGCCGCCGGCGATCCAGTCGCTGCCGGACACATGCAGTCCCTCCTCGTCGAGGTGGACGAGGACGCCCCTTTCCGCGAGGAAGCGGGCGGTCTCGCTGACTTCCGGCTCGATGGACGGGTGGGTGATCAGGCTGGTTCCGTGGGCTCGGGAGGCCAGCAGCAGCGCGGACACCGTCGCTCCCAGGCTCGGTCCGTACGGGGTGCTCACATCCACGGTGAACGCCCGCACTCTGCGGGCATCACACCGGGCGCGGATGCCGGTGGCGTCTGTGACGACCTCGGCGCCGGCGGCCTGCATGGCCGCGATGTGCCGGTCGATGAGCCTCGGGCAGAACGCGTCGCCGCCTGGATAGGGGAAGGTGACCTGCCCAGTCCGGGCCAGCACCGCCGCGGCGAGCACGGCGGTCGTACGGACCCGGCGGCCGAGCTCAGGATGGATGGCCGGGCAGATGACGCCCGCCGGAGACACCGTGAAGCAACCGTCGTCGTAGCCGGCCCGGGCTCCGGTATGGCACAGGATCTGCGCGCACACGCCGCTGTCGGTGATGTTCGGCGCGCCCGTCAGGGCGACCGGGACGTCGGCCAGGAGGGCGGCGGCGTAGAGGTGAAGGGCGATGTTCTTGCTGCCCTGCACCGGTATCCGGCCGGAGAGCGGGTGTCCGCCGGTGATCCGCACGAGGGCGGTGTCCATGGCGTCGTGGGCGGGGGCGGTGGTCACCGCGGTCACCGGACCCGGGAGCCGGCGGGCAGGAAGCCGCCGATGTGGTCGCGGGGGTAGACCACCGTGCCCGGCCCGATCAGGGTGCCCGGCGACAGGACGGTCCCGGCCGGCAGGGCGACCTCGTCGCCGATGACGGCGCCGAACTTCGTCTGGCCGGTGGGGAGGCGACGTCCGTCGAGGTTGACGGTTATTTCCTGGATCGCCGGCTCCGGGACGGGGCCGCAGTCGCACCGCAGTCCGGTGGTGGAGCAGAACGAGCCGATATTGACCCTCCGGCCGATCACGGAGTCCCCGATGAAGCTGGGGTGCTTCATGAAGACGTGCCCGGCCAACAAGCTGCGGGTGATCTCCGCGCCGAACCCGATCCGGCAGCCGGGGCCGATCACACTGTGGTCGCGGACCATCGCGCCGGCCGCCACGACGGCGCCGGTGCAGATCAGGACCGGACCGATCACCTGGGCGCCCGCCTCGATCCGGGCCCCGGCCTGGACGATCACCTCGCCCTGCACCATGGCGCCGTCCTCGACGACACCCTCTCCATCGCGCAGGTGCTCACCCCCGTGGGCGAGGTCGGCGGACATCGCGGCCTTGATGTCGAAGACGCTCGAGCAGCGGCCCAGCAGGGCGGCAACGTACGGGCCGAGACCCTCGGGCCGTACGTAGTAGGCGGGAGTGAGGCGGACATCGGTGATCGGCGCCGTGCGCGGGACTGGATTCACGGACTGCATCAGAACCTCCCCGAGTTGGGGGCGGCCCGTGGTTGCGGACCGCTCGCCCTTGAAGGTCGTCGGGAACGGGCAGCCAGCGGGAGGGGCGCTGTCCTGGCCTGCAAAGCCGTTTGCATCTCATGCAAACGGCCTGTTGGCCGCACTGTCCTAGGACTACGGTTGAAGCGGCGCAGCCTCGGCTATCGGCGGGAACGAGGTACTGATGCGGTCAGCGAAGCATGAGCGACCCTTGGGGCCGGTGTGAGGCCCGGGGAACTGATACGCCAGACCCGGCAGGCCAAGGACCTCACGCTCGCCGAGCTGGGCAAGCTGACCGGGTACTCCGGGGCTCAGGTTTCCCGGTACGAGCGGGGCATCTCACCGCTGACCGACATCGACGTGCTGCGGCGATTCGCCGACGCCCTCGAACTCCCGCGCCCGGCGTTCGGCCTTGCTCCGCCCGCACCTCGCCCGGAGATACGACACGGTCAGCCGATCGGGGCATCTGCGGCCTTCCCCCGGATGCCCACCCATAGGCTGGGCAGTCCAGGACAGGAGGACGGTGAAGATCCTTTGCGGCGAAGGAAGTTGATCGCGGGCTTGGCTGCCACGGCCGCGGCAGCCGCCGGCTCCCCCCTCCTCGGGAACGGAACAGCCCAGGCAAGCGAGGCCCTGCTCGGAGAGCTGCTCGTCGCCCGTCTGCGTGATGCCATGCTCGGCCTCGGGCAGGCCCCCGTAATGCCGCCGGCCGAGACACTCGCGACGGACTTCACCCGCGCCCTCGCCGACTTCGACGCCTGCCGCTACGCCAGCCTCTCGGTGCGCCTGCCCCGCCTCATCCGCTCCGGACATGCGCTCACCGCCAGCGCCCGTGAGGCTGGAGACTACGTGCTCCTGGCCAAGAGCTACCTGCTGGCGACCCGCATGCTCGTCAAGTTGGACGAGCAGCAGCTCGGCTGGATGGCCGCCGACCGTGCCCGCCAACTCGCCGAAGCAGGCAGCGCACCCCTCGCCGTGGCCGAGTCTGCCCGGCAATTGGCCGTGCTCGCTCGAAAAGCTGGATGGCATCAAGAAGCCCTGTCGATCGCCCTGACCGCCGCCGACCACCCGGACCTGCGCAGCGCCGGACGCGCGGGAACGGCCCTACGAGGGCTTCTCGTCCAGAGCGCGTCCTACACCCTGGCCAGGCGGGGCGACCGGGACGGGATGCGAGAGCTCACGGACGAGGCCGCCGCGATCGCTACGGAACTAGGCGGCCGCACCATGCTTCGCGACCACGGCGGGGGCTTCAGCCCCCTCACCGTGCAGCTTCACCGAATCAGCGCCGAAAACCATGCGGGTGATCCTCTGGCCGCGCTTGATGCTGCCCGCATGATCTCTCTGAAGGCGCTGCCCAGCGTCGAACGCCGCTCTCGCGCCCTCGGCGACATCGCCGTCACCTACGACCGCCTCGGCCGCCGCAGCGACTGCGTCCGAACCCTCCTGGCGGCGGAACGATGCGCTCCTGAGGAGACCCATGCCCGCCCAGCGACGAAATCGCTGATCACCAGCCTGCTGGTCTCCGGGCCCACCTCGACCGAGCTACGCGGCCTCGCCGAGCGCAGCGGCGTTCTCGCCTGAGAAGTGCCGTGGTCGAGGTGCGAAGGTCCTCACCCACTGCGGATGGCCGAAGGCCGAAACCGATGCGCCGGTCAGCCCGGAGGGAGCGACCGTCCATCACGATCGGCTCCGGCCCGCTGGCCCTGCGCAGTCGGAGTCAGCGGTCGGGGCTTTGGTGCCGGAGGAATTCCCGGGCTCCGCGAAGGCGGACGGCCAGGGACTTCTGGGTGACGCGGCTGTCGAGGTGGACACAAAGTCCGCCGGGGAGGCCGCTGTCGGCGCGACGCCCGGTCGGCAACAGCGATGCGTCAAGGCCATCCCGCTGCGCAATGAGGGTGCCGAGTTCGTGGCGGGTGACGGCGTCCGGGCCGGCGAGGTGAAAGACGCCGGCCGCATCGGACAAGGTGAGCTCCCACAGTGCGGCGGCCAGGTCGCCGACGTGGACTGGGCATCGGACATCGTCCGTGAACAGGGCCCCGTCCCGCGTGCCGGCGGCCAGGGCGTGCACCATGCGTTCGTGCTCGGACCGGCCATGACCGATGATCAGAGAGGTCCGGGCGACGACGGCGCCCGCGCTCAGGAGCCGCACGGCCGTTTCAGCCGCAGCCTTCGCGGCCCCGTACGGTGTTACTGGATCGGGTAGAAACGTCTCGTCGTACAGGTCTACGCGGCCGGAGAACACGGCGTCGCTCGACACGTGGACCAACTTGATGCCCCGTTGCCCGGCGACGTGGGCCAGGCGCATCCCTCCCTCGGCCGTGACCGCCCACTCCGCTCCGCCGCTGCTCGCGTTGATGACCGCCGTTGGGCTGACGGCATCCAGGACCTCCTGGAGGTTCGCCGAGTTGCGCAGATCGAGGCGGTGCCACGCGCCGCCGCCCTCGCCGGGGTGCGAGTGGAAGGTGGCGGCCGTCTCCACGCCCGCTGAACGTCCCTGGCGGGCCAGCTCAACGCCCAGGAACCCGCTGCCGCCCACAATCAGTACCGTCATGCCCCCACGCTAGGAGTGCACGGTGCGTCCTGAGGCGCAACCGTCTGAAGTGGGTAGTCAGCCGTCCAACCTCTGTCAGCCCAGGGCTGTGTCGAAGGTCTTGCGGTTGGCCGATGTGTAGGCGTGCTCTTGCTCGGACCACCGGATGCGCCCGGCGATCGTGGAGTCGTCGGCGACGCGCGGGAACGGGCCCGCGAGGTGACTGTGCCACCACCTGGCGTTGCGGGCCTGGCGGTCGAGCGCGGCATCGACGAGGCGGGAGCGGGAGGCGGAGTCGAGTCCGTACGCGTCGGCGAGGACGCGCACCTGTGCGGCTTGGACGGTGGCGGGCGGAGCGCTGGGTTTGGAGGAGATGCACCAGGTCCACGCCATGTAGCCGAGGTCTTCGAGGGGATCGCCGGGGGCGGCTGTGTCGAAGTCGATGAAGGCGGTCGGGATGTCGTCGGTGAAGACCGTGTTGTTCGGCCCCGGGTCGTGGTGGCAGACCACGGGATGCCGACCGGTCAGGCGACTGCCTCGGGTGGCGTCGTGGAAGGAGCGGAGCAGGGAGCCGGCCGCGGCCACCTGGGGGTCGGTCCAGCGCTGGAATCGGGCGGGCACCCAGCCGGGGAGGTAACTGAGGATTTCGCGGCCGCCTGCGTCGAACCCGAGGTGGCGGGGGGCGCCGGTGAAGCCCTCACGCTGGAGGTCACCGAGCAGTTCGGCGACGAACGATGACGACGCGGTGGCCGGCCGCCGGACGGTGCGGCCGACCCTGACCACGCCAAGGGTGATCCGTCCGCCGGACAATGGGACTTCGTTCTCCATGGCTTCATCCTGGCCTCGTTCGTGCACCGGACGCTCAGCCGACTCTGCACGCGTAGGCCATCGGTCAAGATCAGCGGCAAACGGACAAGGTCCAGTGTCCCGTGACACGCGCGCCGCATCGGTGACGCAGCCGGATGACGCTGCACGGTTCTCACCCAGAATGGTGTTGACCTCTGCTTCTACGCCCGGGGGCCGGTCGGCGGACGCTGATGACGCTCGGGCGCGCCATGTCTCTACTTCCTCCCTCCCTCTTTCGTTCAGAGAGATGGGGTGGGAGAGCGTCACAGCGTCATGGGGTTGCTGGTCGGAGGTGAACGTCCCAGGTCGTAGCCGGTGCGGGCCGGGTGCAGGGTGCGTCATGGGCAGCGTCAGCACGGCGTCATCTCTGCACGGGCGAGGCCGTCCGCCGACGCCTGGTCGGCCGTCGACGCGGGACCGGCCCGGCTCGCGGCCGTCGGGGTCGGTAGGCGGTGGCAGCCCAGGGGGCGCCTTCGGTCTGTGCGGGCCGCTCTCCCGGGGGTCCGGGACGTGCTGAAGGCCCGCGCGTCGAGGATGGCGGCGGGTTCGGTGACGGTATGGGGGCTGGTTCGCGACCGGGCGGGAGCCTGGGGTCAGGCCGGCGGTCCGGAGTCCGGACGAAGGGTGATGAGGAAGCCTCGGGTGGCGCTGGTGCGGGGCAACTTGCGGATGTCGATGCCGCGTTGACGCAGCGCCGGTGCGAGGGAGGTGAGGCGGGCGGAGAGCAGGGCGGTGCTCTTGGGCCAGGTGTCCGGGATGGGCCCGGGCGGCCGCAGAACCTCGTCGATCTGGCCGGTGGTAGCCCGCCACTCGGTGCTGCCGGTGGCGGACCAGCGAGTGAGGGCGGTGGCGACCGGGTCGGCGTCGATGACGTCGTCGGTCACTGCGTCCTGGGAGCCGGTGTAGGTGTTCAGGGTGTCCCAGCCGGTGACCTGGTCCAGAGCCCACAGCAGCTCGGCCCAGTCGGCCATCCGCGGCTTCTGGTCGAGTTGGTCGGCGGCGTCGGGCAGCTTCGCCCACACTGCGGCCGCCAGGTCGAGCAGGCCGCCGAGGATGCGGCCGTGGGCGGCGCGGTAGCTGCGCCACAGGTCGTGCTCGCTGCGCCGGGCCTTGGGGTCGATGGCTTCCAGGGTGAAGGGCAGCAGGCGTTCGGCGAGGTCGGGCTGGAGGGCGCCGACGTCGATGCCGGTCAGCAGGACGGGGCGCTGGTAGGCCCAGGAGGTGACGTCGTCGTCGGTGTACACCTCCCGCTTGGCGACCGAGGCGCCGGTGACCGCCCGGCACAGGAAGTCCGACAGCCACTGGGGGATGCCGGCGAGGTTGTCCAGGCCCATGGTCCACCCGGCCGAGGCGGCCACCGCGCCGTCGTCCTCACTGCGGGGGACGTTGCGGACCTCGGCGCGGATCCCGTCGAGTACGCGCAGCAGTTGCCGGGCGGAGGTGGTCTTGGCGGTGCCGCGCTCCCCGTTGAAGTAGGCGATGGGGCGCGGCATGTCGGGTCGCAGCCCGGCCAGCAGCCACGCGACCGCCATCCGCCAGGACGGCTCAGCCAGCGCGGACAGCTCGCGCAGCAGCCCAAGGCCTTCCTGCCAGCCGCCCGGATCGCGTTCGGGCAGCGGGAGTTCGCCGGTCAGCCGGGTGCGCCGCCACAGCGGGCCCTCGCCGACGGGCGGAGTGGTCACCGACCAGGTGCCCGGCTCGATGAGCACGCTGCGCCCGTCGGAGCGGCCCAGGTCGAGCCAGGTCGCCTGGTCGTCAGCCGGGTCGGGGGCGATCCGCAGGCAGACCGGCTGTTCCTCGGCGTCCAGGGCGAGGGCGTCCATGGAGGCGATCGCGTCGGTCAGGCAGCCCTGGGACGGGGATCGTCCGGTGCGCAGGACGTAGGCCCGGTTGAGGAGTTGGCGCAGGGAGCCGGTGCCGCCGAAGCCGCCCTTGGCGCGCAGCGGGCGGGCGATGGGCGGCCCGTCGACGGGGACGGCGTACGCGGTCTGATCGTGGCGCACCAGGTGGTACTGGTCCATGCCCAGGTGCAGCAGGATGTCGGCCTGCGACAGCTTCGGCTCCCGCTCGGCGGGCCGGGGCTCCCGGGGCCCGCCCTCGCCGGCCGGTTCGGACGGTTGGGGTTCTCGGGCTGGGGAGGGCAGCGCGGCACGGGAGGCGAGGGGGTGGTTCATGACCGTGCTCCCGGGCTCGGGACGGTGCGCGGAGAGCGCATGCCCGCCTGAAGTGCGCGGCGGAGGGTGGACTGGGCTTTGGCCTCGCCGGGGTCGATCCCGGCCTGCTCGGCGGCGTCGGTGAGCGCCTGGTGGACCTGGTCGTGCTCCAGCAGCCCGGCCCTGACCAGCTGACCGAGCCTGAACCCGGAGAGGTTGAGCTGGTCGTTGCGGCCGGCGCGGGCCGATGCCACCGCCTCGAGCTCGCCGCGCAGCGCCGCGGCAGCATACGCGGCGTCATCCCGGGGGCCGCGCTCCCGGGCGGGGCGGGGAAGCCGGAGGCGGCGGGGCGGCCCGGCAGCCGGGTCGCGGTGTCGCATTCCGACGCGGTCCAGCTCCAGCGCGACCCACCGCGGCAGCCGTACCGGGCTGTCCTGGTGACCGGCGATCCGGTAGCGGCCGGCCGCTGTGACGGTGCCGGGAGCGACCGCGGTGGACCAGCCGGCCCGTACGTCGACCTGCCAGCCGAGCCGCCCCGCGCCCTGCACGTACCGGCTCGCGTCCCCGGCGCGGTACCACAGGTGGATCCCGCCGGACGGGGTCTGCACGGTCAGCGTCGCCGGGGCCTCCAGCAAGCTGCCCGCCCGCCGCACCCGGCACAGCAGCTCCAGCACATCCACCCCGGTCCGCACCCGGTCCAGCTCCGTGTCCGGGTGCTGCGTCAGGTCGACGCCCGGCAGCAACAGCGCCTGCTCCGGCGGCGGACGGTCGTGGTCGTCGAGGTCGAGCACCACCAGGCCCGAGGCCCCCGTGGCCACGCCGACGCCGAAGTCCCGGCCGCTCCACCAGCGGTGGATCAGCTCCCGTTCCCGCGTTGCCGCACGCACCCCGTGGCAGTACCGCCCGGCCTCACGGCACGCACACCCGTCCGCATCGGGGAAACCGCACGCCGGGCGCGCCCCGGCCGGCGGCCGGCACCGACGACAGTTGCCCGCCGGACGCTTCGACCCCGGCAACAGCGGATGCACCCACCACCCCCGCTCAGCGCACCGCAGGGCCAACTCCAGTCCCCCGCTCACGCCGCGCTCACCGCCTCCCGGCACCCGCCCGAAGCCGGCTGCGGCACGCGGACCCCGTCGTCGAGGGGACGCGCAGCCAGAGCAGCAAGCCGACTGCGCCAGCCACCGTCATCCTCGGACGCCGGCGTCCGATCCGCGCCACGGACCTGACCAAGCCGCTGAGCGAGAAGGAACTCCGCGCAACGCTGCCGCGCCTGCTCGGCAGCCCCACGGGCCTGCAGCTCACCGCTGCGCCGCGCCTGCTCGATGGCGAAGACCCGGTCCGCCTCCGCCCGGGCCTCCTCCGTGTCCAGCAAAGAGGCCATCGCTGCGGCCCGCTCTTCCCGCAGCAGCTGCTCAGCCAAGGTCCGAGCCTCCCAGGCCACCGCGGCCTCGGGCATCCCCTCGCGCCGCAACCGCTCGCTTTCCCGGGCCACTTCGCGCTCCAGCCGGACCCGGCACGCGGCCAGCCGACCCGCCACCAAGCGCAGGTCCTCGACTGGTCCGCTCGCCGCGGCCGCCACCTGCGCCGCCTGCTCAACAGCCTCACGGGCCGTGCGGTTCTGCGAGCACACCAGGCACAGACCAGCCGCCTCCGGCACCCCGCACTCCTCGCACGCCCGCGCCGCCAACCTCGCCTCCGCCTCAGTGAGTTCCTGGCGCTGCTGCGCCCAGGCCACCTCGCGGCGCGCCCGCTCCGCCACGGCATGCTCGCGCCGGACGGCGTCCCGCGCGGCCCGCAGAGCGACCTCCCGGCTCAACCGCCGCCCCACCTCAGCCTGAGCCTCGGCCGGCGCCAGGCCGGGGAGCTCAGCGGCGACGGCCCGAACGACCTGATGCCGCAGCGCCCGCCGGTCCCCGATCAGCAATTCACAGCTCGGGCACACCAGCCCGGTGTCCATTCGCACCTGGTCGTCGCACGCCGTCGCGTAGCACTCCGCCCGCTGCGGCAGACCCCGCGACAACAGCCAGCCGACCGGCTCCCGCACGGGCTCACCGTGCTGAGCCGTCAGCCGCCGCTCCAGCCGCTCGGCCAGCACCACCGGCGCCTGCTCCGAGCCCACGATCCCGGCTAGCCGCCGCAACTCGGCCTTGAGCGCCACCCGCACCCGGGTCCGCCCCCCGGCATGCCCGATCCGGGCCCACTCCAGCCGCACCGGATCCAGAACCCGCTCCAGCCCCCGCGGCAACGACCACCGCAACCGGACCGGCTTCGCGACGACCGGCCCAGGAGCCGTCTGCCCAACACCCCCTCGATCCGACTGCTGTTCCCCGCGAAGCGGGCCACCCTGCCCACCCGCCTCTTCGACCACGCCGATCCACCTCGCCCCGGATTCGGTCTCACGCTCGTGCGCGCGGTCCGGCAACGTTGAGGACCCCGATGCGGCTTCGCCGGAAAAGCCAGATGAAGCAGCACCAGAACCACTTTGGGTAACCACCGGTGGGTGGTCAGCGTGGAGGTCTGCAGAAGCCGACGGGTCGGAAAGCTCGCGAGGACCTCTACTGACCTGGGCATTTACCGAATCCCTGGCCGACTGATCCCCGGATGCACAAGGGGAGGCGGAGGAGGTGGCCGACAGGATGTCTTCCAGGCTCTCTTGAGCCCACCCATCGCCGGCCAACACCATCTCGTCCCCGAGAGATTCAGTCCCTGCGCACCGTGGGCACGGCCCACTCTGCTGCGCCGGCTCATCCGCCAACACGGAAGAACGGCTAGCAGACTCCGTTGGCGACACCTTGCGCAGCCGCGCATACGCGGCTGCGACGGCTGGCACCCGAAGGCGACCGCCAGCGCGCTCCTCCCCCTCCAACTGGAGGTCCCCGGCGGCCACCAAGCGGTCGACTGCAGCTGCTGCGACATCGACCTCGCAACCCATCAGGCGAGCCACCGTCACATCGGCTCGCCTGATTCCCTGAGCTACCCGACCTGGGGCCATCCGTACCCGACCGTCGGCTCGGGCCTCCAGGCACAGCAGCACCATGGCCAGACGGTCCGTCGCTGCTCCTCTTTCGCGCCGCGACGCCATGAACCCAGCCGAGGTCGCGGGCTTGTCCTTCGGTGCCCATCCCGGGCATGTCACGGCCTCGCAGAACCGCAACAGTGTCGCCAGCTCCCGCTTGGTCAGCGTCCCGAGCGGCGCCCCACCAGCAGCAGCGCGCGCTTCCCGCAGCGGGAGAAGCTCAAAGCGCAGCGCGACGGTCCGCCCCTCCGCAGACCGCTTGGGCGCGCACAGGATGGAACCCGACTTCTTCGCGTCGGGCACCAACGTGTGCCCAACGTGCGAGACCGAGCATCCCAGCCAGCCACCAACGTCACGAGCCGTCATATCAACGACGGCAGACATCAAGGGAGCTTTCGCCAACAGGACGACGGCGGTCAGCTTGACGAGGGGGCTTTGCCCAGCCAGGCGGGAGTCGTGAAGCAGCTCCCGAACTGCGGAGGCAAGAGCCGTACGCATCCCTAGAGAGAGCAGAAGAGGCTCATTGGTCTGCCGCTCATCAGCAAGGTTGTCGAGCGAGTGTTGGGCCGGGGCGCGCCGCGTCGTTTCGGCATTGGGCACGACTGAACCAGCCCTCGGACGGGTAGCTATGATCTGCTCCTGTCGAGGAGGTAGGAGAACAACGGCCATCGCGGACCGGCGCTGCCTGGGGAGGTAGAGGAGCCGATCACGTGACGGTGTGGAGTTTGGAATTTGAGTAGTGCCTAACCTCCTCGACAGATTTGGCCCGGGTCCTGCACCCGGGCCATTCGCATCAGGGGGTAAGTCCGTACGTCCCCTGAGTGCAAGTCATAAGCCGCTGCTAGCGGGCAGAGCCGGCGACCTCGTTGGCCGGCCGCTTCGATGGAAGTTCCGTGAACCAGAGGCCCAGCGGTGCGTAGTAGAAGGGCTCCGAAGCGAGTTTGAAGAGGGCGGAGCAGTAGGGCCCCGGGCCCGTGACCAGTTCACATCCGGTTTGGTGTACGAACAGGCCGGTGTCTGGTTGGACTTCGTCCGGCAGGGCAGCCCGCGCAGTCTCGATCGTTATTGACTCCCAGACCCGTAGCCCCTGGTCCTTGTTGGCCGGCCGACGTTCTTCCGGCCAGACGAGGCGCTTCAACGCGCCGTAGAGCCGGACCAGGACGATGTCCGACTCGACGATGTGGTGGGCGTCGATCACGCCCTCGTCAGCCGCGTCTCGCGCCACCTTGGGCAGTACATGGGCCTCTTGTGCCAGGGCTCTGAGTGACCATCCGCCCGGGGCAGTCCTCATCAATCCATCCTCACTTTCCGTTAGCGGCATCCTACCCCGTGATCGCCAGCATTTTGGTAATGACAGAACCACCGGGTGTCGCATCGTCGTACTTTCTCGCGGCTTGATGCTCCATCAAAAAGCCCGAAACTAGGGGCAAATCACCCCAAGCGGCCGTCGCGGTCGCGGTAGTGACAGGAGCAGAGAGGGATGCCGGTGAGCGTGACAGTGCCACGGTGCGAAGTTCCGCCCTTGGGCGAGTCGGGTGGGCCCTGCGACGGTAGGCGCGCAACGTCGTGTGTATGGGTGCGTGCTGGGGTGCGTGCGTGGAAGTGGGTGAATATGTGAATCAACATGGAAATGAAGGGCCCGGCCGATGTGGCCGAGCCCTTCAACTACACGCTGATCTCTACCGGACTGAGGGGAATGGGCCTTCCTCGTCCACCTCGTCAAGGAAGCGGTCGACGGCTGCTGAGACGACGTCGAGGATGATTCCTCCGCTCCCGGCACCCCGTTGGCCACGCATCGTGCGCTTGAGTCCTTTGAGGAACTCGGACATGTCCGGGGAAACACCGGCTTGAATGCTCACGCCCGGCGGGTGCTCGCCTGACCACCTCTCGATCAGCCACTCGTTGGCGAGCGACGCGAGCTCTTCAGGGCTCAGCTCGCTGATCTTTCGCAGGGCCGCATCGAGATAGTGGCCGGGCATGAGGTTGCGCTTCGAGCTTGCTGCGTCGTCGTCAGCCTTGTCCAGGAGCCGGGCCTTGGTCTCGCCCTCGATTCGGCCAGACCAAGTCACCCAGTTTCGTTCGGTGCGGTGCTTGATGAACGACTGAAGGACGGTCGCTTGAACGGGGCCTGGGCTGCCTGCCTTCTTTCGCCTCGGCCTTAGAGTCGGCTCCGCCGAGGCAGCGGAAAACCCTGGCCCGTCATTGCGGCGTGGCCGTGCGGCCGGCCCACTGGGACGAGTGCCCTCTTCTGTGGAGATCGTCTCTGGAGCGGCCGACGCGGGCGCCTCGACGATGGGCGGGTCGGTTCCCTTCTCCTGTTCGGCCAGCTGCTCCTCTGGCGGATCTTCCGCCTCTGCCCCAGCAGCCTGATTGGGAAGAGACACCGCGTTCGAGGCGTGATCTGGAGGCAAGGTGCGGGTGGCTTCTACTGCCACCCGCTCCCCCGCAGGAGGTTCGTCGATTTTGACAGCCCGCAGATCCCGAGCGGGGTCCTCGTCTGAGGGGGCCGGCGGTTCGGGTGCTCGCGGAAGCGAGGCGGTCGACTCGGAGTTGCCACGGCGTTCAGATTCGGCTGCGTCGTCGCCAAGGAAGCCACCCTCGGTGGCATCGTTGCCTACGTGCTCGATGGCGGTGAAATCGAAAGATCGGGATTTCCCTCTCCTCCGCTTCGGGCTCGCTCCAGCCTCGGCCGGCCGCTTCCCTGTGCCTTCCTGTGCCTCCACCTGGTCATCAGGAACGGTGCTCACGTCGTCGAGCCCTTCATACGAGCGAGGATCTCGACGGTGAGGTCCTCGTACCAGCCGCTTGCCGCATAGCTCGGCTCATCAATCACGATGGGTCGGCTGATTCCATACGAAGCAGAGATTTGGGGGCTCGTTCGGATCTGCTTGCTGAAGGGCGCGAGCTCGTGCTTCTGGAGGTACGTGTCGACAGCGTCAGCCTCATCGGTTCGCTTGGAAGGCGGCTGTGCTTCGTTGATCACCGTGCCGAGGAAGACAGGCTGACACTTTCCCTCGGTCCTCTCGGGGACCTTCGCAACGTTGTTCCGCACCACGCGGGCTCCATCGGCGGTTGCGAGGCGCGGGTTGCACACGGCGATGACGAAGTCGCCGGCGGCAAGAGCTACCGAGGACAAAGCGTCCGCGGACGGTGGGGTGTCGACGAGGATGAAGTCGAACTCGTCCTCCACCGTCACGAGCAGATCTCTCAGACTGGAGATGGCCTCCCAGCCGCGCTTTGCTACCTCGGTTCGGGCACGGTCGGTGACGTTCATGACCGATCCGATGACGCTCAGAGTCCCAGGCTTCTCGAACTCCTTGAGGAGGACGCTTCGGTCGACCATGCGGCTGTGCAGTGGCGGCATCGCTCCGAGGTCGTCGGAGTCGAGGGCGTCGATGTAGTCGATCAGCGCGCTGCCGATGTCCTGCGGCTTGCGGGCGAACGCGCCAAGGGAGACGCCGAGCTGGCCCTGGAGTTCGAGGTCGATCATGCCGACGCGAGCTCCACCGCTGGCGAGACTTGCACCGATATTCGCGGTTGTCGTGGTTTTACCCACTCCACCCTTTTGGCTGGCGAGGATGATGACCTTCATGGGTGCCTTCCTCCCTCTCCCCTACCTCGCCCTGGTTGCTCGCTGTCCTGGGGCACTGTCGACGTCTGTTGGGGGTTGGGACTGTCAGATTCACTGCGACGGTCGCAAGATTAACAGCCGGGGAGTCGCATCCCTTGCAGTACCGGGTCAAACAGCGTGTCGACGGTACTCGTTCGACTGAGGCATCGAATCTGTCAGTCTCGAACTCCCTTCCCGGTGACGCGTTATAGCGCGTTTTGCGCGATATGTGTCCAGTCTTGGTTGCCTCGAGTGCCGGCGCCGCTGCCAGCGCTGCGTCTCCGCGTGCGGGCCTAGGGCGTCAAGTGGAGGTGCGAGGCCGCGGGCCGGGACGCATCAACGCAGGACGGCATGACCGCGGTAGGGCCCGCGTGAGCTGGCATCAGTGCGATGGGACGGCTGCCCGGAAGCGCGGCTCGGCGTGCGTTGGGTCGACCGGGCCGGGGCGACCGGGGGCGCACATGGTTGTGCAGGGGACGCCGCTCGTGCGTGTTCAGGCGCGGCAGCGAGTGAGTTCGTCAGCGTGGTCCTGCGCGGGGCTTGAGGTAGCGGATGTAGGGCTTGCGTCTGACCGTGGCGGTTGCCGCCTGGGGGTGACTGCTCATGACGGGACGAGCGTCCAAGGGTGGGTGCGCCAGCAGATCGCAGTGAAGGCGCGTAGCAGGCGGAGTTCGGGCGCGCGTCGGCTCGTGCGCGGTACCGGAATGAGGCGTTGACGAAAGCCCGCAAAGAAGAAGGCGTCTGCGAGAGTGCGCCAGCGCTTCTGACTGTGGGGGGCGCGTGGCCGCAGTACGGCCGTAAGCGCGCGCGAGTCGACCTAAGCACGGGCGTCAGGGCGTTCGATAGGGGGTGCGGATTGAAGTAGGCGGTGGAGACCGAACGCACAAGCGTAAGCAGCGAAGGACGTTCGCAAGATCGGAAGCAAGCGCGCAGCAAAGAAAGTACGCCCGGAGAGGTGTATGAGACGTAGAGCTGTGGTGACGGCGAGCGAGAGAGTGCCCGAGGGTGGGTAGAGCCAAATGGACGTGAGGGCCAAAGAGGGAGCGTCCGAAGAAGAGAGCGGACGGATGGGTGAACGAGCGCTTGCAAGCGTGGTTGCAGGAAGTGACGCAAAACAGAAAGTAGAGGTGGAAGTGCGTATGGGTCAGCGTAAAGACGTGAGAGGCGAAGCAAGAACGAGGTTAAGCAAGTAAGTAGAGAGAGTCGAGTGAGCTGGAGCAAGCGTATATGGAAGCGAGGAAGGGAGTTCGAAGACAAGAGGGAGTGAAGGATCGAGAGTAAGGGTGAGCGCGATTACGCCCGTGTGCACGTGTGCGTGCGTGGAAGTGTGTGAATTAGTGAATCTCGGCTCTTTGAGGGATGGTGATCTTCTTGCGCTTCCTCGCGGCGACTCCAGTGCCTGCTTCTCGAGCTGAGACATTTTGGGCGCGCTGGCAGTAAAATCGCAGGTCAAAAGCGTCAGTGAGAGTGTACGCGTGTGTGCGTGCGTGGAAGTGTGTGAATACGTGAACAGCTCAGTGGCAGCTCCTGCTCTTCACCGTATGCAGTGACGGCGATGCGCTCGGCAGGCGGCCGGCGAGGGCGTCCAGGGTACGGCGGGCCTGCTCGGAGACAGGGGATGTGCTGCTGCCGACGGGGACGGCGGAGGACTGGACATCGTGGGGCTCCAGGGTGGGCGTCGGAAGCCCCGGGCGCGCGTGGGGAAGCCCGCTGCCGAGGCGGGCGCATCCCCGCACACGCGGGTAACAGCGGGAGGCCTACATCTCTCCGTTGGCATGGTAGATCGCCGCCCCACGCCACCGGGCGAGAAGTCCACGACCCGCCGCGTCCTGTTGATCAGTACGCCGAAACCGGCGCGTAGGCGTCGTGTTGGCTGTCAGGCTGAGCCCTCGAGTCACCGGAGACGTACGGACGGAACGCACCATGGCACGCAGTCCTCTCACCGCCGCTCAGCAGCGACGGGTGCAGTGGAAGACCATCGACCGGGCGCTGGCCGCCTTCTCCACCGATTCGCTTGCGGTGCTGCTCCAGGCTGCGCTGGCGTCTCCGGGCTGCTCCCGCCTCCACGACCATCTTCTGCTGCTGTGGACCCGCACCCTGCGAACGCCCGCGCGCACCGGTGCGGCTGCGACCGCGGCGGTCCTGCCGGGGCTGGTCGAGGCCGCCGGGCGGGCGGCGCCCGGGCGGGGAGTGGTGACCGACCGGGTTCCCAGCGACGTTCGGGGCCAGGTCCGGTTCGCCATGCCGGCGGGGGATCGGTTGCTGGTCCATCCTGGCCAGCTCGCGCACCCTCTTCTGGTTCTGCGCAGTCTGCAGCTGACCGCGATGGCCGTCGATGAACCGGCGCGCGCAGCGGTGGGGTTCGGCCTGAGCGACGTTATCGAGCTCGCGCTGCGCCTGAGTGATCACGCTCTCTCTGCGGTGTCCCCGGCGTGGCCGGCTGCTGCGTCGGACGAGGACCCGCGGGTCGTGTGCGCGCTCACCGAAGGTGAGGCTGGCGCCGCCTGTTTGCTGGCCGGGACGGACCTGGACGCGGTCACCGCCGTGTGCGGGCAGCCGGCAAACGCCGCGCGGGCGCTGGACTGGCTGACCGAACCGATCGAGGCGCTTCCGCTGCGCTACGACCCGCAGGCGCCGCTGCTCGGGCCGGTCCTGGCGGTCACCGCGCACGGCCGGCGGGTAGCGGTGCCGGCCTGCGCGGCGATCGATGCCCTCGCCCCGGCCGCCGGCCGCCTGCTGGCGGCTGTTCCCGCCTCGGCATTGGAGGCCGCCGAGGAGCGGTTGCAGGACCTCGTCGTATCCCGCACCGCGCAGCTGCTGGGCATGGAAGAAGTCCCGGCCCGGCCCGGCCGGGTGTGCGTGCTGTCCGCACCGGCCGACCGCTACGACATCGCAATCGTCAGTGCACTGACCGAGGGCACCTTGCCGGGCCGGATCGAGGAAGCTCGGGCCGTCCTTGCTGAGTTGGCTACGGGGCGGGGCCGGTTGGTCGTCTACGGCGGTCCGCGGCTCCTGGGCCCGGAGCTGATCGAGGACACCCTCTATCTGCACACCGAGGAACTCGCCGAGACCCTCGCCGATGCCGAAGGCGACCTGTCCGTGCTGGCCCTGTTCGTCCTGGAGCTCACCGAACACCCTGGCGTGCACGGCGTCTTCTACCGCGACGTGCTGGACGCGTGGACGGCCTGGCGGCACGAGGCGACGCTGCTGCCGCCGGGCCCGTACCGCGACGAGGTCGCCGCCGTCTCGCCGGCCGAACACGACGTGTCCTGGGGCCGGGCCGCGGCGTGGGCGGCCACCGACGAGGTGCTGGCCGCCGCCGACCTGCCCGAATCGCTCCACTGGCGCTTCGCCCGCCTCATCAAGCCCGACCTGGACGCCGCGGGCACGCACGCCGACCTCGTCCACCCCACCTCAACCGGTCAGATGATCGTGCACGTCTCCACGCTCCCACCGCTCGTGGTCCTCGCCACCGTCCGCCCCGGCACGGACACCTTCCTCGACCCGAGCGCGATGACCGGCCTGGCGGACGCCCTGCGCACCACCCTGGTCACCTGCCCGACGGTCGCCGACCACGCCACCCTCCCCGACGGCGCCCCCATTGTCATCGAGCTGACCGCAAGCGCCGAGCCCCACCAGCACCCGGCAACGGCCGGCGAGAGCACCGAACCGGACGGTGCCCCGGAAGCGGGGGAGCCGCTGCTGTTGCACGTCGGCGCCGATCCGGACCGCGCCCGCATCGGCCTGGACATCGACCCGCCGCTGCTGGCCGCGTTCACCGGCGACGGCCGCCACGGACACCACATCGTCGGCCAAGTGATGCACCACCTGCTCGGCCAGATCCGCCGGGCCCGCGGCGCCGGCCCGGGCACCGACGAGGAGGCCTACCTGACGGACTGGGACGCAGCCCACCCGGTCCTGCGCCTGAGCGGCGCCGCCAATTCCTGGCCCGCCACCGCCCCCGCCTACACCCTCCCGCGCTCGCCCCACCTGCACGCCCGCGCCCTGCGCACCGCGGCCGCGGCCATCCGCCGCGCCGGGATCCCGGCCGGCACGTGGAGCGGCGCCCAGGCCTACGCCCGGGGCGGTCCCGCAGAGCAACTGCTCCACGCGCTGGAGGATCAGCTCGCCGAGCAGATCCGCGCACACCAACCCGGCCTGGTCGACGAGTTGGCCCGCCACCTGAACGCCGCTTGGTCCAACCGCACGCGCGGCGAGGCCGAGGCCGCGGCGAACCTGACGGCGCCGTGGGCGGTGAACTGGATCGAGGAGGCAGGTCGGCGCCAGAGCGACGGCGCCAACGCAACGTCCGCACTGCAACTCCTCCTCCAACAGGCGATCACCACCCCGCCCGCCGGCGACCAGCCCGTCGACACGATCGCGGTCGCCGAGCTCGTCGCCCTGGCCGAGCTCGTACGCCACTGCGGCACAACTGCGGTCGCCGCCGCCCGCCGCCTGCACGACCTCGAACTGCAGATCCACCCCAGCGGCGTCTTCACCCTCACCGACACCCCCGACCTGGCCGACAGCGAGCGGACGGACGCCGAACTCGCCGCCCACCTCGGCTTCGACGCCCACGCCTACCAAAGCGCCCGCCAGCAGCACCGCGTCACCCGGGCCTCAGTTGCGGATCCCGAACCTCTCCACGCCGCCACCGTCCTGGCCGGCCCAGGCATCCGCACGGCGACGGAGTATGCCCCGGCGGACCTGCCGCCGCGCAGCCACCTCGCCCAAGCCGACCGGCTGCTGCACCAGCACTGGAACTGCGGCCTGGCCGCCCTGGGCGCCGTGCTGGCCACCGCCGCCGACTGGCCCACCGGCCCGCAAGGCACTACCGCCGTCACGGCCGAAAACCTCGTACGGGAAGCCGGCGCCTGGTCGAGCCTGCCCGAGGAGGAGCTGAGCGCCGCCACCGAGCGGCTGACCCTGCACCCGGGCAACGCGGCCTCCGCCGGGGCGCATCCCTACACCGAGGTCGAGCGGCGCACCCGCCCCATGACCCACCCCCTGATCGCCGCCGGGGACCGGCTGCTCGTCCTTCCCTGGCTCGTCCACGCCGCCCAAGAGCTCTACGCCGGCTACATCGACGAAGGACGACTGCCCCGTCCGGATGTTCCCGATCCCGTCGGGAAGGCCCTGCTCCGCCACCGTCAGCAGCTCGACGAACTCCTGGAGAGCGACCTCAAGGAGATCGCCCAGCAGGCAGGGCTGCCCCACCGCTTCCGCCTGCTGGAGAAGACCGCCGCATCCCTCGGCATCCCCGGTCTGACCGGGGAAGTCGACCTGCTGATCGCCGACCCGGACCGCGGGAGGCTATGGGTCATCGAGGCCAAGAACCCGGTATCCGCCGTGGCACCGCACGCCGTCCTCCAGCACATCCAGCGCTTCACGACCCGCTACCGCGACAAGCTCCTGGCCAAGACGGCCACCATCGCCGCCTTCCCCGCACAAGCCGCGGCGGCCTGCCGGGCCGCTCCCGAGCAGCCCTGGCAGGTGCTGCCGTTGATGGTGACCCGCGCTGTGGAGCCCGCCGCGTTCGTCACCGACTCCCGCGTCCCCTACACCACGGCCGACAACCTCGCCCACGTCCTCACCACGCCGGCCGACCCCGCCCCGGGCTGGATCCCGCGCCAGGACTGAACCGGCCCTGCCGGGGCATGCCCCGGCCACAGGGCACGTACGGGTCCGCGCGGCGAAGAGGCCGCCGAGGCCGGTGCGGCGCAGGTACGCGACCGACTCGAAGCGGCTGGGCGGCAGAAGAAGCGCTTCAGTGCCTGAGCCCCGGGAATTTGAATCGGTGATCCGAGCGGCAGACAGAGAGCCCGGTCCGCGCTGCTCAGCGCGGACCGGGCTTTCGTGGTGCGGGGAAGTAGGTCAGGGCGGGGTGTCGTCGTAGGCGAGATGGGCCAGGAGGAGAACTTCGGGGCGGCCGAGGAGGTCGTCGGGGTCTGCGTGGGTCCGGTACAGGCCGAGTGCCGCCTCGGCGAGGGCGAGCAGCTCGGTGCGGCGGAAGACGTCGTCGATGTCCGAGGCGCCGGAAACGCCGTTGTCGAGGGCGTCCAGGCTGGTCGCGAGGCGCTCCAGAAGTAGCGCCACTTCGGGCGTCACGCCCTGCTGGGGAAGCGGGTGGGCCTGGTTGAGGGTGAGGCAGGTGCGGGCCAGGGTCACCAGGTCGGAATCGGTGAGATCGCAGCGGGTGACCGGCACGAGTGAGGATCCTGAGAGGCCGAGCAGCCGCCACAGCCCGTCCGGTGGCCGGCCGTCGGTGGCCGGCTCGGCGTGAGCCGGGTTCTCCTCGGCGGGGGTGGCGACGAAGCGCAGCCAGAACCGGTCGTCGCCGGAGTGCATGTCCAGGGTGTCGGGATGGGTACTGCTGATGCGGCCCGGGGGCTGGGCACGCAGGAGTCGGCGGGCGGCCAGGAGGACGTCCAGGCCGGGCAGTTCCCGGTGGTCGGGGTCGGCGGGCTGCGTCCAGCCGGTGTCGGTGCGGACGTGGACGGTGTAGTCGGCGTCGGGGTCGATCAGCTGGCGTGCGGTGGCGTAGGCGCGGTCGGGGGTCATGCTGCGGTCCCCCCGGCGCCGGGGCGGTGCTCGTGTTCGCCGCTGTTGTTCATTTCGACGAGCAGCAGGCCGACCTCGTCGCGCTGGTCCTCGATGTGGATGTAGGGGACGTCGGTAGCGGGGCCCCACTGGGCGCGTCGGCGGATGAGGATGCTGACGCCGAAGACCTGGATCTCGTAGACGTCGCTGGGGGTGTTGTCCTCGGGGGAGGCGTCGACCACGGTGATCGAGGCGTCGCGGACGCGGTGGAGTTCGGGGCCTGGCATGGGGGTTCCTGGGGGTGTCGGCGTGGGGGAGTAGGTGGCGGGGTCGAGTGCGAGGAGGGCGTCGGCGATGGCCGAGGACAGGTGGGAGGGGACGAGGTTGGAGTTCTGCAGCAGCGCGAGCGTGTCGTGCGGGGTGGGTGCGTGGTCGATCGCGTCGAGCACCTTCTGGTCCTCGGTGTCGTCGCACGCCCACTGCTGGGCTTCGGCGATGAGGGCTTCGTAGAGGGAGCCGGCTGCGTCATGGGGAGTGTTCATGGGTGCCTCGGGTCGGGGTGCCGGGCCCCTTTGGGGCCCGGCACCGGTAGGGGGTGTGGTCAGGAGGGCCGGAGCTTGGCGGCGATCAGTTCGTTGATGACCTGGTCGAGCGGGGGAAGGGCGGCGTGCTCTCTCTCCATGTCCTGGAGGCGGGCGCGTTCGCGCTCCACGTACGTGGGGTCGGTGGGGGAGCCGTCGGGTTCGCAGCGCATCAGGTGCTTGCCGATCCAGTAGGCGGAGAACGTCGGCTCGGTGTGGCCGTTGAAGGCAACGCGGCCGTCGATGTGGCTGGTGACGGTCCAGACATGCACCTGGCGTGCGCCGAGGATGTGGTGGCGCCACAGGTCGCTGCGCTCGGCGTAGGTGGAGCCGATCTCGGGCAGGGGCTTCGGACGGCGGGCGGGCTTGGAGTCGTTCACGGAAGTCCCCTTCGTGGTGGGTCAGGGCTGGTCGGGGAGGAAGTGGACGAGTCGGAGGGGGGTCAGCGGCCCGCGTTCGTTGAAGGCGTCGACGCAGTCGGAACAGGTGGCCAGGCGGGGGTCGGCCGCAATGGGCTGGGGGGTCTCGGAGTCGCACAGGGGCCAGGCCCTGGTGATCGGGGCCAGCGCTTCGGTGAGGGGGCCCGGCTTCCAGGTGGAGGGGTCGGTCGAGGCCGCGATGCACGCCTCCGTGGTGGGGACGGGCGGGGCGTTGCGGACGGCGTCGGCGAGCCGGAGGAGGAGGGCGAGCACCTTGTCGCGGTTGCCGTAGAGGGCGATGCCGTCGCTGCCGTTGTAGACGGCTGCGGTGATCTCGCCAGGCTCGACGAGCGCGTCGTCGGAGGTGAAGCCGGGGTAGAGCAGGACCGGTGTGGCGTCGGCGGGGACCCATTCGAATTCGGTGTGGTCGAGCATGCGGGAGTCCTTCGGATGCGGAAGCGCGGGAGAGGGAGGGGGCCGGGCGGCCCGGGGTGCAAGGCCGCCCGGTGGTGGGGAGGTCAGTAGGCGTCGGGCTCGTAGTGCTCGACGGTGTCGTCGACCCAGGCGCCGTCTTCGCGGGCGTACTCCTCGTACGCGCGCTGCACGGCGCGCCGATGTGCGTCGACGTCGAACTCGCACGCCCAGTTCGCGCCTTGGGCGAACGCGGGCCGGGTGAGGGCGTCGATGGCGGCCTGGTCCCCGTCGGAGACCTGGTGGGAAGCGGTGACGCTGAGGGTGGCGCGGTCCTTGGACCAGCAGCCGATCAGCAGAGTGGACACGGCGGCTTCGCTCTCTGCGGCCCCAGGGCCCGGCGGTTGCTCGCCGGGCCCCGGCGGGCGGCGGGGTTCAGGGGGCCAGGACGACGCGGATGTGCTCGCCATAGCTCGGCTCCGACCACTTGGTGAGGGAGTCGAGCGCGGCGGCGATGTCCTCGAAGCGGGCGCGGTCGCGGAAGCCGTCGGTGATCGCTTCGGTCATGCCGCCGTACATCTCGGATGCCTCGGCGCCGCGCCAGCCGGGCCCGCCCCAGTAGTCGAAGACCACGGCGTCGGGCATCGGGGCATCGGGGGCGTAGTGCTTGAGGAGCGCGCGGCGCAGCCTGGTCCACCGGCGTTCGGTGTACATGCACGGGTGGACGTCGCCGACCGGCTTGCCCTTGCGGCCCCAGCCGCAGCCCTGGCAGTAGCGCCGGCCCCGGTCGTTGTAGTCGGGGCAGGCCGGGTTGCCGCAGCGCCACAGGTAGCCGGCCTGGCGGGCGAGTTCGTGGATGAGCTGCGTCTGGGTCTCGTCGACCTGGGCGACGAGCCGGGCTATGACGGTGCGGACGACTTCGGCTTCGGACATGGGAGTTCTCCGGAAGGGGGCATGGGGGAGCTGCGGTGCGGCTCCAGGTGGTGTGGGTCGGAGGGAAGCGGCGCCCTCAACACGAACAACATTACATATGAAAACGATAATACGCAACAACCTCGGATGGGTCGGGAGTTCGTGCAGTCCCGCCCTCAGGGGAAGCAGGCCACCACCACGCCGGCCCGCCGCTCCACACGCCTCACGCGGGGCATGGGCCAGGGCCTCGGCGTCCTCATCCCGCGCGGGAGAGCGCGGGCCGGCCAGTGGAGCGGATCCTCAGCCGGAGCCGCCTGCTGCGCACCGCACACCGGACGGGGACATCAGCCGACTCCGGTGGTCAGGAGAGAGGGACGATCCCGAGGTGGACGGTCCGGCCGCACGGGAGGCACCCCTGCCCGTCCAGTCCGCTGTCGGTGCGCCGGGTCCGGATCCGCTCCAGCCCTGCGCCGGCGGCAGCGGTGACCCTGTCCACGTCGTCACCGCTCGCGGCTGTCGCCAGCAGCCGGACCGTGAAGCCCCGGCCGTCGTCCTCCACCCACAACTGCGCCCCCGGCAACCGCTCCTGGTCCAGTCCGGCCGTCCACGGGACCAGGGTGCGCAGCAGTTCGGCCGCTGCCGCCGTCGACGTCAGCCGTCCCCCTGGCACGGCGCCGCGCACCGGTGTGTCCACGGCGGCCACCAGGACCAGCTCCTCCTCCAGGTCCACCGTCACGGTTGGCCGGAGGGTCGGCCGCCTCGCCGCACGCTGCTGCCAGCCGCGCCATGCTCGCCGAGGCAGCCGGCCCGCACGCGCATACTTCCGCCTGCACGTCCGCCTCGCTCATGCACAGCCGGATCGGTTCCAGCGGGCCGCAGGCATCCAGCAAGCGGGCAACCGCTTCGACGCAGCGGGCCAGGGAGAGTGACATGGCCGCCATTCTCGTCCCGGTGAGGCCGAGGATTCCTGTGTCCGGTCAAAGGGTGGTTCCATCTGTGCGGCGGCCACCGGGATTCGGACAACGCAGGAGGCAGGCGGATCCGTGTGGATAGCATGACCTGGCCAGGAACCCCGCCCGCTGCAACCGGAGATGACCCTTCTGACCGTCGCCGCTGCCCGGGAGAAGGTGGCCGCTTCCGGCCCCGCCGGGACGATCATCGTGGGCTGGACGGAGGTACGCAGCGACGCGAACGACGAGTTGATCGGATGGGAGTTCGAACTCCTCCCCCTGCACGAAGGCGCGTCGCCGAGCCCCGGGTGGATCATCCGCCACGGCACCCTCAGCACCGACGTCCGCTACCCCCGCCCCCACGCCCAGCGGCTGCGCGAACTCACCGAGCAGGCACCCGCGCGGCACGAGCTCATCGAGATGGCCTACGCCCACGCCATCGCAAAGCTCAACCATCCCCGCCTGACCGCCGGGTGAGTACGCACTCACTATCACTGGTGGACGTGCCAGTCCCACAGGTCTCGGGCGCTGTTCAGGCTGGGGCACCAGGTGACCTTGCGGCCGTCTCGGCAGATCTCGCCGGCACCCGGCGCACACCGGCACACCACGCGGAACTGCCCGGCGCGCGAGGACACGACCGCCTGCACGATCCGGCCCCGGTGCGTGCCGTGGACGACCTCCAGCCGGACGGCCGCGGTCAGCTGCTCCGGCGTGACCACCTCCAGCCGGTCGACCGCGTCCATCGTGCGCCAGACCCTGCCGTCGGGCAGCGTGTACGACTTCACCGCCACCCACTGGCCCAGCCGGAACACGGCGCCGACCACTGCGGCACGCTCCTGCTCGGGGTAGGACTGCATCACCAGGTCGCCCCGCCGCACGTGGGGAGCGTCACCCAGACGCTGCAGCGCGCTCACCGCAGCCTGCGCGCTCACCCGGTCCTCGAGCCGCGCAGACTCCACGGTCCACACGCCCGGACCGGGCTCCATCAGCTCCCACTCGCCCGGCCAGCCTTCCACGGCCACGATCTCACCGGACCGCAACACCTCGTCTCCGGACGCGGTGTCCGGGGCCCTGGCGGCCCCGGTCTTCGCCGACAACGCCATCTCTTCTCTGCTTCCTTCCATCAGCGATCACACGAATCGGCCACGAGGCCGTGGGTTAGCGGGGTGCGGGACCGGCGGCCACCCTCGGGCGGCCGCCGCGCGGCCGGATAGGCGGGTGCCGAGGGCCGGGTCAGTCCTGGCCTTTCGCTGCCTCGGCGGTGAGCTCCTTGTGTACGCGCATTGCCGCGGTCGCGTACTCCACGGGCGACGGGCTGCCGCCCTGCACGCCCGTGATCGCCGCCAGGAAGCGGGCGTAGACGAGCTGGTCGGCGTCGTCGACGCCGTCCTCGATCAGGGTGAAGGCGCTCGTCGCGAAGCGCCTCAGTGCCAGCGGACGCGCCTTGCGGCCGGCCGCGCCCGGCCTGTTGTCGCGCTCGACCACGCAGTCGGCGTGTGTCGCGCCCACGGCGACCACGCGCAGCATCCGCTTGCGGTCGACCATGTCGGGGGCCATGTCCTGCCACAGCTGCCCGGCCCGGACGGGGCCGACGGCGGACGAGGTGATGCTCATGGTGAACTCCTGGCTGGTGGGGAAGGGGTAGTGCCGGGCAGCTGGCGTGCGCCCGGTGAAGGGGAGAAGAGGTTCAGGCGAAGGCGCCCGGGGCGGGCGTCTTCAGAATGCGGAGGTTCTCCGCGTGGATCTCGGCGCAGAACCGGCTGATGAGCACCCACAGCGGCATGGACAGACCGTCGAGTTGGTCATGAAGCAGCCAGGCGGCTTCGTGCATGCCGTGCTGTGCGCGGGCGATGTCGATCGTGTCCACGCCGCGCGCCGCCCGCTCCAGCGACCGGCCGGCGCCGAGGACGTGGTCGTGGGCATCGCGGCTGACCGTCTCCAGCCGCAACGGGTGCACCGGGGTGAACAGGGACGGCGGGGCCGGGGCCGGGTCGAAGGCGGCCGGGCGGCCCGCGGTGTAGCGGCTCGCCCACAGCTCCACCATGTAGACCACGACGGCCTGCCAAGCGGCCTCGTCGTGCTCGCCGGTGCGCTCCTGGAAGGTCGTGACGGCCCGGCGGGCGAGGATCTCAGCGCGCTCCAGCGCGGCGCCGCGGCCGAGGCGGAAGTCCTCCAGCGCCTTGGCGGCCTCGATCACGTTCACCTGGGCCGAGCGGGCGTGATCGTTGAGACCTCGTCGCATCAGGATGTCGCCGGCCTCCACGGTGATCCGCGACCCGGGCGCGGCAGGCTCCCCGGGCTCAGGGGGCAGAACGTGCCGAGAGGGAAAGGCCATGGCTGTCGTACTCCTCAGGTGTCTTGCCGGACAGGAACGGGGCTCCCAGCTCGGCCGGGGGTGGGCTCGGTGTGTGCCGACCCTGTGTGGGGGCGCGCCCGCCACCGGCGGCGGCCCCTCTCAACAAGCCATCAACTTACATCTTGAAACAAGAACAAGCAATAACCATAATGCACATTGAAATGTGAACAGAACTTGCAATCGCCGACCGGTGCGAGTACGTTAGATTCGCGTTAGATTCTGTTTCTTGGGGTGGAGGTGGAAGTGGACCCGGCAACCGACCCGGTAATGGCGGTACTCGCACGGATCCCGCTCGACGGCCCCGTGCCGCCGCTGCCGGACCCGGCCGCACGTGTCAGGCTCCGGGAGGAGTTCGGCTGGACCGTGACGCAGATGGGCAAGGCGACCAGCGTGCGCCGCGAGACCGTGTGGACCTGGGAATCGGATCCACCCCGCACCCCGCGGGGAGAGAAGGGGCAGCTCTACGCCCGGCTCCTCGCCTACTTCGCCGACGAGCTCGCTCGCGCCGCAGCGACGAGCGGCGCCACCGCTCCGGTGCCCGTGCCCGATGCCGCGCTTGTGCCGCAGCCGGCGGCCGCCGCGGAGGAGGCGCAGCCTCCCCTGTTCGACTACGACATCGAGGACCCGCCCGAACTCGCCTGGCCGGACACCGACCAGAGCCCCGCCCTCGACAACACGGCGGCGCAGGACGAGTACCCCGAGTACGACGCGCCCGGCTCCGGGACCTACCTGCCCGAGGACGTCACCCGCCCCTGTGTCCGCTGCGGCAAGCCGACGTCATGCCTCGTCGCAGGCCAGCCCCGCCACATCTACCTCCAAGCCATGGCCGCCATGGGCGTGCCCCGCTGCGGCACGCAGCCCACTGCCCCGGCCGAGCCCGTCCTGCCGACCGCAGCCGAGACGGCCGCCCCCGTGCCCGCTGCCCTCGCACCGGCTCCCGCCCCCTCGGCGGACGCCGCACCCCCGACCGCCGCACCGGCAGTCGCGCTTCCGGTTGTTGCTCCCGCGTCTCCCGTTCGTCCGCCGGCCGTGCCGCGCCGCCCGGGCGCCGCCACCAGTTCGGCCTCCCGCCGCAAGACGGCGAAGAAGCCGGCCGTGAAGGCGGTGGCCCCCGAGTACGCCGACGGTCCGCTGGCCGTCCTCGACATCACCGACGGCGCCCTGACCGCACACCTTGTCGACGGCCGCACCATGCCGTGCCCGGCCAAGACGCTCCAGGCCTTGGCCGCGTGGGCGCTGGACAAGAAGAAGATCCGCCTGGGGGCAGCCAAGCTCCACGACAACGGGTTCCACCAGGACCCGCTGATCATCCTCACCGAAGGGGCCGTGGCCCACTTCGGCCTGCCCACCAACCTCGCAGACCAGGAGGACCTGCGCCTGCCGGCCGACGACAAGATCGTCAAGAACATCACGAAGGCAGGCTGGGAACTCACCAAGTCCGGCTTCGGCCCCTGGACCAGGATCTTCAAGCGCCTCGACGGAAAGCGCCACTGCGTCCAGCTCGCCCTCGTGCCCTGGGGCGCGCTGGAGACCCGCGCCTGGGGCAAGGCCGGTGACCTGCCCGCCGGTGAACTCGCCAGGATGCTCGGCACCTACGCCCGCCTGGTCATCACCCCCCGCGGCACCCTCGCCGTCACCGGCGAACAGCTCATGACCTCGCTGCGCCCGCCCACCAAGGCCGAGTGGAGCGAGAAGGAGAACAAGTACGTCTCGGCGAAGGTGCCCCACACCCTTCACACCGTCGTCGACCCCGCCCCGTGCGAGGCCCCCGACGAACACCCCGTCGTCGTCGCTGACTACCCCGAGGAAGGCTCCCGGCCCGCCAGCGAGGCCCTCGACGAGGAAGCCTGCATCTGGGTCCGCCCCGCCGAACTCATCACCGACGACGAACGGGCCCGCACCCACGTCGCCGCCCTCGACGTGCAGGTGGCCTTCCTCGCCGCCTGCCGGCGCCTCCACGTCGGCACCGGCCCGGCCATCCACTACCCCCGCAACCCGTCCTTCGACCCCGACCTGCCCGGCTCCTGGTACCTCGACCTCTCCCACATCGAGACCGACCCGCGCCTGCCCAGCCCCTTCACCTCCAGCGGCGAGCGCCCCGAGGGACCCGCCTGGTACGCCACCCCCACCGTCGCCTACGCCGTCGAATTCGGCGCCGACGTCCGCCCGATGGAGGCATGGGTCCGAGAGACCCACAGCCCCTACCTCCAGCCCTGGTACAACACCCTCCGAGACGCCTACCTGACCGTGATGGCCGACCTCGGCGTCACCACGGACCTCGACGACGAAGCCTTCCTCGCGGCGATGGCCCACTACAAGGACGGCGACCCGCTCCTGGTGACGCTGGCGAACGCCATCAAGGCCACCGCCAAGTCCGGGATCGGCAAGCTGCGCCAGCGCCCCAACCTCGGCCTCGACCACGTCTTCGGCGACCCGTGGCCGGCCCTGAAGCGGCTGACGTGGCGACCCGACATCCGCGCCATGATCCTGTCGAAGGCGCGCACCAACATGCACCGCAAGATGCAGAGCCTCACCACCGCGGGCCGGTACCCACTCGCCGTCAACAACGACTGCGTCGTCTACGCGATCGACGGCCTGTCGCCGCTGCCAATCCTGCTCGGCCCCGACGGCGAGCCGATCCGCGGCGGCTTCCGCCTCGGCGTCAACCCGGGCTCCGTCAAGCACCAGGGAAGCCAGACCATCGCCTGGGCACTGGACCTGCTCGCCGACGGAGTGAACATCGCCAACGAAATCAAGGACGCCTCGCTCGTCCGCGTGGCCTGAACCGTAGGGAAGCTGACTGACCGTGGGACTGATCGAAGACCGCCTGGAAGAGGCCGCCGAGACCGCCTACTCCCAGCCGATCCCCAAGACGCTCGGCGCGCGGATCCGCTTCCTGCTCAAGCAGGAGAAGGGCGTCAGCCGCGCCGAGGCCGCCCGCGCGGTCGCCGAGAAGATCGGCAAATCCCAGCGCACCGTCGAGCGCTACCGCGACGACGAGATCAAGGCCGCGAAGCCCGAGACCGCCGCCCTAATCGAGGCCACGGTCAAGCAGCTCTGGCAGCCGATCGTCAAGGCGAAGAAGCTCCAGGCCGCCGTCACCACCGGCGGCATCAAAGTCGACGTGAGAGGGAAATTCGGGTTCAAGTCCCCCAAGGGCACCACCAACGACCCCCGCTACCGCCGCCTCACCCGCCGCCTGGACGCCGCCACCGCCGCAGCCCTCTTCGAAGCCAAAGAGGCCGGCGCCTCGGAGGAAGACCTCGCCCAGATCGTGGCCGACGGGCTGAGGGACGACTACTTCACCGACGGCGGCTCGCGGGCCACCTCCCTTCAGACCGTCGCACTGACCGGCATCGACCACATCAAGTTCAGCATCTGATCCGCCGCCCGCACCCGGCTGAAAGGACCGGCCACCCCGTGACCGCGACCACCACCACCCCACCGCCCAGGATCAGGCTGCGCCCGCACCAGTCCAAGGCCGTCCACGCCGCGCACACCGCGCTGCGCCTGACCGCCCGGACCTCCGTCGTGATGGCCTGCGGCACCGGCAAGACGTACGTCGCCGCGCGCACCGCCGCCCGTGTCGCCCCCCAGGGCACCCGGCTGGTGCTGCTGCCCACCCTGGAGCTCCTCGCCCAGACCATCGACGACTGGCGTACCGCCGGCATGACCGGCCCGGTCCTCGCCCTGTGCTCCAAGCGCCCCAACACCGCGGGCGAGCCCGTCGCGTTCACCACCGACCCGGCCGCCCTGGCCGCCACCGTCCACCAGAACCCCGGCCTGACGGTCTTCGCCACCTACCACTCCCTGCACCGCGTCCAGTACGCCCACACCCACTTCGCTCTCCCCACCTGGTCGCTGGTGGCAGTCGACGAAGCCCACCGCACCAGTGGTGACCTGGGAAAACGCTGGGCCGCCGTCCACGACGACGAACTCATCCCCGCGCACAAGCGGCTCTACCTCACCGCCACCCCGAGGATCTGGTCGGCCGGCGAGCCCGGCGACGACGAGGACGACTCGCTCGTCGCATCCATGGACAATCCGGCTCTCTACGGCGACACCTGCTTTCGCCTCCCGCTCGCCGAGGCCATCGACGAAGACCTCCTAGCCGACTACCGGGTCGTCGTCATGGAGGTGAACGAGGCGACCATCCGCACCCGGCTCGGGATCTCCGACAAGGCCACCGAAGCCGAACTGCGCCAGGCCGCCCTCCAGATCGCCGTCCTGCGCGCCATGGCCGAGCTCGACCTGCGCCGCGTCGTCAGCTTCCACCACCGCGTGGCCGACGCCCACGCCTTCGCCGACACCCTCCGCGAGACCGCCGCCCTCCTCTACGCGCTGGACGAGACCGGAACCGGCTGCCCCGACCCGGGAGAACTGTGGGCGGCCGGGCTCGACGGCAACCAGGACCCCGCCTACCGCCGCGAGCTCCTGGACCGCTTCGACGGCCGCCCGGGCGCATTCCTCGCCCCGGCCCTCCGCACGGTGATCGCGAACGCTCGCCTTCTCGGCGAGGGCGTCAACATCCCCAGCATCGACACCGTGGTCTTCGCCGATCCCAAGGAGTCGATCGTCGACACGGTCCAGGCGGTCGGCCGCGCCCTTCGACAAAAGCCCGGCCAGGGCAAGAAGGCCACCTTGATCGTCCCCGTCTACGTCGCCCCCGGCGAGGACGCCGACGACCTCATGGGCTCCAACCTGTACCGCCCGCTCTGGCGGGTCCTCCAGGCACTGCGGGCACACGACGACCGCATCGCCGACCGTCTCGCCGTACCCCAACAGCCCTCCTACCCGCAGCCGGAGGACGAGCAGACGGAAACGAGCGTGCCCGTCGACGTCGTCTTCGACCGGCCCTTCCCCGCCGACACCATCGCCCAGGCGTTCAGGTTGCGCGTCCTCCACCCCCGCGAAGCGTCCTTCCGGCGCGGTCTGGAAGCCGCCACCGCCTACCAGCAGGCCCATGGGCACCTCGACGTCCCCCGGCTCTACGACGACGCAGGCGGCTTCGCGCTGGGCCGCTGGGTCAACCGGGCACGCAAGGCGTACGCGGCCGGCACCCTCAAGCCCTCCCAGATCAAGTCCCTGGAACACCTCGGCATGATCTGGAACCTCCAGACCCAGGCCGCCGAACGCGGACTCCTCCACGCCCGCAGCTGGGCCGACCGCCGCGGCCATCTCGCCGTACCCAGCGACGAGATGATCGGCGACTACGCCTTCGGCCGCTGGCTCACCAACCGCCGAGCCGCCGCCCGCACCCGCGCGGACAACGGACTCGAACCCGACCCCACCGACACCGCGCTCTCAGAGATCGACCCGTACTGGAACCCGCCGTGGCCGATCACCTGGCAGCGCCTCTACTACACCGCCCGCACCTACGCCGAAGCCAGCATCACGCTCGACGACCTCCCCGCCGACTTCATCACCGACGACGACGAGCCCCTCGGTGAATGGGTCACCGCGCAGAGCACCGCATACAGCACACTCCATCCCGAGCAGCTCCGGCTCGTGAGCGAACTGGGCATCACCCTCATCGAACCCGACGATGAGCCGCCGCAGCCCACCGGCCGAGCCGCCCGCCAGCAGCGGCAACTGAACCAGGGACTGGCGGCCGTCGCCGCCTTCCGGGACCGCGAAGGTCACGTCCTCATCCATCAGCGCGACACCGTCACCGTCGACGGCGAGGAGTTCAAGGTCGGCCAGTGGCTCAAGAACCTCCGCCGACGTTGGGACAGCCTGCCGCCCGAACACGTCCAGGCCGTCACAGCCGTGGGCCTCACCCGCCACCCACACGCACCGGAGGCCGCGGTCAGCGGCTGAACGCCGCCGCACCCCGCCGAAGGCCAGGATTCGCCGGCGGAAGAGGGCACGACAAGGGCGTACTCGCACCCTGCGACCGCGCGGGGTCACCTACCCGATCACCCGAACGAGTGAATGCGCGGTGATCGGTGGGCAGGCTCTCCCATCCCCTCCACGCTGATCACGGGTGCGTGAAGGCCGCACTACCGCGGAGTTTGGGGATGCTTTCGGCGTAGCGTCGCCGGGTGGTGGCGTCACCGAAGAAGGGAAGGGCCAGGTTCATGGCCGAGTTCTTGATTGGGCATCGCAAGTACCGGACCAAGGGGGATGCGCAGGAGGCGGTACGGGAGGTGCTGTACCGGTACTCGGTGGGCAGCATCGTGGATCAGGAGGAGGACCACCTTCTTCTGCTGGACCTTCTGAACATGCACCGGGAGGCGGAGGACAAGATCGGCCCTGGTGTCGAAGCCTTCGCGATTGCCCCTCCGCCGCGCGGTCCGTACCCCTGCTTCGAGGTGGTCCGGGTGGACGGCAGCCGCATCGACTTCTCGTACAAGGACTGTCTGAAGCCGAAGACATACCGCCAGCAGGTCCTGAACGTGATGCGGGACGAGGTGAAGCCGACCATCAATACGTACTTCGACTCCCGGAAGCAGGCCGGCTCCCTCGTCTCGGACCTGTCCGGAACAACGCTGGAAAGTTCCGACACGGCCGTGAGCTACTTCGGCGGGCCCTCATTCAACGACATCGCCGGGGAGTTCGCCGACCGCGTCGGCGGGTGGGAAGCGATCGAACTGACGCCCTCCACCGAGCCTGGACTCGGGCGGTTCAAGGACCGCGACCTGGCCGAGCAGTGGTTCAGCTACCACCAGGAGCATGCGGTTCTCGGGCTGTTGTCGACGAAGGAGAACCAGCGTCGTCCTCGCAGGTAATTCGGGTGCCTGAACGCAGCCGCGCATCCGCTCCGACGTGGCGCGGCTGCGGCCGGGGAGTCGGCCGGGTGGGGGAGGGGCGCTCTACGGGGACCTGGACGAGCGCGCCGGCGCCGGGTTGGTCGAGGGCGAGCTCTGTCCGTGGTGCGGGGTCCTGCCGGGTTCGGCGTGCTGGGCGAACTCCAACGGCTGCTCCTCCGGCGCGACCGCCTACTGGCCACCAGCTTCGCCGAAGCGTTCCGCCGCTGGTGCCGGGCACAGCGTTGTCAGACCTCGGTGCAAGGATGGCGAACGAAGCGTCTCGTCCGCGCAGCGGTCGCGACAACCCGAACGTCACGGAGTACCGCATGAACCGCAGTGAGCTGATCGCAGCCCTCGCCGAGCGCGCCGAGGTCACCCGCAAGGATGCCGACGCCGTTCTGGCCGCCCTCGCAGAGACCGTCGGCGACGTCGTCGCCAAGGGCGATGAGAAGGTCACCATCCCCGGCTTCCTGACTTTCGAGCGCACTCACCGCGCTGCCCGTACGGCCCGCAATCCCCAGACGGGCGAGCCGCTCGAGATCGCAGCCGGATACAGCGTGAAGGTCTCGGCAGGCTCCAAGCTCAAGGAAGCCGCGAAGGGCAAGTAGCCCCCAGCCGCGCCGTGAGCCTCCAGGACCACGCCCAGACTCACGGACGCACTGCGTCACGCGATCACCGCGTGGAGCCCGGATAGTTGTGGCGCCGACGGGGTAGAACGGACGCCGGGTGCCCTCCGTCTACGGAGGGCTCCGACTCCACACCAGCCGGGATTTCTCGGCAAGATCGAAGGACACGCAGTATGGCCAGCGGCACCGTGAAGTGGTTCAACTCGGAGAAGGGCTTCGGTTTCATCGCCCAAGAGGGCGGCGGCCCGGACGTCTTCGCCCATTACTCCAACATCGCCGGCAGCGGCTACCGCGAGCTGGCGGAGGGCGACGCGGTCACTTTCGACGTGACCCAAGGGCAGAAGGGCCCCCAGGCCGAGAACATCGTCCGGAGCTGACGGCTGTAGGTTCCGCGGATTCGTGAGCACTCGCGAGCTTCTGACCTGCAGCGTCCGCGACGGTGAGCACTGGGGACGCGGGCGTCCGTCGGCGGATCATGAGCAATCGAGTCCTGCGAGCGCGGCCTTCGTGATCGAGAGCCGCGCGAAATCCCCAGGTCGCAAGATCGATTGCTCACCGAACCGCGGAATTGCTCGGACAGTGCTCATGATCACGCGGAATTGCTCACGAATCAGCGGAACCTACAACGGCCGCACGGCACCGCCCCGCCCGCAAAGATCACTGTGTAGAGTGGCCTCACCGACGCGGGGTGGAGCAGCTCGGTAGCTCGCTGGGCTCATAACCCAGAGGTCGCAGGTTCAAATCCTGTCCCCGCTACTGAACCGACGGGCCCGGCATACAGCCGGGCCCGTCGTCGTATCCGCGCGGTGAGCGGCTGCGCTGGGGCCCTTGCGCCGCGTCCGGCAGCTGATCTGGCCTTTCCGCGTACAGACAGTCAGCCCGGCAGCGGCGGGGGCCACACGAGCCGGGCTCGGCCGTAGCGGGCTCTGGCCGCATCCGCGCTCAGCCCGTGCGGGCGCCCGATCTGCTCCCAGGTGGCGCCCGCCTCCCGATCCGCGATCACCGCGCACCGCACCAGTTCGCTGGCCAGGTTCCGGAAGTCCGCAGCGGCGACGCTGTGCAGACCAGCCTCGGCGCGTTCGTGCTCGACGGCGTCGGCCAACAGCAACTCCACAGCCTCGCACCGCGCTCGGATTTCCCGCGAGATCTGCAGCAGAGCGATCCGGGCCCGAACGGCGGCCGCGGCCCGCCTCCGATCCCGGTACGCCTCTTGCCGGCAGGGACGCGGACGAGGGCAGTACCGGCGCCGCCGTCCCCCGGGGAGCCCGGCACCACACCACGCACATCTGTCGTCCATATCCGAAGGATTCCCCCGGAACCAGACGACATCACCAAGCCGGCCAGCTGCTGCAGCAGCCGCATTGCAGACGGGCACGCGCCAACCCAGCCGAATGCCCTGTGACCTGCAAAAACAGGCACCCGAGTAATGCACTGACCCCGGGGGCAACGCTGTCGCGCCGGGCCGCGGGAAGTCGTTTACGTATGCTCCTCCGCACCACGGGCGCGCCCTCGCCCACGGTGCGCTGCGGCCGGCCGGCCCCAGCGCTCGGACATGCAGGGCTGGAGGATTCAATGCGCGGCACGACGGTCGCCGGCCGCTACCGGCTGAAGGAGGCCATCGGCAGCGGAGGCATGGGCACGGTATGGCGCGCCCAGGACCTCCACGAGAATCACGACATCGCCCTCAAGATCATTCCCGGCGGGGAGGGCGACCCCCTGCGTGAAGCAGCCTTCCGCCGCGAGGCACAGGTCGCCGCACGCCTGTCCCACTCGCACGTCGTCGCCGTCCGCGACCACGGCGCCGCCGACCTTGACGGCCGCCGGGTCCTCTTCCTGGCCATGGACCTCGTCGACGGACGGCCGCTGAACACGCTGACCGGCCGCCCGCTTCCCGTCGCCGAGACCCTGACCTGGGCGATCCAGATCAGCCAGGCCCTGGAGGCCGCCCACCAGTCGGGCATCGTCCACCGCGACCTCAAGCCATCCAACATCCTCATCGACCCGGTGGCCGGCGGCACCGCGAAGCTGTGCGACTTCGGTATCGCCCGCCTGGCCGACGCCACCCACCACACCCTGACCATGACCGGCGTCGCCATCGGGACCCCCGCCTACATGTCGCCCGAGCAGGCCCGCGGAGACACCACCCTGGGTGCACCCAGTGACCTCTACTCGCTCGGCTGCCTCCTCCACGAGCTCGTCACCGGCAGCATCCCGTTCACCGGTACGGGCTGGCAGATCCTCGCCCAGCACCTGAACGACGCGCCGGCCCCGCTGTCCGCCCTGCGCCGCGGCGTCCCCCGTGAGCTCGAGCAGCTGGTCCTGGAGCTCCTCGACAAGAACCCCGACCGCCGGCCGACCGCGGCCGACACCCGCGCACGGCTCACCCAGCTGCGGACCGCACTGGCCGCCTTCGCCGACGCACCCACCGCATTCCCGCACCCGCAGCCGCCCACGGTGGTCGCCACCGCCATCGACCGGGCCGCTGGAGGCCGCGAACCCGGCACCCGGCTCGCCGCCGTGGTCGCGGGCGCCGTGACCGCCGCCGCCATCGCCGGTGAACTCTCGCTCACCACCACACTGCCGACCGCCTGGACGGCTGGCCTCGGCAGTCTCGCTGGGCTGCTTCTCGCCGCCCTCTACCTTCTCGACCCGCCCCAGTCGCCGCACCCCGAGCAACTGAGGATCACCACGGCCTGCCTGCTGACCACCCTGCTCCTGACCGGCGGCATGGCGCTCGCCGTCCTGGTCAACGCCCCCGGCCTGTGGGCGAGCGCCCTGGCCGTCGCAGTCCTCGGTGGCCCTGTCCTGCTCGCTTTCGTCAGCGGCGTGCGCCGCCTGGTCGAGCACAGCCTTTACCGGAGCGCCTGGCACGCCGATCTCGCCACGACCGCCGGCATCCTTCACACCGCCGTCGTCCTACTCGCAGGCCACCACGCCGGCCTCTCGGTGCTCACCCTCACCGCTGTCGGCGTCGTGCTGTGGCCGGCCGCGGCACTGCTCACGGCGATGCTCACCCCGGGCCGCTGCCCCCGTCAGACGGGCCCCGGGAGCAAGCTGTTTCCCGTCGTGCTGGTCGTGGAGGCGCCGGGCGCCCGTGTGGCGGGAGAAGGTCTGGCCGGACGGCCTTAGCGCCCGTCATGATCACGGCATGGGTGCAAGCGCGTGGGACACCGAGACCAAGCGGCCGATCTATGTCGATCTGGGCGTGGAGGGGCTGCCGATCGGCCTGGCGGGCGGACGGTACCTGTGCAGAGCCTGCGCGGATCCGCTGATCCTCAGGGGCGCCCGACCCGAAGCGAAGGTCACACCGCACTTCTCCCACCAGGAGGGAGGTCCGTGCCGACTGGCAGAACGGGAAGCGCAGATCGACGCGGACGACCAGGTCGTCATCCAGCTGAGCCACCAGATTCGCGCCCTGCCCGGCATCACCGGCTGCACCCTCGCCTCCCCCGGCGACGACCCCCGCGACCCGATCGGGCTGCCGCCGGTCGTCATCGCACAGTGCGGCGACACCGCCGTGGTCATCGAACGACCCGGCACGCTGCCCAGCCCTCAGGCCGTCCGCCGACGCATCCTCGCCGTACGCGAGCACTACGCCGGAGCCGCACACGTCTGGTTCCTGCGCCGCGACCCTGGCCAATTCGGCCAACTCCCCAGCCACAAGGTCCGCCTGAGCGGACGGGACGTCGAGCGCCAGCGTGTCGCCCCCACCGAGCAGCAGCTGGCCATCCTCGACGCCGGCGGCCATGTGTACTGGCTCGACGGGAAGCTCGTGCTGGTGCCCTACGGCTACCACGCCTTCCGGCACCCCGCCCGCCCCGAGCAGGACTGGACAGCCTGGCCGAAGTGGCCGCGCCACAAGGACCCCCGGGACGACTGGCGGATCAGCAAGCCCCGTCCGGCCCCCACCGCGGACTGCTGGGGCCTCGTCCCGATCGCCCTGTCCTCATTGACCCGCAGCCGGGCGGTCTTCCACCCCGCCGACGCGCACAAGGTCATGGACGAGCTGTATGCCGCCCAGGAGGGCCGGCACCGCTGGCGCGACCGACGAGCCCGCGAGGTGTACGCCGAGCGGCACGCCCCGCCCACTCCTCAGCCCGCCGCGCCGATCCCACCGGCCGAAGCCCCCGCCACCGACGCTGAGACAGAGCAGCACGCCGCCCCCCAACTTCCGGAGCCAGCCGACCAGCACGATGCCGAGGCACCCCCGCACGGGAACGTGATCCCGTCCGTCGCCTCGTCCACGAACCTCGCGCCGGCCTTCCCGCCTCCGCCTGTGGCCCCGCCCACGATCCCTCCGCCCCCACAGCTGCCCCCCGAGCCCCGAGCGCCCCGGCAACGCCGATGGGCAGACACCCTCCGCATGCTGCGCCGACGGCGTGAGCGTTGACGAACTCCGGAAAAGCAGTGGGCCCGGTCCGAAGGCCTGTCGATACTGGCGACGGAGGAAGTGAGGCGCCCATGCCGCAAGTCGAACCGTGTGTGCTCGACGTGCTCACGGAAGCGGCGACGAACGCCGCTTCCTGCGAGGACATCGCCGCCGTGCTCGCGGCCGCGGACACCGGCACGAACGCGGCCGCCGAGCAGCAGCGCGAATGTCTACTCGCCGCGCTGCGACTCCGACCCGCCGGGACCGGCAGGGCGCAGACCTTCACCGGGGCCGTCCGTGGCCGGCCGCTCAGGGCGTGGCCTGCGAGCCTTTCCGACGTCGCCGCCGACCAGATGGAGATCTGGAGCGCGTACGCCGAGGCCGTGACCAGTTCTTTTGTCCGGGGTCGCCTCCATCACCTTCTGCTGGTCGCAGGACACGGTCCCAAGGTCGACCACATCCGGGGCGCGGCCGCCGGGTACCTGGACGCGGTGCCGCTTCTGCTGGCGGCCCGCAAGCGCTTCCCCGGCCTGGTGGGTGCGACCGAGTGTCTGCGCTGGGCCGGAGACATCGCCCGGACCTATAACCAGACCGAGTTGTGCAAGCGCGTCACCGACGGCACGGTCGCCCTGGCCGAGCGCGTCCTTGCCGCTCCCGAGGACGAGCCGGGGATCATGGCCGATCTCCTGGAGGGGCTGCGTGTCCAGCGCTATGACATCACCGACTTCGCGGAACGCGCCGCCCGTCGGTATGACGGCGATGTGCACGCCCGCGTCGGCTTCCTCAAGCTGCTGCGGGAAGAGGCGTCCGAGTTCCGCCGTGTCGGCATCGACACCGAGATCGTCAGCGCCTTCCTCGACGCCGCCGATGCCGAGACGGGGTTTCGTCGCCACAACCTGCTGACCCAGGCCGCGACCATCGCGCGGGATCGAGGTCTGCCCGAGCTGAGGGTGCGTGCCGAGATGGCCCTGCAACAGACCGATCCGGACTCCCTGGGATGGACTCGGATCCGTCGCCCGCTCATCCCCCCGCCGGGACTTTTCGCCGGGGCCCGGGCGTACGTCGACGCCGCCTCCAGCCTGCGAGAGGCACTGTGGCGAACCGCGCAAGACGCCCATCCGGCGATGCGCGAGCACACCGACGACGTGGATCTCCTGGACGGTCTGCTCCGGATCCCGCGCACGCGCATCAACACCGCCGGACCCGTCCAGGTCGCTCCGCCCGTCTACGCCGCCGACGACCACCTTGTCGGACTGCAGGTTCTCGCGATGGACTTCCTCGGGCACCTCGCCGCCCATCAGCTCGACCGTATCCAGGAGCGCTTCGATCCGGACGAGGCCGAGCTGATCGGCGCCCTCGTCCATGACGTCGTCTTGCCGGAGGCGCGCGCCCGAACGCTGGCCTACGCCTTTCGGTACTTCTGGCTGGGGGAGTTCGACGCAGCGGTGTGCATCGCCCTGCCTCAGGTGGAGCAGATCCTCAGACAGCTCCTGCGCTGGCAAGTCTCGATGTTGTCCGTGGCCAAGGGCCCGTCCCCCGGGACCGTCGACCAGCTGGGCGGACTCATCCGCAGCATGCGGGACGCCGGGTATCCCGCGGACTGGAGCCGCGCCCTGGAGCTGCTCCTGGTCGACCCAGACCGCGGGATGAACCTGCGCAACGAGGTCTGCCATGGCTTGATCGACAACCCGCCCAAGCACCGCGTTGCGCTCGTCCTCCAGGCGGCGCTGTACTTGCTCAGCTACGCCCACGGACATCGAACCCTCGCCCCTCCCGCTTCCTGAGCGTCCAGCAAGGCTGAACCCAACGGGGGACGTCACCGCCTGCGGGTCCTGTCGCGGTGAAGGCTGAGCATTCCCCCTGAAGTCCGAGTGCCTTTCGGGGGACAGCCGGCTTTGTCGGGAGCTGCAGAGTGGCGGATAGCGTGCGGGCATGACGATGACGGGGAAGCGGCGGGTCTTGTACCGGCAGGGCACTGGGTTCTGGCGGATGACGGCGAAGTGGGTTGTGGTCTTCGGGGCCCTGTACCTGATGGACGGGGGGGCTGTTCCGATCGTGGGGCGACGCTCTGGTCTGGCCGATGATCGGGATCCTGCTGTGGGTGCCGTTCGGGATCGGTGTCGTCTGGTATCCGAAGAAGGACCAGCGGATCACGCTGACGACGCGTGAACTGCGTGTGCGGCGCAAGCGGCTGGCGATGGAGCAGGTGAACCTGCTGCACGTGGCGCGGCTGTGGCTGGAAGGGCGGTCGACTGCGGACGACCAATCGGTGCTGGAGTGGATACGGTTCGACCGGGTGGTGTGGGTTCCGCTCCAAGACGGCCGGGCCTTCGGCGTGGAGTTTCGCGACCCGGCCGCCTTCGCCAAGGTTTTCGGCGCCTTCGCGGTCGAGGCGTGCGGCGGGCCGGAGGTCGTCCGCGCTCGAGCTGCAGCGGCCACCTACCCGGAGCCGCGCCCGATGCGGCCCCGCTCCGCCGACGACGGCTCCTGGCTGGACGTCCTCGACATCTTCAGCTGAGAGCCGGAAGCGCGCGGCATGGGCAGCGGTCCGTGAGAGGCGCGGAGAACCACACAGGGTCGGCGTTCTGGCCGACCCTGCCCGGGCTCTTCCGCGGTCAGGAGCGAGAGGCGACAACCCCCTGGACGGCGAACGCAACCGTCGGAGAGAAGGTGAAGGCAAGCCGGCAGGCATCCGCTGGGACTCGCTCAACGCCCGGTGCGACGGGACACTTCGCCCCGCGTCCGAACGAGCTTGGAAACTCGTCCGCTCTGACTGTCACACCGCGCGTCGTCCGCACACCTGTAGCAGGTGACAGCGGATCTCACAGCGGGAGTTGCACGTGACTGACACCCTCACCCCGTACACGCCCCGACAGCAGTGGGGCCTTCGCACGACCGACACGGTCCTTGACCCGGTCGTCCTGCGCCAGATGGCCACGGGCGAGTCCGAGGAGACCGCCCGAGCCGAGCTCACGGACGCCCAGCACCTCATCTCGACGCCCACCCCCGGACAGGCCCGAGGCGAGGCACGGGTCTTCCAGGCACTCATCACCGCCTACGGCCGCCACCGCCCCATACTCACCGGCGGCCCGTTCGGCATCCGCAGTCTCACCCCCCCGCGCCGACGAACTGGTGGTGAGGATCGCGCCCTCCCAGGTGGATCGGTGGATCGACGCCCTCGCCTACCGGCAGGGCGGGACCGGCGTCGCAGGACTGCGCTGGGCCGGCCGGCGGGACGGGATCATCCTGACCTTGCCCGGAACGAAGATGCTTCTCGCCGACATCAGCGAGAGCAACTGGCGCGCTGCCCTCGGACGCCGGAGCGCCGACCAGAGCAGCCTCATGCCGCACTGGATCCCGCAGCTCCCCGGCGAGGCCGAGCACACCGCCACCCAGGACGCCGAACTCGCCGGCGCCGGCGACCACCTCTGCGCCACCCTGCGCCGGATCCGGCTTGTCGACGCCCTCACCCGCGGGAGCGGTCACGTCCACCTGTTCACCACCCGCGACCACGGCGGCCTCCACCTGATCGAGGCGTGCGAGGCCACCCCCACCGTCCTGCCGTTGTGGACCTCCCGGTCCCTGCCCCTGGCGCTGTGGCCCGCCGGTTCGATCCCCGCCCCGGGTCCGAGGGACCCGCGCACTGCTGTGCTCGACCTCCTCACCGAGATCGAACCCGCCCATGCCCCTTCCAGCGCCGTCGACCACCGCGCCGCCCGCGCGCTGTGCCACCTCGCCGGCCTGAGTACCGCCCCCGTCCTTGTCCAGGCCGCCGAGCACGTTCTCGACGTCGCCACCCACGTCCTCGCCGACCCCGCCCACGCCAGCGTGTACGCCTGTGGCGGCTGGGCAGGCAGCTGCCGCACGTATGCCCAAGGCACTGTCCACGGCACCGACCCCTGCCTGCCGCCCGGCGCCGAGCAAGTCACCGACCTCCCGGAGGACGCACTTCAGCGCCTCGGCAGGCACTTCTCCAGCCGATCCTCGGCCACCTCGCGCACCGACCTCGTCAACGCCGGCCAGGAAGAACTCGTCTACCTGCTCGACTGGGCGCTCGCCGCCGCGACCCGCCCCACCAGTCGTCGGGACTGGAACCCCAACGGGGCCGACGGCACGCTTCAGCACCGGCAGCAGCTGCCCGACCGCGACGGCACCCTGACCCTGACCGCCAGCACCACCGGCGTCTACCGCGTCAGCCTGGAAGCTCTCGGCCTGAGCGACCTCGCCGACGAGGACGACACCGTGGAATGGGAACGCGAGGCCGCACCCTCGCAGAGCGCCGCCGTCCTGCTGGCCGAACACGCCGCGATCGAGGCGGCGGTCTGCCTGCCCTTCCAGCGCGAGCACCGCAAGCAGCGCCTCCTGCTGCCCAGTACGGTGTCGGCCGCGGCCGAGCCCACGATCCGGTCCGTCATCGCCGAAGCCGATCACGTCCTGGGGTTCTTCACCCTCGCCAGCCTCCTCGGCCGCCTCCACGACCGCGTCGGCCTCACCCAGGGGACAACCGACGGCCACTGGCGAACCGATCCTCACTCCGACACCCCGCGCGACCACCCGGCCACCCTCACCGCTCTCACCAGCGACTGGTTCGAGCTCCCCTCACCCCACCACGGCGAAGCCGCCAACACCGCCGCGGTCGACAGCCCCGCCTACCTCCGCCACCTCGCCGCCCACCGCGCAGCGCTCGACCCGTTCGTCACCCGCTACCTCGCCGCAGCCGACAGCCTCGCCGGCGCGCGCACCTTCGAAGAGCGCCACGTAGCCGGCTTCGCAGCCCTGCGCACCACCGACCTTTCCGCCCTGGCCTGCACGGAGGTCCGCCCCGTCCGCGAAGGACTCCTCCGCCTGATCAAGTCGATGCCCCAGGACCCCGCCCAGCTGAACGCCTGGTACGAACGCCACCTCGACCGGGCCTGATCCCCGTCGACCCTTGGAAGAAGGAGAGCCCCACGATGAGTGAGCAACTGCCGGACCCGGCCATGTTCATAGGCCCCATGGGGCGTGGGAAGACGCCGTTGCCGGCTGACGCCGACGCCGGCGAGCTCGCGTCCGTGCTGAGGCGCGCCCTGCACACCGTCGAATGCCGCGCACTCGGGCCAGCCGCCGCCGAGCAGACGTTGGGACCGTTCGCGGACACCACGCAAGGCCGGATGATCGTGTTCATGGACGAGGACCAGCTTCGGGCCGACCGTCGCGGCCGCGAAGAGCTCCAACAACTGGCGCGAGCGGTCCGTGAGCGAGGACCGGCCGTGGACGTCGTCTTGGCGCCGCTCAAGCCGTCCGTGCTGCTCCTGGACGAGATGGCCCACGTCGTCGGCAAGAGCGCCGGGTCGGCCTCGGGCACCGGCGAGGCCGGGACAGGCTGGCTGTACGCGATGCGGCGGCCGCTGGGGCCGGACTTGCCGTACTCGGGTGCTGCCCGGGTGGCGGCGGTCGAGCGGTGAGAGCAGCGGGCCCGGGGGGCGCGGCAGACCCGGAAGGCCGAGACGGCGAACGGGAGCCCGCGGGGCCGCTGCTGGGCGGAGCGCCGCCTTGCCGCCGATCAGCAGCGAAGAGAGCCTGACCTGCGGGCACGGCCCGGGGAAATCCTCGCGGACCGTAGTTTCGAATCTGGGTACGCTTTCGCAGCCGGCCTGTGTGTCGGCCTTCAAGCGGGCGTGGCCCGCGACGCATCAGGGGGAGCAGATGACCACCACGAAGACATCAGGCGCGGCAGCACCCGCGCCCGCCCACACTTCGGGCATGCCCGTCGCCTTGTTCAGCGACGAGGCATCCGCCGTGATGACGCCCGTGCCCGGCTCGGGCCAGCGCCTGCCGCGGCCGTTGGACACCCTGAAATGGCAGGCGCCCCCCGCCCTGGAAGGCGTCGACGACGACTTGCAGTGACCACAACGCGAGGGTGGCCCGGTGCCGTGGATCTCCACGACACCGGGCCACGAGGGGCGGGTCACTTGGCCCGGGTGCTCCAGCCGAAGAAGAGCCAGCTCGGCTCGGGTTCGGCGGCATCGAGCAGCAGCGCTCCGGCGCCGCCCAGCCGGACGCACGGGGCGTCATCCTCGATCAGGCGGTCGGCCAGCCACTCGGCGTCGTCTTCGTTCAGGGGCTCCCCGTCACCGGGCGACGACGGGACGTGGGAGGCGTTGAAGTAGCCCGCCGCGACGGCGTGCAGCGCGGCGCGTTCGCGTACGACGGTGACGCGGTCCACCTTCGACAGGTCCGCGCGGGGCGAGAACAGGTCGACCGGGAGTTCTCGGTCTGCGGCGGCGTAGAGGGCGAAGGCGTTCTCGGGCGTGGCGCCGCTCGCGATGAAGCGGAACAGCATGGGGAACGGGTGCATGGCACTCCTTGGGTGGGGCCCAGCCGCCGGGAGGACTGCCCGTCGGCCGGGACGGGTGATGATCAGGCGGGCTGACCGGGAATGACCTGTTCGCCGTTGCGCATGGCGTGCATGATGCGGGCCAGAGCGACGGAGACGGTTCCTTCCGGCCCCGCCGCGTCGTCCCGCCCACCGGCGATCCGTACGTCCGCCTCTCCACCCCGCTGACGCTTCACGTGGAAGGTGCGCTGGTTGAGATCGACGGCGTGCACGAGCCGGACTTCCCGCCGGTTGGGCAGCAGATGGTTCACCCGCACGCCCATCTGCCGGAGCCCCTCCACCGCCGGGGGCAGCGGGACGGTCGTGTCGCGCATCCAGCCCTCAAACATGAACCCGACCGCGCAGACGGGCGCCTGAGACGCGTCGGCGGGCAGGAGAAGGTCCGGGACGGGCGGCAGCGAGCTGCTCAGCCCGCTCAAGGCATCGGCGGGGTTGACGCCGCCGGGGTTCCAGATGGCCTCGGGATACAGAGCCGTCTCCACCCGATCCCCGGACAGCAGACGCAGCGTGAAGAGGCGGGAGGGACGGTTCCACCCCTCCCGTTCACCGCACTGGGCCTCGATCGCCACGATGGCGGCGGCGATGGTGTTGGCGTGGGGATCGTCCGCCGAGACGATGGGAGCGGAGAAGGTGAAGTCGCGGGGCTTCCTGGACATGGCAAACGCGCCTTTCCGTGCAGCCGTAGCCGAGTACGGCCGCGCTGATGCGGTGAGGAAGAAGGGAGAGAGGCCGGAGAGCCCGGCTCGATACGACAAAAGTACATCTTGAAATACGAATACGCAACAACGTTTCGCCCTGACCCCCTCCCGGGACGGTGGCGGACGAGGCTGCCTGGCGTGTGTATGGCACCGGGCTGACGCACCCGCAGGTGACAATGGGGGCGGTCTCGACGGCGTCCGGTTACTGGGGGAGTGCTCTTTGTCCATCGACCGCCTGCAGCCCATCAGCCCCGCAGCGCTGGCCGCTCGTACGTCCGGACCCGGCATCCCCGCCTCACGCACCGCGCCCCGCGCCGACGGCACCTCCTCGATGAGTACCGAGGCCTTCCGCGCAGCGCTGAAGCGCGGCATTGCGCGCGATGCCGCGCCGACCGTTGCCGCGGCGGCCGCCGCCGAAGCGGCGCGCCGGCTCGCCCAGGGCCGCTTGGAGGTATCCGACCTGCGGGTGCTGCTCCTGGAGGCCCCCGGCTCGGAGGTCTGGGCGGCGGTTCGCCGTGCAGCGCTCACCACGGTCACCGCCAGCCCGGAACTGGCGCCGAGCATCATCTCCATGCACGCCCAGCTGCTCCGGCTGCCGGCGGCGACCGTCCGCGAGGGCCAGGACGCCGGGAGCCAGGACGGCTTTCACGCGCAGGCCACGCTCACGGTCGACGACCAGCAGGTCATTGGCAGCATCCAGCGCTCCCGCACCCGCAAGGGTGCCCGGCAGCAGGCCATGACCACGCTCGTCGCGGCGATCGCCGGCCTTCCCGACCCGCTCGCCGACCGTGCCGTAGAGGCATGGGGCGCATCCGTAGGCCCCGCCGTCCCGCCGTCGGCCCCGACGTCTCGCACCGGCTCGACACCCGCTGCGGGCCGCAGCCCCATCTCGGTCCTTCACGAGTTCGCCCAGGCCGGGCACACCACGGCACCGGACTTCCGGGTCACGGGGGCCGCTTCCGCCTTCACTGCCACGGTCACCGCCGTCCACCGCGGGCAGAAGCTCGCCGCGACAGGTGAGGGAACTAGCAAACAGGGCGCCCGCGCGGCCGCGGCCAACAGCCTCCTGGAAATGCTCCGGCAAGCACTGGCCGCCGACCTCCCCCCAGCTCCGGCGCCCGAGCCTCCCGCCCCGTCCGACGCCCCGGCGCTGCTTGCGCCGCTCGGCCTCGCCCGTACACAGGAGCCGCCCCCCGCCCTTCCCGCCGGCGCAGCCGAGTTGTTCCGCGCGCACCGCGTCCTGGAGCAGGATCTCGCCGACGGCGTGGCGCTCACCCTGCTGCCGGCCCGCCATCCCGCTCACAGCACCTGGATGATGTTCCGGCCGGACGGCGCACCGCTCCCCGATCTCGAACTACTGCCGGCGCCCCTTCAGCCGGTCACCCGTGACCTCGTCCTGGCCGGGACCGGCGGCATCATGCCGCGCCGCGCCACCGTGACCGGCGTGGCCGTCCCGCTCCGCCTGGCCCTCCCCCTGATCCTTGACCCCCGGGAGGGAGAGCACGCCTCGGTCGCCGGATGGCGCCACCCTCTGCGCCTGGCCCTGACGTGCGTGGCCCAGCAGCGGGTCCACCCGGCCCTGACCGACCAAGGCCAGGGCTGCTGGCGCGTCGGCCCGATCACCCAGGCCCTGCGCACCGCCGTCACCGACGTCGCCGCGCTGATGGCCCCCGAAGGTCACTGCCTCCTCGCCGGCACCAACCCCATCCGCGTCCCGTCCCCCGAACACGCGGTGTGGCCCCTGCTCGACGCCGTCGCCGACACCATGCTCCGCACCCCCGGCACCCCCACTCTCCTGGGATCCGGTCCCCACACCGGGCCCGCCGGCCAGGACGCCGATGCGACACCCGAGTTGTGGAGGTGGGCGGACGCGATCGAGGACACCGTCGATCCCCATCCCACCCCGCGCCTGGTGCTGCGCATCAAGGACCCCGACACCGCGGGCACCATCCCGTCCGCACCTGCCGTCCTGCACCTCGCCGCCCCCGATCAGGACGACACCGTTGCAGCGATCACTGTCTGGGACGGGGCTCGGCACACCCAAGCCGAGCTCACCCCCGTCGCCCTGCCCGCTGTACGCCGCGCGCTGCGCCGGGCCGCCCGCCACTACCCGCCCCTGGCGCACCTCGCCGCCCAGGAACGCCCCCACCGCATCTCCTTGACCGCCCAGGACCTGGCCCGCCTCCACGACCACGCCAGCGCCCCGCTCGCCGAGGCCGGCATCACCGTGCAGTGGCCCCCCACCCTCCTCGGCGCCCTCACCGCCACCGCCGTCATCGGCACCCACGACGACGAGGACGAGTCCCCGACGGGCGGCGGATACCTCGCTCTGGAGCGGCTGGTGGACTGCCGCTGGCACATCAACCTCGACGGTGACCCGCTGACCGAGCAGGAGATGACCGCGCTGGCCGACGCCGCATGGCCGCTGATCCAACTGCGAGGCCGCTGGCTCCTGGTCGACGCCGACACCGTTCGCCGCGCCCGCGCCCGAGACCTCGCGCCCCTGCCGCCCCTCGACGCGCTGACCGCGGCCCTGTCCGGCGCCCTCACCCTCGACGGCGAAGCCCTCGAAGCCCGGCCCGCCGGCGCCCTGGCCACCCTGGTCGGCACGCTGCGCGGCGCCCCCGACGACCCCCGGGACGTGCCGTCGCCGGCCGCCCTGAAGGCGACGCTGCGCCACTATCAGCAGCGCGCCCTGACCTGGCTCGCGAACATGGTCGACCTGGGCTTCGGCGCGTTGCTCGCCGACGACATGGGCCTCGGCAAGACCCTGACGACCATCGCCCTGCACCTGAACCGCGTCGAGACCACCCGCGCCGCCGGCCCGACGCTGGTGGTCTGCCCGGCCTCCCTGATCGCGAACTGGGAGCGCGAGATCGCCCGCTTCGCGCCCTCCACCACGGTCGTGCGCTACCACGGTGCCGGCCGGACCCTCGACCGTGACGCCCTGGACCCCAACACGGTCGTCATCACCACCTACGGCACCGTCCGCCGTGACACCGCCTTCCTCGCCGCCGCCGAGTGGGGTCTGGTCGTCGCGGACGAGGCCCAGCACATCAAGAACCCCACCTCGGCCACCGCCAAGGCGCTGCGCGCCGTGCCCGCCCGCGGCCGGATCGCGGTCACCGGCACGCCGGTGGAGAACAACATCACCGAGCTGTGGGCCATCCTCGACTGGACCAACCCCTCTCTCTTCGGCACCCGCAAAGCCTTCCGTACCCGCTACGGCGCCGTGGAGAAGGACTCCGCTTCACCGGCCGCAGCGCAACTCGCGCGGCTCGTCGGCCCGTTCATGCTGCGACGGCGCAAGACGGACCCCGGCATCGCCCCCGAACTGCCGGGCAAGGTGCACCACCACCGCATCGTCGCCCTCACCGAAGAACAGATCGGCCTGTACGAGGCATCCGTCCGCGACACCATGGACAAGATCGCCACCAGCACCGGAATCCAGCGCCGCGGCCTGGTCCTCAAGCTGCTCCAGGCCCTGCGCCAGATCTGCAACACCCCCAGCCTGTATCTCAAGGAGCCGCTGGAGAACGCCGACCCGGCCGGCCTCGCCCGCCGCTCGGGCAAGCTGGCAGCCCTGGACGATCTCATGCCCACCCTGGCCGAGCGCGGCGAAGCCTCCCTGATCTTCACCGGCTACGTACAGATGGGCCGGATCCTCGAGCACCACCTCCGCGCCCGTGGCCGCTCCGTCCGCTTCCTTCACGGCGGGACGCCCCCAGCCCGCCGCCAGGACCTCGTCGACGCCTTCCAGAACGACCCGGACCTTGCGCCGGTGTTCATCCTGTCCGTCAAGGCCGCCGGCACCGGACTGACCCTCACCCGGGCCGAGCACGTCGTTCACTACGACCGGCCCTGGAACCCGGCCGTCGAAGACCAGGCGACCGACCGCGCCCACCGCATCGGCCAGCACCGCACCGTCCAGGTCCACCACCTGATCACCGAGGGCACCGTGGAAGACCACATCAACGAACTCCTCGCCCGCAAACGCGCCCTGACCGAAGCGGTCCTCACCTCCGGCGAGAGCGCCCTGGCCGACCTCGACGACACCGAACTCAACGCGCTCGTCGCCCTGGGAACCCGATGACCGGCTCCGGCAACACCCGCAACATGGCCCCCCTCGTCGCTGCCTGGAAACAAGCCTTCCACCTGGCGACCAACGGCTCCGGCTCCTACGGCAAGGGCCTCAACCTCCACCGCAACGGCGCCGTCGCCCAGATCCACGCACAGCCCGGCCGCCTGGCCGCCGCCGTCTCCGCGAAGAAGGCCACCCACCAAGCCGTTCTGCTCCTGCCCGAACTGACCGACAGCCAGTGGGACACTCTCGCCGGCCGCCTGGCCGGCAACCCCCAAGCCGTCGCCGACCTCCTCGCCCACCGGGTCCCCGCGGCGATCGCAGACCCCGGACACGCAGGCGGCGTCGCCATCGTCCCGGACGCAGAAGAGATCACGTTCTCCTGCTCCTGCCCCACCGGCCACGCGGGCCGTGTGTGCGACCACAGCGCCGCCCTCGGCCACGCCGTCACCGAACGCCTCGCCGTCACGGCCTCCATCCTGCTCGGCGCCCGCGGCATGTCCGCCCGCAGCCTCGCCGCCCTCGTCCGCGACCTCATGGCCGACACCGACCCCGGCACCCTCCCGGCAGACGCCGACGGAACCGTCCGCGCCGACCAGCTCTACTCCCTGGCAGCCCATCGGCCACCGCACTCCCCGCCCGACGTCGACCTCGATCCCATCGTCCCGGTCACCACCACCCTCGACGACCCGCCCATCCCCGGGCCCCGCGCCCACGACCTGGCCTGGATGACCCAGGACGCCGCCGACCGCGCCCGAGCGCTCCTGACCGCCACCCCGGGCCCGCCCCACGACGACCTCGCCGACACCGTGCGAATCCTCGCCAGCCCCCACGGTATCGACCGGCTACCCGCCGCCGCCGAAGTCACGGGCTTCAGCGAAACCACACTGCGCGCCATGATGATCGGCTACCGCCACGGCGGCCCGGCCGGCGCCCATGCCACCCTCGCCGCAGCCACAGTCCCGCCGGGCACCCTGGAACAGGCCGCAGAGGCCCTCCGCACCTCCCGCGCCGTCACCCTCGGCATCATCGACATCGCCGACGGAGCGATCACCGACTCGACCGCAGGCGTCCAGATCCGGCCCGGTCTCGACGGTCGGTGGCACCCCTTCACTCTCTGGCGAGCCGATGAGTGGCGTCCCGCCCCCGGAGCCTGCGACGATCCCGCCGAAGCATTCCGCGCCGCTCGGCGCGCCCGCGCCGCACGACCGCTCAGCCGGTAGACCGACCCACAGCCGACCAGGTCACCCCACTCCGAAAGATCCACCGCATGCTCTTGGACCCGCAGACCGGCGTACGCGCCTACCAGTTCATCGTGGACCGGCTCGACGACCGGCGCCGCGAGCAATACCCCGACGGCCGCGAGACGTACGAGGACGACTGGACAGCCGCCCACGCTCTGGAGAAGTCCTACGCCGAGGCCGTATACGCCCAGGACCCCGACACAGCCGAGCACCTTCTCCAGGAGCTCATGACCATGGCCGCTCCGTGGCGAAACCATCCGCACCACCCCGACAACGACACCGAGGGCGGGCACCAGCCCGACGACGCCGTGCCGGGCAGCCGGACATGAGGCGGCAGTGGGTCCTTCCGTGCGGCATGATCGCCGCCATGGTGGTGCTCACGCCCACCGTGCTCGACACCCGCAGCACACCATGGACCATGGGATGGGTCGCCATCCTCCTCGGCGCCCTCACCGTGCAGATGCTGCTGATGCTCGTGGACCATCTTGCCCCCGATGTGGACGGCCCCGAGCACGACGACGTCCCGGAAGCCTGAACCCTCCTCCCGGTCGCGGCCAGGCTGTCGGTGCCGGGCATTACAGTCCGCATGTGCGTGACATGACAGCGGTGAGTGCGGAGGCCGCCTGGCTTCTCTTGGTCGGTCTGGCGGTGGTCGGTGCGATGGTGACCCTCGCTGACGGTCGCCTACGTTGGTATCCGAGGGGTCTGCTGCAGTGGTGCGTGGTCATCGCTCTGGCACAGGGGCCGTACGGAATGCTCCTGGCCAGCGGGTTGATCCCGCAGGCCGAGACTCCAGCCGTCCGCATCGTGATGCTGCCGACGTGGATCGCCGGCGTCGGGTTCGCGGTCTGGAAGGGCAGACATGCTGTGCTCGGTAGATGGGCGGATCAAGAGCTCGTCCGGATTCTGGGCAACCTCAACGTGTTGACCCGGATCACCGCGCTGCACCGCCGAGCCGAGGGCGCGGATACCAGGGAGCTCACTTTGCACGAGGCCCGGACCGCGCTGGGCCGCCGCCGCGGCCGTGTGGCCTTGCTGTCCTTCGAAAAGGTGATTGATCAGATGGAGGCGGAGCACCGATCCACCGAGGAGTGGTCCGAGCTCCGCTCCCGGATCCGCGCGCTGGTCACGAACTTCGTCGGCAGACCACAGCCCGACCAGGCGCCCTCTGGCGTGTGACCGACCTTGCGCGATGCGTCCGCAGGAACGCCGGTCCATGACCAAATGCGTGTTGATGGCTGAGCGACGCTCGCCCACGGCCATGCCCGATCAGCTCGTCCAGGTCTTGATCTGAGCGGCGACCTCCCGCACCGGGAGCCCGTCCCGAGCGGCGCGGGCCAAGGGAATCACGGTGTCCAGCCCAGGGCTCACCGGGAGGCCGCATGCCGACAGGTAGGCCGCCGTCACCGTGGCCGCGAACAAGAGGTTGCGCACCTCAAGACTGGGGTTCCTCGCCAGTTCACACAGCAGCGCCGCGGCCTTGTGATGGGGCTCGGGATAGACCTCGTGGTCCAGCACCTCCGCCCGATGACGCGCTTCGGCTGCGACCGGCACGCCGTAGTCGACGACCTGGGGATCCCCTGGGATCTGCTGCGCTACGGCCAAGATCCATGCGAGATCGATGCGGAGATTCACGCGGCGTCCCTCGGCGCGCGCTCGGCCAGCCCTTCCGGAAGTCCGGGGTACCGGTCTTCACCGACCTCCGCCTCGAACGCGTCCGCGTACTGGGCCAGGAACGTCGCGGCGCCGGCCATGAAGGCGGCACGTGCCTGATTTACATCGGCCTCGATCAAGTCAGCCACGTAACCCTGCAGGGTCAGGCCGCGGCGCTTGGCCCGGTCCTCGGCGGCCGCCTTGACGGCGTCGTCCAGTCGGATATTCGTCTGCTTTCCCATGCAGACCACCTTAGCTAGGTGCTGGTACCAGTGGATAGCAAATCGAGGCACGGACTCGATGCGGCACCGCCGGACCGGACGTCCCGCCGCCTCCCGGCATCGCACTCAGTCCATGAGGAAGCCCTCGCCGACGAGCTGCACACCCACCGGGACCGACCGCGACCTTGCCCATCGCCGCCAGCCCCTCTACGACGCTGACCATGACCGTAAGGCGATGAGGGCCCCCTCTGTCCGGGCAGCCTGTACGTGGCTCCAGCTCAGTGTCAGCATCAGCTCTGCCCCCCGCCGGCTCCGGGCGGGGCAGGCACTAGCACCGTCTGGGCGGTCTACCGTCCACGCTCCCAAGGCCACCGCCAGGCACGCTGCGGCGTAGGGCCGGCGTCGATGGGCGTAGGCTCGCGCGGCGCTGCGGAGCGGTCAGGCGGCAGCCCGAGCTTGTGCGGGTGTACACAGGCCGGCTCCCCGGCGAGGGTGTACCGATGTCCGTCAGCCGGGTTGAAGGATGCCTCGCGACACGGCCGGTCTAAGACGACGAAGGCCGTACGCGGGTACCGAAGGGCGGGGCAGATCCCACAGAGGGGATGGTCTGAGGCGGGATCGACATGGGGAGGGCTGCCATCCATGCCCGCACACGGTAGCGGCGCCGTCGTGGCGAGGTCGCCTCGCCCGCCCCACCGGGACCCCGCGCCGCCAGCCGCCACCTGGAGCCGGCGAAGCCGAAGGGGATCGGAGCCCCGAGTACGGCTGGTGCGGCGTCCGGTCTCAGGACGGAACCGTGACCTCCACAGGTTCGGGGATCGCAGCCCACACGGGCGAGGTGAAGCGGGCCATGTCGGGCGCGAACTTCGCCAGGGTGGGAAGGAACCGGTCCGGCTTGCCGTCGACGCCGTGGATGACCCGCACGGGCCTGCGCGTGATGTCGGCGAGGTCCTGCGCCTGGTCCATCACGGCGGTAACCGCCTGTGGGAACCGGCCACCGGCCGGGACAACGACCGGGCCCGTGCACTCCGGTCCGGCGCGCCCCACCATCACGCGGGCCTGCCAGCCGATGGGCTCGCGGTGGTAGTCGACCATGACCCGCAGAAGCCACGCCTGCGCCTCGGCGTCGGTCAGGCCGTCGATCCCGTCAGCGCCGTGCAACTGCGCAAGCCGTTCCTCGCTCGGGCCAGCCTCAGCCGCGACCTGCGCCATCCACTCATTGAAATCCGTCATGGCCTGTCAACGAGGCAATCGACGCCAGGTCGCCGCGGCTGCGTCCATTCGAGGAAGGGACAGGAAGGGGTTCTGGCACCTTGCGATCAGTGCGGCGCCAATCGACGCGCACGCGGTTACCAGCCGTACTGGAAGCCCCAGGCACCCTCGTTGGAACTGCTCGCGGCCGTGGACCGGATCCTGAACCGATACACGGACCACCTGCCCCTCACGATCAGGCAGGTCTGGTACTCGCTGATCTCCGACGGTGTACTGACCAAGGAGCCCCGCACCTACAAGCGGCTGATCGAGGTGATCGGGATGGGCCGCCGGTCGGGACGAATCCCATGGGAAGCGCTCCGCGACGACACCGAATTGAAAGCGGAACCCGCCTTCTACGCCGGACCCGACGACTTCCATGCAGCGATGCGGCAGGCGGCGGACGGCTACCGGCTGGACCGGCAGACAGGCCAGCCGATCCGGCTGGAGCTGTGGTCGGAGACCGCCGGGATGGTCAGCCAGCTCCGCGCTGTGGCTGACCCGTACGGAGTGCCGGTGTACTCGGGCAGCGGGTTCAGCGGTCTACCGGCGAAACGGACCGCGGCGCTGCGCATGGCCGCTGATCCCCGGCCCGTGAGGGTGTTCGTTGTATCGGACTGGGATCCGAGCGGAGTGCACCTGTTCTCCGCGCTCGCGGAGGACGTCGAGGCGTTCGCCGCCGTCGACGCCCCCGGGTCGGGAGTCGTCTTCGAACGTCTGGCGGTGACCGAGCAGCAGATCGAGGAACACCGGTTGCCGACCGCACCCACGAAAGCCACCGACAACCGCTCGTTCACCGGAACCTCCACCACCCAGGCTGAAGCCCTGCCGCCCGACGTCCTCGCCTCCGTCGTACGGGATGCGATCACCTCCCACCGCGATCCGCTGATCCTCGCGGGGCTCCTGAATCGCGAGGAACGCGAACGCCGCGCCCTCCTCGCTGACCTCAACATCCGCACCGACCCCGGGCCCGACTAACGACAAGACGCCGGGCGCAGCCACAGAGATCGCATCACAGGAGGCCGGCAGACCACCGGACGCTGAGAAAGGGCCCACCGACGTGACAGTCCTGGAATGATGAATCACCACATCGCACCAGATCGCCAAGGGGACGAATGGGCCTGCACATTTCGCGGATCGAGATACACAACTTCCGCAACTTCCGGCACCTGGTCATCGACGACTTCCCCGCCCACGCCGTGATCGTCGGCGAAAACGGCGTCGGCAAGTCGAACCTGCTGGAAGCGATCCGCCTGGTCCTCGACCCGTCCATCTCCGACGCACGGCGCATGCTGCGCGAGGAAGACATCTGGGAAGGACACCCCACCGGCCTGGCTGGCGGAGCCGAGGTGACCATCGTGGTCGAGCTACGAGGCTTCGACGACGACGCCGACGCCAAGAGCATTCTGTCCAGCGCCGCGGTGGACTTCGACCCCTACGTAGCCCGGCTGACCTACCGCTTCGCCCCGCGGACGGAGGTGGCAACTGCCGATGGCTCCCGTGTGCAGCCGACCGGCCGGCCGCTGACCGCGAAGGATTACGACGTCATCGTCTTCGCCGGCGACCGTGAGACCAACGACGTGCGCGCCATCCGTCGCGAAGTTGCCCTGCGCGTCCTGCCGGCCCTGCGAGACGCCGAGGCAGACCTGCACAACTGGCGGCGTAGCCCGATGAGGGATCTCCTCGAACGACTCCCTCTTGACCCGGTGAATCTGGAAGCCACCGCCTCGGCCATGGCCACGGCAGTCGACCAGCTCACCAAGGACGACAACGTCGCCAAGCTGGAGGGGCACCTGACGGACCGGCTGACAGCGATGTTCGGGCCACGCCTGGCGGTCCAGCCAACCCTGGGGTTCGCCTCCTCCAAGCCGGACGAACTGATTCGCGCCGTACGCCTGTTCTTCGACACGGCACGCCGCAGGAGCATCTCCGACACCAGCCTGGGCAGCGCCAACGTCATCTACCTCGGCCTGCTGCTCGAAGCCCTCAGCCAGCAGCGAGACGACGAGGAATTCATCGCCACCCTCGTCGCCGTAGAGGAGCCCGAAGCACACCTCCACGTCACCCTCCAGCGGCACCTCTTCGGGTACCTGCTGCGCAGCGGACCGTCGCTCGTCCTCACCACCCACAGTCCGCACATCGCCGCCGTTGCCCCGGTCCGCTCCTTCATCGTGCTGCGCGCAACGGAGAGCGGCACTACCGGTGCCACGACGTCCGCCCTCCCCGTCAGCAGCGAGCAGGCCGCGGACCTGGAGCGCTACCTCGACGTCAGCCGCGCGGAGGTCCTCTTCGCCTCCGCCGTCGTACTGGTCGAAGGACTGGCCGAGCTGTACATCCTCCCCGCCCTGGCCGAAGCCGCCGGCTTCGACCTCGACGCCTACGGCACCGTGGTGGCCAGCGTCCACGGCACTGACTTCAAGCCCTACCGGGCGCTCCTCGGTCCGAAGGGCCTCAACACTCCCCACGTGGTCATCACCGACGGAGACGCCGCCCGCGACAAGCGCGGCCGCCGGGAAGCCGGCCTCAAGCGAGGCGCGAACCTCCACCCCGAGGAAGCCCGCAGCAAGGCGCTCCTGGACCAGATTGCCCTCCTGCCGGAAACCGACGCGGCCGGCTACCAAACGACCCGTGATCCCCTCGCCTCGGAACTCCAGAACTACGGTGTCTATGTCGGTGCCCAGACCCTGGAGACCGACCTGTGCTCCATGTTCGGCGAGGAGATCGTCCAGGCTTTCAAGGAGTTGAACAGCTACGCCACCGCGATCGACGACGTGAGCCGCGGGGTCGCCAACGAACTGAACACGACGGTCGACCCCGAGCTGCGGAAGAAGATGCTCAAGCGCATCGGCGACCTCGGCAAGGGCCGCTTCGCACAGCGCCTCGCCGCGCACATCGCCCAGGTCGACCTGGACGCCCGGATCCGGTCCGAAGCTCAGATCGCGGACGAGGTCCCGCTGGACGAGCATGCCCTCCGCCGTCTGGGCACGGCTTCCTACCTCTTCCTGGCCATGGAACGCATCAGCCTCGCGGCCCGCGGAACCTCACTGCTCACCGGCCACACGGCGCCACAGGTCAATGGGCAGGGCAGCGATGCAGGTCAGTGACACCCTGCTCGCGGAACTCGACAGTCTGCACCCCAGGCAGCGGACCGCCGTTCTCCACGACGGCAACGTCGTTCTGCGGGCCGGTCCCGGAAGCGGGAAGACACGCACCCTCGTCGCCCGGATCGCCTACGTGCTCCAAACACAGATCTCGGCCTTCCGCGGCGTGGCCTGCATCACCTACACCAACGCGGCGGCCGAGGAGATCCGCCGCCGCGTGCTGCGCAGCGGCGTGCGCGCCGAAGGGCGGATCACCTGCTCCACCGTGCACGCCTTCTGTCTGAACGAGATCCTCCGCGCCTTCGCACACCTGACCGGGCAGTCGGCACCTCAGGCAGGACAGGTCCTCAACAAGACGGCCACCGAAGCGCTCCTTCAACACTGCTTCGACCAGGTCGGCATCGCCGAGGTCCTCGCCCAGCACCGCATGCCCCAGAGCACCCGGATCCGCCGGGCCCTGGCCTGCAACGAGAACCTGGACAGCTTCGACCCGCGGGAAGTCCAGGCGGCACGCCTCTACGAGGAGCAGCTCATCCTCCGAGGCGAGATCGACTTCGAGGCCATGGTCACCCGGGCCGTGCACATCGTCAGGGAGCACGCACATGTCCGCGACCTCCTGCGCTCCCGCTTCCCCCACCTCGTCGTCGACGAGTACCAGGACCTCGGCGGAGTCCTGCACGAACTCGTCCTTGCCCTGCGCGACCTGGCCGGCATCACCGTCTTCGCCGTTGGGGACACCGACCAGTCCGTCTACGGATTTACCGGAGCCGACGCCAAGTACCTGACCGAGCTGGCAGGCCGAGCGGACTTCCTTGATCTCGAACTCGAGGTCAACTACCGCAGCGGCCAGGACATCATCACGGCCGCCGAAGCCGCCCTTGGCCTTTCCCGTGGCCGCCTCGCCCGCGAAGGCGCGCCCCCAGGCGACGTCAACCTCGAACGGGTCGAGGGAGGGCTCGCGGACCATGCCCGCGTGACCTGTGATCTTGTCGAGCAGGCGCAGAGCAAGGGCATCAGCCCCGAGCGGATCGCCATCCTCTACCCCGCTCGCGGTCGCCTGCTTGACGAAGTCCGCAGCGAGCTCACCCGACGCGGGCTGGACTTCCGGCACGAGGGTGACGACAAGCTCCCCGCCGGCAGCCTTTCCCGCTTCGTCCAGCGGTGCGCCAGCCGTGCCGTCACCAATTACCAGATCCACACCGCATCTGGCGCCGATCGCGCCGACATGCTGCGCCGTACGCAGGCGCCATCGCTTGCCTCCCTGGCCCGCGCCTTCACCACGCTGCGTACCGAGGCCCAGCTCGCCCCGTCCTCCTCGCGGCTCTTCGTGCCCAGGGCTCTGCAGCTGTGTCTCGACCCCGAGGAGCTCTACCCAGCCGAAGACCCTGCCCTCGCCTGGCTGGAGCAGTTGCGTGCCGGCTTGGCTCTCGACGAGATAGCCGCGGGGCACCCCGACCAGGACAACATGAGCAGCCTCGACGGCCTGGCCGGCCTGTGCAGGTCCAAGGACCTTCTGCTGCAGGACCTTGCGCGCGGCGAGGAAGTCATCGGGAAGGTGTTGCTCGCCACCTACCACGCAGCCAAGGGCCGAGAGTTCGACACCGTGATCCTGCCGGGCCTCCTCCAGGGCCTCATTCCGCGTGATGTCCCGAGCGGGAAGCAGTGGCGGAAACCCACGGAGGCGGAGCTCGCGGAGCAGAGGCGCACCTTCTATGTCGCCCTCACCCGTGCCGAGTCGACCGTGACCATGATCGTCGGCCCGGGGTATGAGACCAGAAACGGGTACTGGATGTCCTTTGGGCCCTCAGCCTTCGTGATCGAGATGGTGCGGCGGCTCTTCCCCGACGAACAGACCTGACCAGGCGGCCGTCCCCAGCCCCGTCCGACGCTCCGGCCTCCGACTACGGTGATCACCATGACACTGGGGGAGATGCTGCAACGCCACGCCGGGCAGGCGGTGGTGGCGACGGCGATCATCAGCGAGGCCGTCATGACACAGCTGCGCGGACCGGCGGCCGGCATCGCCGTCGGTGTGGCGGCGGCGGCCGGCGGACTGTGGGCGGTGCAGGGCCGCGCCCGGCAGAAGTCGGCGATCGCGATGGGGCCGTCGGTCCAGGCGTTGACCTGGCAGGTCCACGCAGGCCGCAAGCCCGACCCGTCCGACAGCGATACGTACCGCCATATCGCCACAAGGATGCGGCAGACCACCGAGCACGTACGCCGCACCACCGCCGAGCGCGGACTGAAGAAGATCACCCTGGCCACCTCCAGCGAGACCGACAGCTGGGCCGACGCCCGCTCCACCGGCCACGGCCGCCGAGGCCACGTGTGGCTGGGCATGCGGTGGCTCCACCCACGTCACACCAACCACCTCCCCGCGGTCCTGGAGCACGAACTCGCCCACCTCCAGCGCCGCGACACCGGCAAGCGCATCGCCGCCGAGTCCGCCGCCGTCGCGGTGGTCGGCCTGGCCGCGGGCCTGCTGTCCCTGCCCGCTTTCGCCCTGACCGCAGCCGCCGCCTGGGCGCTGAACACCATGTTCTTCTGGTGGGGCGAACTCGCCTGCGACCTCGCGGCCGTCCGTGTCTGCGGCCGGGCTGCCGTGGCCGACATGTGGCGCGAGGACCTCCACCTTGAACGCGCCCGCGCCGTGCTGCCCCGGATCTGGGTGACGGTGCGGAGCCTGCGAACGCACCCGCCACTGCGTCTGCGGATCCTGTGCGCCAACCACGTCCCGCTGCGCGACGCACGCGAGCAGGCTGTGCACCCACTGCAGACGCCGGCCGCCAGCTGATCCGACCCCCTCGCCCACCGTGTCCCGGCCAGACCGGCCACGCGCGCGCACACGCTGCGCCCCGACGCGCGATCGGATTCCCCGATATGTGCGATAAGCGGCCGGTTGGCGCGGTACTTTGACGGCAGTCCCCCTGGACGCCGCGTCCCCCCGTGCGCTGCGTCCGGGGGCGTACTCCGCCGGGCCCGGCGTGATCAGCGGCCCCGCCCCCGACCGCGGCAACCCACTCTCGCGACGGCCTGCCGCGACCGGCTCTCTCCGTTCACGAGGAGGTCACCGGTTCGCAGCGCCGGGGTTCGGGATCCGGTACACCGGCGTGGTGGGCGCGAGCGGGAGGTCGGGGCGGACCCGCGCGCGGGGGAAGAACCGGCGCTCACGAGTGAACGTGAGGCCCTCGACCGCGCCGTCCTTGTAGACCGGCCCGACGAGCTGCCCGTCGTTGTTGCGAATCCCGATCCGCACTCCGGGCTTCCAGTGCGCGCGCCGCCATGTGCCGACGACGAGCGGCCCTCGGGAGCCGGCTGGCGCCGGGCGCTGCTCGGGCGGTCCCTCGGGGGGAGGGGTGAAGTCCAGGACACGGACCCCATGGAAGCCGCCGGCCTGCCCGGCCTCGCTCGTGGCGATCCTGCCCAGGGCGCTGCGCGACGTGGGGCGCGGCCCGGGTTCCGGGAGAACGGGCGGCGGCGTCCACCGGGCGAACGCCAGCTGCGCGGCGTACCCGTACAGCACGCGCCCGCCGCCGTGGTCGCCGTACGCGGTCGGCTGCAGCACCTGGCACCGCTTCCCTGTCGCGTCGAGGGAGGAGATGAGCAGGAACCCCGACGTCGTGTCGAGCCGGCCATCGGGCTGGGAGGCGAGCAGGCCGCCGAGGATGACCGGCTCCGGTCCCACGCACACGCCGGCCTCGACGAGCGCGGCGAGCTCGTCGTCATCGGCTTGGGCCGCGCGCAGGGGGACGGCGTCGTGCGTGATGAGCGACCAGGGGGCCGGCAGCCGCAGAGCGTCCCGGGTCGGTTCGTCCAGCGGGGCGGTGGTGACCACGTCCAGGGCGAGCGGGGCGGGGACCATGTGCGCGGCGGAGAGGTAGGCCGCGGTGCCGGTCAGGGCGCGCAGCCACCGCACGGCTCGGTCCTGCTGCACGGCGTAGGTGCTGGCGCGGAAATCCTGCTCGTCCAGCAGAGCGGACCGCAGCGCGCCGACGTCCGCGGGCACCAGGCCGGACAGGTCCGAGGGCAGGCGGCGATGGATCCGGGCGAAGCGCCGCTCGAGCTCCCACTGCTCTTGCTGGGTTGCCAGTGCGGCCGCGGCGACGTCGATGACGACGTCGTCCGGCCCGCACAGCGCGAGGACCGCCTTCGACTCGTGAGGAGCCAACTCCCAGTCGATGTCGTGCTCGTCCGCGAGCCGCTGTGCTGCTCCGCACTCCGCGACCACCCGCTTCCACAGCACCGCCAGCTGCTCGTCCCAGGATCCCGATCTGCCCGGCCCAGCGCCTGGACCGAGAAGGAACTCCTTCCAGGCGCCCGAGCTCAGGGCGGTGAAGGTGAGGCCGCTGTCACGCCTAGCCGGGGCGGCCGGCTGCGCGAAGGCCGCGTCGAGGAGGTTCCGAACGCTCATGCCCTGGTCAACGACGACGCTCGGTCCGAAGGCACTCTTGTCCGCCCCGCGGCGGTTCAGCGGCGGGCCGCCTGCGCCTGGTCACTCCTCGCGTCGCTGCTGAGCCTCTTCGAAGGCACGCAGCGCGGCCTGACGAGTCTGCTCAATACGGGCAGGATCCCGGGGTGGCTGGTCCTCCTCGTCGCCCGCGCCGCCGTCAGCCGCCGCCATCATGACGTCGAGGGCCTTGCGTCGCGCGGCCTCACTCAGCGGCGGCCGTCCGCGCAGCGCCCCGATCGTCATCAGCGTCAGCACGTCGTCGCTCGTGGTGGGCCGCATGCGGCCTTCGAGAAGTTCGTCCAGCCGCCAGCTGTCCGCGATCTCTTCCCACGTCACGTCCGGCGTTGCTTCGTCGCTCATGCTTCCCCCATCCCAAGATGAATCACCCACAGCAGTCACCGCTTCCGGCCTGCCGAAATCCCCGACCGGCGTGCTCACACGCTGCGCATGACCGCCACGACCTTGCCGAGGATGGACGCTGCGTCGCCGCAGATGGGCTCGAAGGCGTCGTTCTCCGGCATCAGCCATACCGTCGAGCCCTCCCGCTTGAGCCGCTTGACCGTCGCCTCGCCGTCGATCATGGCGGCGACGATCTCGCCGTTCTCGGCGTCCGGCTGCACCCTGACGGCGACCGTGTCGCCGTCCATGATGTGTGCCTTGATCATCGACTCGCCGCTGACCGTGAGCGCGAACACCTGCCCGCTGCCGACGAGTTGCCTCGGCAGCGCGAGCACATCCTCGACCTGCTCGTCGGCGGTGATGGGAACGCCGGCGGCGATGCGGCCGACGAGGGGGGTGTGGACCACCGCGGAGTCGGACACCGCGTCGATGGGGCCCGGCTCCACGGCGGGCTCGCCCTCGGGGGCGGCGGTCGCGGTGGGGACGTAGGCGCGAGGGCGCTTCGGGTCCTGCCGCAGGACGCCCTTCTTCACCAGAGCGCCGATCTGATGCGCGACGGACGAGGTGCTGGAGAGCCCGGCGGCCTGGCCCAGCTCCCGCATCGACGGCGGGTATCCGCGGTCCTTGATGCTGGCCCGGATGGCGTTGACGATCCTGTGCTGCCGGTCGGTCAGCCCGTCTTCCCGGGTCACGATGCCCGGCGGGCGTCCGACGTACCGAGACGTTGTGGCCTCCATGATGTCCCCCTTCGTGCTCTTACAGGTACGAACCGTAACCCGAGATTCCGCGAAAGGGCACAGGTATTCGAGCTGTTTTCCCTGGCCAGACGGCCGCGAGGAGACAGCCCACAGACCGCAGCGGCGAGTGGCGCTGCGTACGGTTACGCCCATGACATTGCCGCTGGAAGACGATTCGAGGCCGCCCTACCTCCAGGCGGCCGAGGTCCTGCGCGCCGGGATCCAGACCGGGGAGTATGCGCCCGGGAGCCGACTGCCGTCGGCGCGGGTACTTCAGGCGCGCTTCGGAGTCTCCAGCTCGACGGTGCAAAACGCGCTGCGGGTCTTGAAGCAGGAAGGCATCGTCTACTCCGTGCTCGGGCGGGGCAGCTACGTCAGCAGTACACACCCCGGCCTCCCGCCGGCGGCCCGGGCGGAGCCCTCACCCGTCGCCAACGACGTAATCGACGAGGAACACGACCCCAGGCCCCCTTACGTCCGCACGGCAGACCTGCTCAGGGAGGAGATCCGGTCCGGCAGCTTCGAACCGGGCGGGCGGCTTCCCTCCGCGCGGGAACTCCAAGACCGCTTCGAGATCGCCAACTCGACCGCACAGAACGCGATGCGCGTACTCAAACGCGAGGGCCTGGTCTACGCAGTCAAGGGCAAGGGCGTGTTCGTCCGCCGCTCCGCACGGCAGGACGCGCCCCACCTTGGTGCGACGGAGCACTCAGCACAGGCCGGCTTTCGCGCGCGGCCGCGAACCGATGCAGAACTCGCCGCAGACCTGGCCGCCGCCGAGCAACGTCTCGCGCGCGCCGCCGCCGCCTACACCGCCGCCGGTGCCCAGCTCGACGCCCTCACCCGGGAGGCCCTGCGCCGCGGCATACCCGTACCGGCCGCCGCTCCACCGGGTCCGGAACACCTCGCACCCCGCGTCGGGGCCTGACCCGGGAGCAGCCGATTCTCGGTTCCCGCCCCGAGGGGGCCCCTGACGGTGAACGATGGGGGATCGTGATGCACGGGGACGTAGGAACCACGCCGCCACTCGACCGCACCGACTGCTCCACGGCCTTGGACGCCGCCGTCCGGTGGTGGGGAGCCGATGTGCCGGAAGACCCGGGAGCGGGTGAGCTGGCCCAGCTGCTGGACGAGGTCGTAGAACGCCTGAGCGGGGATCGGAACGCCGAGCAGGCACGATCGGCTGCCGAGCTCCTGGCCCAAGCGGCTGAGGCGCTGAGAGCCGTGGCCCGGCTCGGCGGCCTCCTGCCGGCGATCTCGTTGTGGCACCTGAGGACCGCGCTTCGACAAGAAGCCCTCGCCCGCGGCCAACTCGCTGAGCACAACTATCCCCAGCCAGCCGCCTCCCCCCTGTAACCCCACGCCCAGAACCGGCGAACGGCGTGGCGCCCCCTTCGAGCTGAGACCGAGAACTACAGTGGCACCCTGCGGCATCGGTCTGCTGCTCCTCACGCGAACCTCGGCCCACTGGTTCAAGGCGGAGGCGAAGAAGCGCGGCTTCGATCAGCTGCACCCCACCGACCGCAACACCGCACACCAGTGCCTGTTCCTCACGCTCCGCGGGCCGACGGAGCTGAGCGAAAGGTGCCTGAAACCATGTCGGCCACCCAGACCAGCAGCCGGGCCCGGACCTACGCCCTCTACACCGGCGCCCCCCGCCAACTCGCATGCGAGACCGTCGCCGGCCTGCCCCGGCACGCCCCTGTCATCCCGGCCCCCGCCCACCACGCGCAACTCCTGCTCGAATCCGAAGCGTTCTACTGGGTCCTCAACTCCCAGCGCGACTACTTCGAGTTCCCCTTCGGCATCCGGTACGTACAGCCCACCGCGGAGGGCATCCGGCTTCACCTGGAGAGCAACGCGAGCCTCGACAGCCTGCTGGCCGGACTCCTGCCCGCCCGCGTGTGCGTGGGCACCGGCGACGACGAGATCCACGGCCTCAACGGGTGCCGGATCACCGCACGAAGCGAGCACGGCATCGAACTCCGCCGCCTCGGACAGCCGACCAGCATCCAGCTCACCGGCCCCTCCCGACGCGCCTTCCACAAGGCCGAAGCCACCCTCGCCGAACGCATCCGCGACCACAAAGGCGAGGCCAGCTGGCTCGCCGGCGACACCTGGACCGCCCACGAACGCCGGTGGGAAGACGAGCGCCAGCCGCTCCCGTACGAACCCACCTGGCGTGAGGCGGCCTGGCTCCCCAGCGGGCTGCTGCGCCGCCTCGGCCTCCTGCACACGGTCGCCGTGCCCCAGGTCGCCACCGGACACCAGTCCCGCCTGGGGGCATGGTGGATCCTGGAGCTGGACCACTACTCCGACACCGGCCTGCGCCGGGCCGAGTTGGTGCAGGCCCTTACCGACCCCGAGCACGGTCTGCCGCTGGAATTGCGCGAGCACCGCGACCTGACCGCCGACGGGGGCCTCGGTGTGGTCCTCCTGAAATCCCAGGACGCTACCGCCACCCTCCAGCTGCGTTACGACCGCTTCGACTACCCGGTCAAGGCGGAGCGGGCCGAGATGTTCGCGGCGATCCGGCGCCGGATCAGCGCCCTGACGGGCGAGGCCCCGTTCCCGGCGATTCCCGGCTGCTCGCCCACCGGCTGACACGTCAGGGGCCACCCGAGCCGTCGTCAAGTCCCCGTCACCCGAAGGGATTGCCGTCACCATGCGATCTCCCCCGCTCTACGGGCGTGCCGTACCGTTTGCGGACTGCACGTGCCCGGGGGAGGGCAGGCGGCCGGGCTGGGGAGAGGACGGCATCGGGGTGGTCGGGGATGAACATGAGACCTGGGGTGAGAGGGCGGCCTGTCGCACTGCTGATCCCGACGAGCTGTTTGTCGAAGGAGCGGCCCAGAACAAGGCCAAGGCCGCCTGCAGCGGCTGCCCGGTGCGCACCGAGTGCCTGGCCCATGCTCTCGATCAGCGCATCGAGCACGGGATCTGGGGCGGGATGACCGAGCGTGAACGGCGGGCTCTGCTGCGGCGGCGCCCGCTGGTCACGTCCTGGCGTCGCCTGCTCGAAGCAGCCCGATCCGAACACGAGCGGCTCACCGGTGCCGGCGAGGGACAGACCTGGGATGCCACCGGATGACACCCTGCGGCCCCCGAAAGGACGCCCAGTAGGCCTCGTCAGACCAGGCCATGCTGTACAACGCTGGTGCACGGGCCGGTTCTTACAGCAGGTCCACTTCCGCGTCGACGTACCCGAACTGGCGGACCATGTGCACCAGTGCCTCCCGCAGCAGGCTCTGGCGCTCCCTCTGGCCCATCGCCGGCGCGGCCGTGATGGTGACGGCCATCCGCGGCCTGGTCCCGCCGTCGTTGGCGCCGAGCGACTCCAGGTCGACGAGGGAGTCCAGGGCGGGCAGGACGCCGTTGTCGGCGGGCTGTTCGCACGTCATCCGCAGTTCGGTGGTGGGCGGGGCGGACCAGGACAGCCCGGCCGGGTCACCGACGACGTCGGGCAGCAGCGCGGCGGCCGTCTCCCACGTGCTCAGCAGCACGGCCTGGACCTCGTCGAAGCCCAGGCGGGTGTCCCAGCCGGGGCCAATGGCCGCCGCCCACGCCTGCGGGTTCTCGATCAGAACGTCGGAGCAGGCGACCACGGTGGATTCCATCGTGGTGGGCAGGGCGAGCATGACGGACGCTTTCAGGGCCGGGACGCCGTCCGGTCCGGCGATCGTGCAGGAGTAGCCGACAGATCGGGCCGAGTTGCCGAAGGGCCCCCGTTCCCAGCGAGCGGCGGGAAGTTCCGCGCCCCGGCGCCTGGACAGGATCGTCACTGCCCCGGCCACCGCGCTGTGCGGAAGCTGCTGCTCGAGCAGAGTGCGCCGGGGTTTGCTGATCCCCAGCGCGCTCGCCTCGGCCCAGGGCAGGTTCACCACGGCGCGCAGGCGTAGCGCCGGTGTCTGCCCGGCAGTCCAGTTCTCGGCCGACCGGCCCTGGTTGAGGCTGAAGCGGGGGAGCGGCTGCCACCGCCACACGCCTCGCCCGGAACACGTCAGGCGGCCCGCGCCCCACGATCCGCCGTCGACGTCCACACTCCGTGAGTCGGCCGCGATCACCCACGGGGTGTCCGTGGCCTCGGGCGGGCGGGGAAAGCCGATGGCTGCGAGCGGATCATGGCCCGGCGCGTGCCGGCCGGCTTCGACGATCGCCTGCCAGATGGGCGCGGCGACAACGCCCGGCGGGCGGCCGGCCACCAGACACAACACCCAGCCAGGCTCGCCGTCGCGCTCGTGGTGCAGATCCTGGAGCGTGGTCGACCCGTGGGCCCATGCTTCCCCGGCCGGTTCCCCCAGCTCGACCCTGGCCAACTGACGGTATGCCTCTTGCATCTCCCGCTCCCGATCCGGGAGCCCCTGGCCGATCCGCAGCCCTCCCCCCGACCCGCTACCGGAAACGGCCTGGCGCACGAGGTCGGCGAGGGCCTCGGCGGTCGGCATGCCGGAAGCCCGGACACCCGCAGAGAGCAACGCCTGAATCTCGGCGCGCGGCAGCCAGTGCGTCTGGTCGCCGTCCCGCACCGGCACGGCGACGGTGTCCGTCCGCTGGGTGCCCGGTTTCCCGGTCGGCGCGGCCACGACGAAGAGCGTGGCCGCGGGCTGCGCGGGAACGTCGATGAACAGCACGCGCTCCTCACCGTCGCCGGACCAGCCGATGCGTACCCCGCGGGGCGCGGGGGTGACCCGGGCGCGGATCACCTTCCGGACCTGGTCGACGTTCACCGCATCCTGGGCAAGCCCCCTGATGTGGTCGAGGACTTCCTCGTCACTTTCCATGCGGGTGGCGATGCCGATCACGATGACCCCGCCTCCCCCGTTGGCGAAAGCGGCGACATCCTTGGCGAGTTCCTCGGGCGCGCGGGGGTCGGCATCGAGCTGGTACGAGGCAGCCTTCGCATCGAGCCACTGTGTCTCGCGCAGCCCGAGCAGAGAGCCGGGCTGGTGGGCCTCCAGCGCGGCCAGTGCGCTCTTCAGATCGGTCGGCATCCCGGCAGTATCCTCCGGCCCTGCGGACCTCCGCCGCCTGGTTTCACAAGTTCACCGTCTCCCCGGAACGCCCGATCAGGTCATCCGAGGAGGGGACGGCCGGACCATCACGGACACCAGGGGCCTACGTACGGAAAACCGTTGATCCGACTGACGGAACGTGAGGCTGTTGCCCCGCTGCACGGTGCGGTCACTACGGTGCGGGCGGCCCGACCTGATCGATCAGACCAGCGGCATCGATCTGGTCGGCGATCGCGCGGATCTCCGTGACGGGGTCCGTGACTCGCCCCGATTGCTGCCGGGCATCGGCCCTGTCCGCGATCTGCCGGAGGATCGCGGTGACCGTGGGCAGGGGGAGGACGAGGGTGCCGTCCGGGAGCCTGGTCGCCTCCACGTCGATGTTGTCGCTCACAGGGCTTCCCCAGTCGAGGCGGTGGTTGGCAACGTCGGCGAATTCTGGCAGTTCCGTCCCCGCGACTGGGCCTCAGGGTCGCCCCGCCGGGGTGAACGCCCGACGGGCACAGTCACCATTGCTGTGGTTGCATCACCGAGTTCCGGGTCCCTACGCCTTCGGGCGGTCGTCCGGGCCGGTCACGTCGGCGAGGCGGAGAACGCCCGTGCTGCCGAAGACGGTACGGAACATCACCTCGCCGCCGGCTTGGCCGGTTCCGGAGACTGCGTCACTGAACCAGCGGCTGGAGCGCAGCGCCTGGACGATGCACTCGGCCACCGCGTCCCCGACGGGAGCGACCGAGGTATCGGGCGACACCAGCTCGGGCAGGTCCTCCAGGTCCATGCCGTAACGCTCCAGGTGCTGGATAAGCAGGTGGGCCAGGGCGCGAGAGGGGTCGCTGGTGTGGCGCTGCCCGTCGTCGGGGTCCATCAGCCCGGGGAAGACCACGGCGCGGGTGAAGAAGTCGCACAAGGCTCCGAACAGCTCCGGGTCCGGGTCGTGGCTGCGGTCGTCGCGTGCCTTGAGCGCCCACTGCAGGATGACGTCCACGTGCGCGCGCCGGGCCCGCTCCGCCGCGTCTGGCGTTTGGGCGTCACCGGAGCCGAGTTCGGCGACCCCGGCGGTGCCGTCGGCCTCCACGGGAAGCGGCGCCGTGACGGGCAGGACGTCGCCCAGCTCGGCCTGCCACCGGTCGAATGTCGCGGCTTCCTCCTCGGCGCGTTGGTAGGCCGCGTCGTACTTGTCGTCGCCGAGGACAGCGGCAGACTCCGCCCACCTCGCGAGGTTCGCGGCGTGCTCCCACCGGTCCTCGGATGCGGGAAGCTGGTCGCGGCGTCCGTCCATGAGGGCCGGCAGCAGCGCGGTGATCGCCTCCGGTGCCGCGAGCACCGGGACCGGCAACGCGACGAGCTTGCTGCCGTCTCGCTCCTGGTACGCCCAGCCCGCGGACGAATTCCACACCAGCTCCAGCCCGTCCGGCCACTCCTCGGCGGTCAGCTCGGCAGCTCCGCTGATCCAGGCCCACCGGGCTTCCGCCGTACCCCGCGCCTCTCCCCGACGGACCGCGAATTCGGCATCCGCGTAGCCGGCGCGCGCGAGAGCACCCTCCATGGCGCGCGGGTACTTCTTCCAGCCCCTGAACTGGTCCACGGTGCGACCTCTCCTGCTGCTCCAAAACGGCCTTGCCTCTGTCGCGGTCAGACTGCCAGCCGACACCGACAACGCCCCCGCCGGTAACCGAACATGAACCGAAAGCACGAGCATTCGTGCGGTCCCTGCGGTGGACCGGCTCCGCCGCCAGGACCAGCCCCGGAGCCGCTCGCTCCCGTCACCCGCCCGTGCGCCTCCGTACGAAGCCGGCCCGCTCCGAGCCGCCAGCTGCCAGGGTGACATTCATGGAATCCGTCGACACCGCCCTGGACCGCCTCTGGCCCGCCGAGCTGCGCACCGACCATCTCCTCCTGCGGCCGGTCACCCACGAAGACGGACTCCTCGTGCACGAGCTGCTGACCGACGACCGGGTCCGCGCGCACCTCGGCGGTCCGGTCACACAGGAGCGCGTCGCCGCCCGGCAGGCCGCCTACCCGACGACGGCCGGCGCGTGGACCGTCGTCCGCGTCGCCGACCAGCAACCGATCGGCCTGGTGACCATCGGCGCCGACCACAGGTGCGAGGGCCGCGCCGAAATCTCCTTCCAGCTGCTCCCCGCCGTCTGGGGTGAAGGGCTGGGCAGGGAGGCCGTCGCGGCGGCCGTCAGCTGGTGGACGGACGCCGTCCCCGGCGGTGGTCCGCTGGTTGCGGTCACCCAGAAGGCCAACCTGGCCTCGTGTCGCATGCTGGAGTCGATCGGCATGATCGTCGTCGACGAGATCGACGAGCACGGTGCGCGCCAGTGTCTCTACACCCCTGCGGGCGACCAGGATGACAGCGATCTGCGCTGGGTCCGTCTGCTCGCCGAGCACCGGGACGCCGTCGAACGCGGCCGAGGTGCCCAGGCACGCGCGACCGCGGCCGGCCAGGACCTCCCCGACGACCTCGCGGCGCTCACCCCCGAGGAGTTGGCCCGGCTGTGCCCCGCCCGCCACGGCGCCTACGGACGAGTCTGCGCCCGCATGGCCGATCACACGCCGGCCCTTCACCTGGGCCGGGCACAAGACGGCGCGTGGATCGCCTGGCTGACAACGGCTGGAGCCTCCTGACCGCTCGCCCCGGCGCGGCCAGGGGAGCACGCCGGCGCTCAGAACTCGCTGGCGCGCATGGGGACGAGTTCGGCGACCTCGAACTGGGTGGTTTCCGGGTGCAGTTCGAGGAAGCGGGCGATGACCTGGGCGTGCGCCTGGCCGACGAACAGGTCCAGCGCCACAGGGTCGAGGGGACCGTCGTCCAGCTGCAGGTACGTCATGGCCAGATGGGCGCCGTGATGCAGAGCGTCTTTCTCGGTGGGATAGGTCCAGGTGCTCAACTTAGGGTGAAGGTAGCCGGTCGGTGGTGTCCCCGTCATCGTCGACCAACTCTCAGACGGAGTGCGCGCAGCACCGCCCGGTGGGGGGACAGGGGGACGGGACTCGAAGTGGTCAGGGGAACAGGACTCGAAGTGGTCAGGGCCTGGCATATCGACGAGGGTGCGCGTCTGACGGCGCTGGATCTGCCCGCGGATGACGCGGGTGCGCAGTATGCGCAGATCCGCAGTGCCGTGGGCGGTAGCGCGGAGGCGGCCTACTACCACCGAGGAACAGTGCTGCATGTCCCCGCGACCGGCAATACGGACGGGTTGAACCCGAACCTGGTCGCGTGGGCACTGGCCTGCGGCTGGCGGAAGATGGAACTGCCCTACCTGCTGTACGGGCCGATTGTGATCACCGGCCCCTACGACGCGGACGGCGCCGCGGTCGGCGAGCTGTCCGAGCAGCTCACTGCGCAGGTGCGCACCGTGTGCGACACAGTCCGGGAGACCGTCGCAGGTTGGCGTGTCCGGCCACCGGTCTCGAACGAGGCAGCCGTAGCTGAGCTCCTGGCTTACACCCACCGCGATCGCACCGTCGTGAACTGACTGCGTACAAGGCGCCGTCCATGCAAAGAGTGCGCACCCCGAATGAGGTGCGGAGCCGTCGACGGTGCACGACGTCCCTCGTAGCGAGGAATACGCACCGTGCAGTCCCTGCCGACCGCGCTCCGCGCCGTCCCGGTGGTCGGCGTATCGGAATCGCTGCAACGCGGCGCGGTCGCCCAGCGAGGGCGCCTCCCCGTCGCGCGGCTGTCCAAGTTCGCTGGCACCAACGCGGTCAGTGCAACTCCGCTGCCAACCGGTCAGGTTCCGGGGAACAGGAGAACCATTGCGCAGCAGGCACGCGAGGCGCTCACTGCCTGGCCGGGCGTCCCCTAGATTGAGTGCATCTTCTCGGTAACTCTGGTGCGCGGGAAGGGCAGCGCGCTACCGTTGGGTTGGCCGAGCGCTTCGGCCCAAGCCAGTACCCGGTCCCATGAGCGGGGTGCGCAACGGCGAAGGTGCCCACCGCGAAACTGACGGTGGCCAAGCTGCATCAACGCGCAGGCATCACCTTTGGGACGGCCCACCGCCAGCCCGAAAGTCCTCCCTCTGCGCTGACTGCTTGGTGCGCATCGGGTCATGGGGCCGAAGCGCCGGAAACCGAGAGCAGCATGACCAAAGATCACGCCCGTAAGAACCGGGCCCGCCGTACGATGGCAGCCACTGGCACCGCCTACACCACCGCCGACGCTGGCCTCGCCTCTCCCCTCCTGGGCCATCAGCACGACCGCAGCACCGTCTTCACCCCCGTCGACGCCCGCGGCTTCGGCCAGAACCGCACCGTGCCCATGGACGCCGCGACCGACCTGCTCGGGGCCACTATCGACTGGTGCACCCCGTGCAAGGTCCGGGCCACCGCCGTCATCGTCGACGGCGACCCCGTCGTGATCGCCGCCGTGGCCGGGCTGATGGGCATGGCTCCGGGTGCCGGGCCGAGGATGAGCGCGGCGACGCACGTCGTGGATCCGCTGTTCCAGCTCGCCCGGGTGACCCTTGACGGCGCCCCGATCCTGGCCGCTGTCACCGCCATGACCCGCGAGGACCGCGCAGACCTGCTGGAGGACAGCATGACCGTGTGGGCAGCCGTGTCCAAGGCCGGGCCGCCCCGCGGCGACACCGACATGTCCCCGGCCCACGACGGCACCGGCTACCAGGTCACCGCCTACACCACCTGGCACACGTCCCGCCGCGGCCCCGTACCCGCGCTGTTCGTCGCCACCCGCAACGAACTACTGCCGGGCGACCACCTGCGTCAGTGCGGCTGGCAACCTCGAATCGGCACCGTCACCCCGGTCATCAACGACCACTGGACGGTCACCGTCGACGCCGCCGGCGCACCCACCGCCATTACCGGACTGCCCTGGCCCGACTACCCGCAGGCCCTCGTCACCCTGTGGCAGCGCACCCCTGAGACTCCCGCAGCGCCGACGGAGTGGCTCCAGGCCGCGGTCAAGGAGCGCGCCCTCGTGCTGGTCGGAGCGCTGGCCGACGCGGAGCCGACCACCGTGGATGCTGCGAAGCGAGCTGGCACCCTGTTCATGGTCCGTGCCAAGGTCATGCGCCCTGCTCCCGTCAAGCGGCACTACGAGGTCCTGGCCGAGCGCGCTGACGACAACACGGACGCCTTCATCACCAGGACCTATTACGCCTACGCCGTCACTCCGGGGGAAGCAGCCGGCCTGATCCAGAAGAAGCGCCTGGACAAGCTGAGCACCCCGTATCGGATCATCAGCGTGGAAGAGGAACCGGACTATGACCGAGAAGACCTATGAGCCCGCAACGCACGGCACCGGCTTCGCACAGCTGACGACGGAGATACGAGGTCAATAGCCCTCAGCACGTTGTCCGACTCCCAACAGACTGTCGACGAGGCGTTCGGTCTCGGGATCCAGCAGGCACTGATTGTTGCGGCTGATCTGCTGGACGCGGGTGCACGCGGTGAACAGGCCGGGCCGGTTACCAGCGGCGTGTTCGATGCGCATCCAGTCGCGGTAGATGAGTTCGGCAGTCTCGCCACCTCAGGGCCAGTTGCTGACTCTCACTTGGTTGCCCGAGACCTTCTCGTTCTGGTGTGCAGGGAGACAGTCCTGAGCGCTGACTCCTCGGCACCTGCCGAGACGATCAGAGACGCTTCGTGAGAACGCTCAGCACAACGAAGCGAGAGTCAGCGATACCTCAAGGAGATCCTGGTAGAACTCGCCTTCACTCGCCTGGACTGAGCAGTCGGCAGGCGCGCGAGCCGTGAGCAGGGTGGTGCGGCCCCGGCCGTACTGCGTCCCGTCACGGGGACCGGGGCCTGTCCCGCACACTCCATTCCGGTACGGGCCTCGGCGAGCCTAGTGGGTGAGGCGAGAGCACCTATACGGCTCCCTGCGGTCTCGGCTCGCCGGCCGGGACGAGGTACCGCGGACGGGCGCGGCACCGGGACGTCCTGGACGCGTTCACGCGCCCGGCCTCCGTACCGGACAGGTGCCACGAGCGGCGCCACCGACTGCACCGTCCTCCCCGTTCTGGACGCGGGCCGTGTCGGCCTCAGCGGGCCGAGCGGCGACGCCGTAGAAGTTGCCGAAGGCCTCGACCCCGCTTTGCCCCTCCAGCTGAGCAAGCAGCGCTGCCGCTGCCACGCCGCGAGCAAGCTCACTGGCCGTCCGGACCACACGGTTCTGTGCGCGTCCCGACCGAGGTCGACCATCACTGAACTGAATCACGTCCCCGTTCTCGCCCAAGGTGCCGCCAGCGCGCTCGGCTTCACCCCGTAGCCAGTTCTTGGCCTGCTCGCGCGAATGACCCCATTGCCTGAGCTTGTACGCGATGTCAGCGCCGCACAGCGGAACAGCGAAATCCAGAAAGAGCCGCAGCTCGTCAACAGCATCCAGTGGTTCAGGCTGGCGCATGAAAATACCCCCTAAAGCGACAATGAAAGAAAATGAGAACCCTGAAACCGGCTAGAGAAGCGGTTGCGTTCCGGGCGAAAGCGAGCAAGAGGCATCAGTTGGGAAGGCGCCGTCGCGATCGGGCCACACGGCCTGCCAGTACGGCACAGCGGCATCCCGGCCGTACACCGCCCGCAGCATCGCGAAGGGCTCCAAGGAGCCCACGGGGTGCATGAGCAGCCGGAATCCGTTCGCGAGAAGCCCGTCCAGGACCTCGCCGGCGACCGGGCCAGACGATCCGGCGAACCGCTCGACGACGGAATGGAGCACGCCCTGCATCGCCCTGACGTCCAGGCCGGCCATCACGAACTCAAGCCCCAGAGACTTGTGCAGACCGACCGTGTAGCAATAGGCGGCAGAACCCTCATCAGCAAGAACCGCCTGGACGGCGAACCCGTGCTCCGCGATAATCTCGCGCAGTCGAGCAACGTACTCCGTCATGAAATCGGGCAGACACACAAGGCACTCCGCGTCCCCGCAGGAATCGTGAGTTCGGCCCTGCGGCAAAACACTGGCCGCGACAGTGGGTGTGAAATCCAGATCGCGAACAACCAGCTGGGACAGGTCGCCCTCCTGATGGAACGACTCCAGAGCCGGAAGATCGATCACACCCCACCGGCCCTGCGACAGGTCACCGCCCAGGCACGACCACCCGTAAGCCTCACCGCTCGCGTCGTCGACCTCCACGACGTACCACTCGCCCCAGGCGGAGAAGTACCGGAGGCCGACCACCCTGTGCTCATGCGGCTCCAAGGCCGTTGACCACAGACCCGGGATCTCGGCCAGCACCGCCGGAGCCGGGTAGAAGTCGTGGCCGCGCTGCTCGCGCCACACCTCCGGCGGCCGTGTCCTGACCGGAGCACCTCCCTGGACGGAACGCTCGGGCGCGGGCTGGGTGCGGAAGACGACCTGCTCCACATCCGGGTGGTAGATCGACGCCTCGTCGCCGTCCCAGCGCACGGTGTACGCCTCCAGGTCGCCGGGCAAGGCGCGCAGTTCGGGGACGGTCTCCATCGCCCGGAGGAAGAGGGCGATGAACACCTCCTCAGGGGTCCCGGAATCGGCAGAAACGGTGGTTCGCTCCAAGGGGTGCCCGAGGAAGCGCATGCGGATGTCCGCCATGATCAGTTCTCCAGTGAATCGTGGGTGGGGAGGCCGGGGAGCGGCTGGCCGTTGTGCGCGTCGTCGATCCGGGCGATCGAAGAGCGGCGGCGCCGCGCCGCCGCATGCATCACCGGCCAACCGGCCCCAACGGGGTGCAAGGGGGAAAAGCCCGGATCAGGAGTCGGACGGCTGCTGCGCCTGGTACTCGCCCACCACGGCGAGCACCGCGATGCCGAGAAGGCCGGCCCCCTCGCCCGCCATCCAGTCGCCGAGCGTCGCTCCCGGGTTGTTGCTCAGCCGTTGGATGAGGTCGTGCACGCCGACATGCGGAACGCCCTCGGCATCGCAACCAGCCTCGAAATGTCCGAACTGAGGGACGTGCGCGTGGTAGTGCCCGTCGGCGCTCCAGTGAGGGTCCTGCCACAGCTCGAACACGGCGTTCGGGGCGTCCTCCTCCAGCCGCGCGGCGACCTCTTCGCAGAGGCCCAGCGCGGCGTCCCGGGAGCGGTAGACCTGCCCTAGCGTGAGGACCTCGGCAGGGCCACGCTCGTACTCGCCGCGGAGGCCGTGCTCCCGCATGAGGTCGAGAAGCGGAACGAGTTCGCCAGCGGGTGCCGAATGGATACGGAGCTGCAGATCAGCAGACACGTTTCTTCCTAGGTTCGAGCGCCACGACGGGCGCGCACATAGAGGGGGGACGGGGAGGGCCAGGGCCGCGCGTTTTCGGGAGAGGCAGAGGCCGAAGCAGAGGGCCTTCGGCTGTTCGGCCGGCGCCCTCGCACCTGCGGAGACCGGCGGCGGGAGGCGGCTCTCCGGCGCGACGGGGAGGACCGGTTGACGGTGGCCGTCAGAGCCGCGATGTCTCACGCTTCCAGTCGCGCGTCTCAGCGCGGCGAACCAGACGCCGGAACCAGGGCCCTTTTTCGCCCTCGTCGCTGTACCGTCCCGGCAGGATCTTGCTTCCCACGGAGCCGGTCCGAGCGTTCTTGACCTTGCGACGCCTCGCGGGACGCTTCTTTGCCCCGGTTCCCGGGACGGGGGTACTCATGTCGAGATCAACTCCGTATTCGCCCCGATGTCTTACGCGTGGTCGTTCTCGGCGCAGTCGGGGCAGTCGTCGGGACTTCAAGCGGTTCGGGGGTTCGGGCACGGCCCGAGAGGGTTAGAAGGTCAGCGACTGAGGCTGTTCAGCTCATGCTTCATTCGTCACTGACCACCACCCGCACACCCGACATGCGGCACTCCTGGCCGCGCACGATGTGGCCGTCCAGCCGACCGCTGATCAGGTCGACAACCGCTCCGCACCCGGCGGACGGACAGCGGACGGCCATCACCCGGCCCTCGTCGTCGAGGAGGGGCATCTCGTGCGCGAGAGCCATCGCGGTCTGCTCGCCCTTCAGGCGTACGGAGAAGGTCACCGCTCGCCCGGCCCGTATGTCATCGAGACACGACTGGCACAGTGGCTGCTTGCGGGCTCTGGCTGTGGCCGCTGGTGAAGGGGTCGCATGGTGGCCGTCAGGAGAGACGCCGGGCGGCAAGCCCGTCTCGGGGTCGATCAAGAGGCTCGGGGCGGTGTGGCGTTCCAGCTCGTGAAACATGGTCGGGCGGCCGCAACAGGGGCATTTCATCAAATAGAACAACGCGAGCTCTCAGGATCGTCGGAGTGGGTGGGCGCGGACTGCCCCTGAGGGGAGGGCTGTCCTGCGGTGACTTGGGGCTGTCACGGGGAGATGCAGCCGGTGACCCCGGTCGGGTCGACTTCCTCGACGAGGCCGCGGGCGGCGGCCTGTTGGTCGGGTGGCTTCTCGGCGGACTCTGTGCTTCCCCCGCCCTCACGAGAACAATAATACACATTGGAACGCTGATACGCAACGATTGGCGCCATCCCTATGCCGCGCCGCGCGAGTGCCCGATACCCATGCGGCGCGCCGGGCCTCTGCGCCCCCACATCCGCCTGCCCAGACCCCGGAGTGCCAGAGCAGAAAGGGGCGCGCGGAGCCGGCAGATGTGCGCCCTGCCCGAGGCCCGGCCAGGCCCGTACCGTCGCAAGGACGGCCGAAGACCCCGGCGTGACGCCCGGAACAGCGGTCGAGGAGGATGGTGGCATCGTGATGGAGCGCAGGAGGGTACTGAGCGCCGGGTTTTGCGCGGCGGCACTATGGGCGGGCGACACGACACCGGCACTCGCCAGCGGACTCGGCCAGCGCCTGGCGGACAGGGAACTTCCGGCCGCCCGCGGTTTGTTCGCCGCTGGCAGGTACGACCGGCTGCACCAGGTGCTCCCTGGGATGGTGACCCGCGCGAGCGAGAGCGAACGAACGGGCCCGGTCGGCGCCAGCCGGGCGGCATGGGTATGGGTGCTCGCCTCTCAACTGGCGGTCAAGGAAGGCGACGTAGACACGGCGGCCTCCTTCGCAGTCCGGGCCGGAACGGCGGCCCGCCGCTCGGGCCACCCGGTCATCCTCGCGGCCGCCGCGCGTGCGGCGGCGACGCCGCTGCGCCGTACGGGCCGCCCAGATTGCGCCCTGCAGCTGCTCCAGGAAGCACACGATGAGCTGAACGCCGGCACCCGACCGTCCGCGGTCATCCTGAACGCATCCGGCATGGTGGCCCTGACCGCCGCGTACACCGCCGCCCAGGCCCGCATGCCCTCCGCTGCCGAGCAGTTCGCGTGCCTGGCCGAACAGACCGCGGCCCGCCTCCTCCACGACCGGGGGCGAGTTCCGGCGGACGGGGAGCTGTCGCCGACGCAGTGCATGCTGTACCGGGTCGGGATCCACCAGAAGCTCGGCGACATCGACCGCGCCCTGGCGTACGCCGCGGGCCTGGAGCCAGCTGTGCTGCCCACGCCGGAGCGCCGAGCCCGCGCGGCGACCGACACCGCCCGCGCCCTGCTGGCCGCTGACGACGTGCCATCCGCGTTCGGCCAGCTACAACTTGTGGAGCGAGCCGCACCGCTGGAGGCCCGCCGCCCCTCGGTGCGCGCGCTGACTGCCGAGGTCGCCGCGCGCCGGCCGGACCTACAGGGCCTCACCGCCTTCGCCCGCCGCACCGCCCTGCGCGTCGCCCTCTGACCGCTCCGCCGACCGAAACCCCACCGCCTCTGCCTCGTACAGCTTGATCAGGGTCGAGCAGACCGTGCAGTCCGTTGCCGGGAACTCCTCCAGCTCCGTATGGATACGGCAGTTGCCAGCCGTATCGACCGGCCAGCCGTGGCGGTGTTCCAACCAGTCGTTGTAGTCCATGCCAGTCAGCCCGAGGAACTCGTACTGGTCAGTCGGCTGCGTCTCCCACTGTTCGCGCAGCCTGTCCATGAACTCCTGACGATTCACTGTGCTGCTGTCCTGGGACACTTGTTTTCCTTTCATTCGTTGCGGGCACCACGTCCGCATGGACTCCGAGCAGGACGTTGAGCCCGGCGTGCTGGGCGTCGTCAGCCCAGGTAGTAGGTGTGTGTCGGGCGAAAAGTCGGGTAGAGCAACTCGAACCAGCCCGGCCCACGAGGATCGTCGAAGGCGAGCAACGCCGGGTCGTCCAAGGTGCAGCAGCCACACTTCGGATCCATCCACGTGATCGTGGTGTGGGGAATCTCGACCGACATCTCGCGGATGGCCTCATCCCACGCTCTCTTGTCCTCGTCGCGCCAGTCGTGCTGAGCCCCGTCCATGTAGACCCGGTCAAGGCGCTCGGCCCACTCGTCGAATGTCATTCCTGCGGCCTCTCGATTCTTGTGGTGCTGTGAGTGGCCCGGTCCGGCCGCGGCTAGAAGAGGTGCGGGGGCCGGCGTCGAGCCCGGTGGGGTCAGGCCGTTTTGCCTTGGTTGTGAAGCAAGTGGTGCTCCTGACGGGATTCGAACCCGTGCCAAAGTAGGTGAGTCTGGATAACGCGCTTCCCTGCCGGGGGTTGAGGTTCCCCAACCCTGGAGCTTTTGGCTGGCCAGGGCCCGGTCCCGGTGCATCCGCAACCTCTCACCATGACGCCGTTCCGTTTTACGGCCGCTCTGTCCGTTCCTGAGCTACAGGAGCGTGGTCCCGGCCGGGGGCGGCCCCCCGGCCGGGCGGTCCCTGGGGGCCCTGTGCCGGGCCCTCAGGGGGTGCGTGGGTGGAGCGGTCCCCGGTGGGGGTTTCAGGGGGCCGCCCGCTGAGCTTCTTGCTCAGGTGGGCCCGCCATCCGGTGCTGCTCGGGGTGCGCGCTCCGGCATCCCGGTCTCCTTGAGCCGGACGATGCGGGTGTAGCTGACGGTGGAGCGGTAGTTCTCCATGCCGTCCTCGATCTTGAACTTCCGGCCGTCCGACGTGTGGATCAGCTCCCGGCCGATCTTGGCCACGGTGACCATCGTGTAGCCCCAGTGGACCTGGCACGTCTCGTACTGGGCGACCTGGTCACCGACCTTGACGCCCTGGAGCCGCGGATCCGGGGTCCGCACTGCCTCGCTGAAGTCCATGTAGGTCTCTCACTCTGGATCTCGCCCTGGCCCGCCGCGCCCTAGCTAAGGCGCTCGGTGTGGGCGGGCCCCGTGGGGGTCTCTGGGGGGCCGGGCCGGGCGGGCCGTGGGGGGTTGGGTCGCCCGGCCCTGTGTTGGGGGGTTAGGCGGTCTTGTAGGTGTTGAGCT
>NZ_JBITFB010000013.1:0-270267 GCF_044455625.1 Kitasatospora sp. NPDC051164 | reverse complement strand
ACGAATACGAGCAGGCGTACTGGGCGAGCCTGGAGGAAGCCCCGCAGGCCGCTTGATCACACAATCGCGGACTCTACGAAACTCGGGGCAGCTCACGCCGTGGTCTTGTCCGGGCGCTTGACCGGACGGTGAACGCGCTTGTCGCTGCGTCCTGCAATTCAGAGAGCATTGACGCGGTCATTCCGGCGGGCCAAAGGGTTCAGTGCGATCTCCACGGCTGGTGGCTGGCGGAGTGTGTTGTGGACAGTGCAGTGGGAGGCGACGGCGAGCAGGGCCTTGTGGCGGGCCGGGTCCAGGCCGGCACCTCCGGGTCGGCCGGGTGGACCTGCCCGCCGAACCGCCCGCATGGGCGCGTACTGTCCGTAACCGGGCTGCCCTGGACGGCGCGGCAGTCGTGTGGCTGGCCGTGGACGGTAAGCCGGCCGGTGCGCTACTGCTGCGCGACCCCGTGCGCCAGGACACACCGCGAACCCTTCGGCGGCTTCGCGAGGCAGGGCTGCGGCGGCTGGTCATGCTCACCGGCGACCATGAGCGCGCCGCCCGGGAGGTCGCCGCCGTACTCGGTCTGGACGGCGTCGCCGCCCGCCAGAGCCCCTCTGACAAGGTCGCCGCCGTGCGCGCGGAGCGGGCCCGCGCCGTTACCGCGATGGTCGGCGACGGCGTCAACGACGCCCCTGCGCTCGCCGCCGCCGATATTGGCGTGGCCATGGGCGTGCGCGGCTCCACCGCCTCCTCCGAGGCCACCGCCACCATGAGCCGCACCCACGCCGAGATCGCCCTCCTCGCCCGGCGGATCGCCACCCACCTGGAACAGGCCGAGGCCGACGGCAGCCTGCGGCCCGACCAGGTCGACGACCTGCTCGGCACGCTCTACGGCCTGCACGCCGTGCTGCGCCTGCAGTTCGCCCAGGAAGAGGAGAACTACTTCTCGCTGACCGGCTGAGTCCGCCCGGCTCGTAGGTCCCGCCCTGATTCGCGAGGCAGCCCGGACACGATCAACCCCGTCGGCGAGCGGGAGACCGCAGGTGACGGTGACTCCGGCGTCCGGGCGGGACACCTGCCTCAGCGTGCGCCGTGAATCTCGAACAGGGCCGATCCGCCCCAGTCGGCTCCAGGCCCACGGGGCCTGCCCGACGGGGCCGACCGGCCCTCCCGGCGGCTGGCCCATCCAGCGACGCTGGAGGTGAGCCGGCCGACGCCCCTGGGCGACTCCGACCTGGTAGGAGCAGTGTGGGGCTGGCAACCGAGGTGCGAGGTGCGAGATGGGTACTGAAATTCCGGCAGGACGCCGGATAGTGGTCGGAGTCGACGGCTCGCCGTCGTCGAAGCAGGCGCTGCGCTGGGCGGTGGACCAGGCCCGGCTGACCGGCGCCGTCGTGGACGCGGTCGCCTGCTGGGCGTATCCGTCGATGTACGGGTGGGGGATGACCGGGCTGGACCCCGAGCTCGCCGATGCCACCGGCCAGATGCTCGCCCAGGCGGTGGCCGAGGTGGTCGGGGACAGCCCGCCGGTGGAGATCCGGGAGAGCGTCGTCCTCGGCAATGCCGCTGAGGTGCTCCTGGAGAGGGCAGACAAGGCGCAACTGCTCGTGGTGGGCAGCCGGGGTCACGGCGGGTTCTCCGGCGCTCTGCTGGGTTCGGTGGGTCAGCACTGCGTGCAGCACGCGCACTGCCCGGTCGTCGTGTTCCGCAACTGAGCGGGCTGACCGGGCCGATGGCCGTCGCGGCTATGGCTGCGCGCGGTAGTGGTCGCGCCAGATCAGGCGGTACACCCTCGTCCAGCGGGGAATCGACCGGACTCCGGGGATGAACGGCACCAGGACGAGGGCGAGGCTGAGCACCGCCATCAGCGCCCAGATGAGGGCATCCGCGTTCGTCGAGCTCTTGAACGGGTCGATCTGGTACCAGAAGGTGTACAGCCACAGCCATGCCTGTCCGGGGAAGTTCCCGGTCTCGTTCATCATGCCCCACTGGTCGCCGGCCAGGTGCTGCGCGGTGGCCTGGTCGGCCAGGTAGGAGCCGTCGGCGAGGAAGAGCATCGGGCGGGTGTAGTCGGTCTGGTAGAAGAGCCCTCCTTCGGCCAGCAGTTGGCCGTCGAGGCCCCCGGCTTGGGCGAGCGTGAGCAGACGGCCGGTCAGCACCGGCACAGGGCCGTAGTCGCCGGGTGCGACCTGCGCCGGGTCTCCGTCCGGAGCCTTGCCGAGCGCGTCGGAGTACGCGGAGGTCCACGCCTGCTGCCTGTCGGCCGGCGCCGAGGTCCAGGCGGCGAGCGCGGCGGTGACGTCCGGCGGTTCCGGGGCCTGCCGCAGCGGTTGCAGTACGAAGTCCTCGGCGGTGTCGACCGGGATGCGGACCCCGCCGGCCCGCTGCAGGCCGACCGGCCCGATCTTCTGGCCGGCGCCCGGAGTGTTGTTGTACGGCGGGCCGTATTGCGCCGTCGTGCTGGTACCGCCGAGTTCGGCGACCGCGGTGGCGGTGAAGTCGTTCGGGGCAGCGGCGGACCAGGAGGCGAGCGTGATCGGTTTCTCGTCCGGGGAGGAGAACAGGGCCGCCAGGCCCGCGGTCAGCACCGCGACCACGACCAGCGCGACGGTGAACTCTTTGAGCAGGTCGTACGGGCGGGTGGGGAATGTGGCGGACTCGGGTTCCGCAGCCCGGTGCTTGTGCGGGCTCACGGCCGGGCCTCGGACGCAGCAGACTGCTCACCCGGGTGCGGCGTGACGGCGTCGATCGGGGGGACGATTCCCCGGCGCCGGACCAGCAGGACGTGCCAGGCCGTCAGCAGCCCCAGAACGAGTGGGAGCAGCACGATGTGCCACATCAGCATCTGGCCGAAGTCCAGGACATTGAACCAGGCGCCGATACCGACCGAGTTGAGGCCGTCCTTGGCCTGCCCGGAGATCCACTGCGAGTCGAAGTTCTGCTGCACCAGATAGCCCGTGAACGCCGTGCCGATCGAGGCGAGGAAGCAGACCGCTCCGGTCATCCACGTCATCGCCCGCCGGCCGCGCCAGGCGGCCATGAAGAACTTGCCCCACAGGTGGATCACCATGACGAACATGAACAGCTCCACGCTCCACAGGTGGAGGCTGTTGACGTACTTGCCGACGCTCGACGCGTGCCACCAACCGGGCCCCTCCAGCGCGAGCACGCACCCGGTGGCCACCACCACGACCAGGGACGACACGGTGAGCACGCCGAAGACGTAGATCCACGAGGCCATGTACGCGGGCTGGCTGTCGGGCAGCAGCTTCTCTGGGGGCAGGGTGCGTAGGGCGTAGCGGCGCACCGCCCCGGTCCACCCGCCGGAATGATCGAGGCCCTCGTCCGGCTGTGCGGACGACGCTCCTGAGCTGCTCATCGGCGTCCGCGCCCCTTGGGGAACGGCAGCAGCACCGCCGCCACGAAGACCAGCACCATCAGGCCGATGACCACCAGGTTCGCCACCGAGATCTGCACCACGCCCCAGTGAACGTAGTGCCCGGTGTGATTGAGGTCGATGGGCGCCGCCAGCGCGCCGTGCGCGCGTGTCACAGTCATTGCCGGCTCCGGCTCCTTCCAGGACTGATTCGACGTCAGTCTCACCCCCGGTGACGCAACCGGCACGCCGGCGATGAGCCGAACGGCGCACCTCGCAAGCGATCAGGCTTGTTCGGCGGGTGCCAGGGTTTAGCCCCTTCGGCCGGCTGCAGGATCGCGGTGCGGCGCGAGGTCTTTCACGATCCGTCGGACGAGTGGTTCCACGGCGGCCGCGACCGGGGTCGACAGCCCAGGGCCCAGCGTGGTGTCGGCTCCTTCGACGGCGTAGACGACCAGCCGCCGAGGCAGGCGGTCCAGGACGCGGGCGAGTTCGACGGCCTCGCCGAGCCCGAGGCCGTGGGAGCTCGTCGTGCCGCCGGACCGGGGCAGCCGCTCCGCATCGAGCTCCAGGCGGTGGACGCGGCCGGGGCAGCCGGGGTGGGCGTGTGCCGCGTCGACCACGATGGCGAGGTCGGCGTCCTCCCACCGGCCGATGAGCCGGGCGGGGTCGCCGTCGCACACCCGTAGCACTGGGCTGCCGGGCAACGGCCGTTGCTCGGCTTGTTCGGCGAGCCGGGCCAAGACTGCCCAGCCCACGCCGTCGTCGCGGCGGTACTCGTTGCCCACACCGATGACGATGATCCGCGAAGCGACGTCCATGGTGCCTCTCCCTTCCCCGTCCAATCCGCCGGCCAGCCTGGCTGAGCCTGCGTGGGGTTCGCACGGGGGAAGGACTGCGCCATCTGGACCACACCGCTGATCGTCGCCGCATGCACGGTTCCCGGTCCTGTCCATACTGGGCCGGAGGGCACCAGCATCGGCGCACGGAGGTTGGCGGATGGCGGACGACGACGGCGTTGTGGCGGTGATCGACAAGGACGGCCTGGATGCACTCGTCGCCGTTCTCGCCGCGCGTGGCCGCACGGTCATCGGGCCTACCGTCCGCGACGGTGCCATCGTGCTCGCCGAGATCTCAGGCGGCGCGGAGCTCCCGTACGGCTGGGGGGTCGAGCTGGAGGCCGGAACCTATCGGCTGGTTGCCCGCGAGGACGGTGCGGCGTTCGCGCACAGTGCGGGTCCGCAGTCCTGGAAGACCTTCCTGCACCCGCCACGGGTGCGGGAGTGGCGGGCCGACCGCACCGCCGACGGCGAGCTGGTGATCACGCCGGAAGCGACCCCGTCGCCGTCGTACGCCTTCCTGGGGGTACGCCCTTGCGATCTGCGGGCCATCGCGGTGCAGGACCGGGTGTTGACCGGCGGGCGGCACGCCGACCCGGGGTACCGGGGACGCAGGACAGGGGCGTTCCTGGTGGCGGTGGAGTGCACTGAACCCGGCGCCACCTGCTTCTGCGTGTCGATGGGGACCGGGCCGGCTGTGGGGCCGGGCTTCGACCTGGCGCTGACCGAGGTGCTCGACGCCGACGGCCACCGCTTCCTGGTGCGAGCCGGGAGTGGGGAAGGCGAGGCGGTGCTCGCGGAACTGCCCAGCCGCGTCGCCGACACCGCCACCCGGACGGCGGCCCGGGACCGGGTCGCCGAGGCGGCCGATCGGATGGGCCGGTCGATGCCGCTGGTGGACCTCCAGGTGCTGATGCGCGAGACCTTGGACGCCGAGCGGTGGGACGACGTGACGGCCCGTTGCCTGACTTGCGGCAACTGCACGATGGTCTGCCCGACCTGCTTCTGTACCACCGCCGAGGACGTCACCGACCTGACCGGCGATCACGCCGAGCGGTGGCGGCACTGGGAGTCCTGCTTCGACCGGGACTTCACCCACCTGCCGACCGGCCCGGTCCGGGACTCCCCACGCAGTCGCTACCGGCAGTGGGCCACCCACAAACTCGGCACCTGGTACGACCAGTTCGGCAGTTCCGGCTGCGTCGGCTGCGGGCGCTGCATCGTGTGGTGCCCGGTCGGCATCGACATCACCGAGGAGGCCCACGCGCTGAACCGGGAACGCGAGCGGGGCTCGTCAGGGGAGGCAACGGGATGACCGTCGTCCGCCACGGCTTCCTCGGCGCCCTCACGCCCGCCCACCGCGACCGGCTGCTCGCCTTCGCCCACGAGGCGTCCTTCCCCGGCGGCACCCGCATCTTCGAGGAGGGCGGCACGGCCGACCGGTTCTGGATCGTCCGCTCCGGGCTGGTCGCGCTCGACGTCCACGTCCCCGGCCGCCGCGCGGCCGTCGTGGAGACCCTCGGGCAAGGTGAACTGCTCGGCTGGTCCTGGCTGTTCGAGCCCTACCGGTGGCACCTTGGCGCGCAGTGCCGCGATGACGTCACGGCGTACGAGTTCGACGCGGAGCTGGTTCGCGTCGTGTACGACGAGGACCCCGCCTTCGGCCTGGCGCTCACGCACTGCGTCGCTCAGGTGATCGCCCGCCGTTTGAAGGCGACCCGCACCCGCCTGCTGGACCTGTACGGGCCTCCGGGTAGCGGCGGCGGGACGCCATGACGGCGCCCGTCCCGTACCGGGTGGTGGCACACCCGGCCGACACACCCGACACCGCCACGATCGTCCTGCAGCCCGTCCGCACAGCCCTGCCGCCTTTCACACCAGGGCAGTTCGCGATGGTGTACGCCTTCGGTGTCGGCGACATCCCGCTGTCGGTCTCCGGAATCGACGGCCACCGCCTGACCCACACCGTCCGCGCCGTCGGGGCGGTCTCCGGCGCGCTGCACGGTGTGCGGCCCGGCCTGACCGTCGGAGTGCGCGGCCCCTTCGGCACCGGCTGGGAGCTGCCCGAGGCGGCCGGGCGCGACCTGCTGGTGGTGGCCGGAGGCATCGGTCTGGCACCGCTGCGCCCGCTCGTCCTGGCCGCGCTCGCCGAACCCGAGCGTTACGGTCGGCTGAACGTCCTGATCGGAGCACGGGCACCCGGCGAACTGCTCTACCCCGACGAGCCCTGGCAGGCGGCGGCCCGCGTCCTGGCCACCGTGGACCGCCCCGACCCCGCATGGACGGGCGAGGTCGGCGTGGTCACGACCCTGATCGACCGGGCCGCCTTCGACCCGCCGCGGACAACGGCGTTCATCTGCGGCCCCGAGCCGATGATCCGCGCCACCGCCGACGACCTGGTGCACCGAGGCGTCGACCCGGACCGGATCCGGGTCTCGCTGGAACGCACCATGCACTGCGGCACCGGGCACTGCGGCCACTGCCAGCTCGGCCCCCTGCTGCTCTGCCGCGACGGCCCCGTCGTCAGCTGGACCCGTGCCGAACCCCTGCTCATGGTCCGGGAGCTGTAGCGTGCCCATCGAGGATGTGCCGGCCGACACCGATCGACGCCCGAAACTCGCCGTGTGGAAGTTCGCCTCCTGCGACGGCTGCCAGCTCACCCTGCTGGACTGCGAGGACGAACTCCTCGGCATCGCCGAGAAGATCGACATCGCGCACTTCCTCGAAGCGTCCAGCGTGATCGCGCCGGGCCCGTACGACCTGTCGCTGGTCGAGGGCTCGGTCACCACGCCGCAGGACGTCGAGCGGATCCAGCACGTCCGAGCCGTCTCCCGCCGACTGGTGACCATCGGCGCCTGCGCGACCGCCGGAGGCGTCCAGGCGCTGCGCAACTACGCCGACGTCGCCGGGTTCCAGGCCGTTGTCTACGCCAGGCCCGACTACGTCGCCACGCTCGCCACCTCCACGCCAATCAGCGCCCACGTCCCCGTCGACTTCGAGCTGCGCGGCTGCCCCATCGACCGGGGCCAGCTGCTGGAGGTCATCACCGCCTACCTGGCCGGCCGCAAGCCCGGCGTACCCGACCACAGCGTGTGCTTCGAGTGCAAGCAACGCGGCACCACCTGTGTGACGGTGGCCCATGGCACCCCCTGCCTGGGTCCGGTCACCCACGCCGGGTGCGGCGCGCTCTGCCCGACGTTCGGGCGCGGCTGCTACGGCTGCTTCGGCCCCTCCAACTCCACCAACTTCCCCGCCTTCATCCCGCTACTGCGCCGTGACGGCATGGACACCCTCGACGTGGTGCGCGTGTTGCGCACCTTCAACACTGCCGCCGAGGAGTTCGACGCGGCCTCCCGCAAGGAGGAACTCCGGTGACCCACCGCGGATCCAGGGTGCTGCACGTCGGCTCGCTCGCCCGCGTGGAGGGCGAGACCGCGCTGCACCTGAACCTGGACGGTGGTCAGGTCACCGAGGCCCGGCTGGCGATCTACGAACCGCCGCGCTTCTTCGAGGCGTTCCTACGCGGACGCTCCCACACCGAGCCGCCCGACATCACTTCCCGGGTCTGCGGGATCTGCCCGGTCGCCTACCAGCTGAGCGCCTGCCGCGCGGTCGAGGACGCCTGTGGCGTTGTCGTGGACGGGCAGCTCGCCGCACTGCGCCGATTGCTCTACTGCGGCGAGTGGATCGAGAGCCAGACCCTGCACATCCACCTCCTCCACGCCCCCGACTTCCTCGGCCGCGACAGCGCCATCGACCTCGCCCGCACCCACCGCGCCGACGTCGAGCGCGGACTGCGGCTCAAGCAAGCCGGCAATGCGATCCTCGAACTGCTCGGCGGCCGGGCGATCCACCCCGTCAACGTCCGCCTCGGCGGCTTCCACCGCGTCCCCACCTCGGCCGAACTGCGGCCGCTGGCCGAGCGATTGCGCTGGGCTCGGGACGACGCCGAGCAGACCGTGCGCTGGGTGGCCGGCTTCGAGTTCCCCGACGCCGGGTGCGACCACGACCTGCTCGCGCTGGCGGAGCCCGGCACCTACGCCATCGAGTCCGGCACGCCCACAGTCATGCCGGCCCCGCAGGCCGCCGCACTGAGCGCCGACAGCGACCGCGCGCTGCCCGCCCGCACGTTCGCCGTCCACGAATTCGGCGACCACGTCATCGAACACCAGGTGCCGCACTCCACCGCCCTGCACTCCCGGCTGGACGGCCGCCGTCACCTGACCGGCTCGCTCGCCCGCTACGCGATCAGCGGACACTGGCTCTCCCCGCTCGCCCTCCAGGCCGCCCAGGACGCCGGACTCGGCGACCCCCGACAGGGCACGGTCTGCCGAAACCCGTTCCGCAGCATCATCGTCCGCGCCGTCGAGGTGCTCTACGCCGTCGACGAGGCCCTGCGCCTCATCGACGCCTACGAGCCGCCGCCGCGCCCCTGCGTGGACGTGCCGCCGCGCGCCGGCACCGGCCACGGTGCGACCGAGGCACCGCGCGGCCTGCTCTACCACCGCTACACGCTCGACGCGCAAGGGACCGTCACCGACGCCTCGCTGGTTCCGCCCACCGCGCAGAACCAGGGGGCGATCGAGGAGGACCTGCGCCGCCTGGTCCGGGAGCGCATGGCGGTTGGTGAGCCCACCGACGCCGAACTGACCGCCCTGTGCGAACGGGCGATCCGCAACCACGACCCGTGCATCTCCTGCTCGGCCCACTTCCTCGACCTCACTGTCGACCGGACCGGACTCGCCCGCTGACGTCGCGCGTTGCGGCGAATGGGGCAGTCCCGGGCAGGGCCACGGCGTGGCCGTGGGACGGGCTCGTCACAACGCCCTGTAATGAAGCCAGCCGTATGTCCCCGCCGTACAGCCCCGTGGAGGACCGGCCTTGACGGTGAAGCAGGAAGCGCCAGTCGGGCAGCGCCGTAGGGTGGTCGTCCGAGGTGTCGTTAAGGGCGTGGGATTTTCGTCTTCACTCTCGCGGCGGCGAGGCTGCGCGAATCGGGAGAGCCGGGTTCCTCGGCCGTCCTGGCGACCGTGGACTGCCGCCGCGGCTCGGGGCCGTTGCCGGGCATGTCAGAGCCCGTCCCGGCGCGGGGACGACACGGTGATCACCGGGCCGCGGGCACCGACGCCAAAGACGATCGGCTGATCCCGGTCGGCGATTGTCATGTTTCCTCTACCGGGTGCGGTAGCCCTGGTCCTGTCAGGCCCCTGCTCCCACGGTAAGGAGAAGGAGCCGGAACGAGTAGGGCCGACCGCCCCAGGACCTGGGGCCGGCCCGCGCGGCTGTGGCCTCACAGGGTGAAGAGGTGGCTTTCGCCGGGCCGGATGGTGGTCGCTGATCCCCTGAAGCGGACCTGGACCGGGTTCTGATGGCCCTCCCGCAGGCTCACGGTGACCGTCCGGTGGTCGGTGGTGACCACGACTCCCCAGTGGCCCCGGTAGCGCAGCTCCAGTTCGAGGCGGCCGATCGCCGAGGGGAGGTGGGGGTCGAGCCACAGGGCGTCCTCGCGGATCTCCAGGCCGGTGTAGCAGCGCTGGAGCAGGTCGACGGCGCCGGCCATGGCGCCGAGGTGGATGCCCTCGGCGGTGGTGCCGCCCTGGATGTCGTGCAGGTCGGCGCCCAGCGCGTCGCGGAAGTAGCGCCAGGAGGCCCTGCGGTCGGAGCGGGTGAGCACCCAGGCGTGCACCACCGAGCTGAGGGTCGAGCCGTGCACGGTGCGCCGCAGGTAGTAGCCGACCGTGCGGCGCAGCAGCTCGTGTCCGGCGGGGTAGCCGAGGCGGCGCAGCAGGTCGCGCACCTCGTGGGCGGAGAAGAGGTACCAGAGCATCAGGACGTCGGCCTGCTTGGACGCCTTGTACCGGTTGACGCTGTCACCTTCCGCCTCGAGGATCCGGTCGAGTCTGCGCAGGTCCGGGTAGCGGCGCCGGTAGGCCTCCCAGTCGAGTTCGGCCAGGCGTTCGTAGCCGTCGAACTGGCTGAGCACGCCGTCGTGGAAGGGGACGAAGAGGCGACGGCTGACGTCGCGCCAGTGCTCCAGTTCCTCGCGGCCCAGGGCGAGGCGCTCCAGCAGTTCCTCGCGGCGGTAGTCCGGGAGTAGGTCCACCGTGTCGAGGGCGCGGGTGAGCACCCAGGAGGCCAGCACGTTGGTGTAGGCGTTGTCGTCCAGTCCGGGCTCAGCTGCGCACGGGTAGGCGTCGTGGTACTCGTCGGGTCCCAGGACGCCGCGGATCGAGTACCGCGCTCGCGCCGGATTCCAGCTCGAGGCGCAGGCCCAGTAGCGGGCGATCTCCAGCAGCATCTCGGCGCCGGTGGATGCCAGGAAGTCAAGGTCGCCGGTGGCCTGGTAGTACTGCCAGACGTTGTAGGCGACGGCCGAGCCGACGTGGCGCTGCAGGTGGCTGTGGTCGGGCAGCCAGCGTCCGGAGAGCGGGTTGAGGTGCAGCTGCGGGGACTCCTCGTGGCCGTCGTCGGCGCTCTGCCACGGGTACATCGCTCCGTGGCGGCCCGACTCGCGGGCGCCCTGTCGGGCGGCGTCGAGACGGCGGTAGCGGTACAGCAGGACGGCCCGTGCGAGCTCGGGCAAGCGCAGGTTGAGCAGCCGCAGGACGAACAGCTCGTCCCAGAAGACGTGGCCGCGGTAGGCCTCGCCGTGCAGGCCCCGGGCGGGGATGCCGACATCGAGGTCGGTGGCGTGCTCGGAGTACGTCTGGAGCAGGTGGAAGAGGTTCAGGCGCACCTGGCCGATGCCGTCGAAGTCCGCATCGATCCGGCAGCGGCGCCACAACTCGGCCCAGCGCAATGCGTGTTCGTCCAGGAGGTGGTCGAAGTCGGCGGCGTCGGCGGCGAGCAGCCTCGCGGCCCGCAGCGGTGCGCCGATCGCGTGGTCGCGGGAGGTGTACACGGCAACGGTCTTCTCGACGGTGACCGACAGGCCGGCGGTGGCATGCAGGGTGAGGAGCTGGGACGGGTGGCACTCCCGGATCTCCTCGGTTCGGGCGACCTCGACCGGTTGGCCCGCCTGGTGCACCCGGGTGCGGGCGGCGAGCGCGATGTGCAGCGGCGATCCGATGGCCGTGACCTCGAGCCAGAGCAGGCCGTCGCCCTCCGAACCCTGAGCGACTGCAGCGAGGTGCCGACTGGTCAATCCCGCGTAACGAGCAACGCCGGTGTTGGCCACCGTACCGTCCAGTGCCGAGCGGACCTCCAGGCGTCCGGACCAGTTCTCCGGCACCAGCGTGGTCTCCAGCGCCGCCAGGTGAGGCTGGGCCTGGCTGGCGATCCGGCGCTGCACCAGCCGGGTACGGCGACCCCGGGCGTCCACCACGAGCGCGTGCCGGGTGAGCACGCCGCGCCGCAGGTCCAGCTCCAGGCGCTGCTCGGCGGGCGGGCCGGTGAACCAGTTGCCGCCGGCGGGCCGAAAGGTCAGCGGGAGCCAGTTGGGACAGTTCAGGAGGTCCTCGTTGTCGACCGTGCGGCCCGCGATCGTCGAGGAGGCGCGGTCGTAGCAGCCCGCCAAGTAGGTGCCGGGGTAGTGGACGCCGTCCGCGCGGGACTCGGGGGCGGCGCCGCGGGTGGCCAGGTAGCCGTTCCCCACGGCACACAGGGCCTCGCGGACGCCCTCCTGAGCAGCAACGAAACCCCCGTACCGCAGCGTCCAGGGATCGGGCATCGCGGAGCCGACCCCGGGAAGTGTCGTGGCACGCGCCGCAGCGGCGATGGATTCCACCGTGTCGTCCGCGTCCACCTGGCCTCCTTGGCGCTCGGCTTGTTCACAGTGTGCGGACTGCTTGGCGTCGCTGCCCTTTCAGGGCTCTCGGTCCGCCTGCGGCGCCGTGTCCGAGGTCGAGATGGTGCGCCCGGTGACAGTGGACGGCTTGATCCGCACCCACACGTCGCGCACTCCGCCGGCCCAGGGGTCCGGGGCGCCGCGACGGATGAGGTGCTCGATCGCCTCCGGCTCGTCGAAGGGGGTCGCTGCGCCGACCACGAGGACACTCCAGCCGGTGCGCAGCGCCTCGTCGACCTGGTCGACCTCGAAGGCGACGCGGCTGCCGACGGTGGAGGCCGGCGTTCCTCCGACGGCGGTGCGGAAGATCAAGGTGCCGTCCAGCACCCGGTAGTTGACCGGCAGGACGACGGGTCCTTCGGGTGCGGTCAGGGCGACCCTGCCGACCCCGCCGGGCGCCAGTTTGGCCCAGCATTCGGAGGCGGCCAGCTCCTTCAGCACCGGATGCGCGGCTGCGGCCGCACGGCCGGGCGGCCGGTCGAGGTCGCCACCGAGCAGCTGCCGGGCGGAGGTGCCCAGGGCGCCGGCCAGCCTGGTGAGCGAACCGGCTTCGACGGTGGCAGGCGACGATTCCAGATGCTCCAGGTACTCCACCGCCATACCGGCCCGCCGGGCCGTCTCCTCGCGGCTGAGCCCGAGCTGGGACCTGCGCTGGGCGATCCGTCGTCCCACGTCGCCGGGATGGCCTGGTTGGGCGGTGACAGGCGTTGCGCCTGTGGGCTTCGCGGACATGGTCTGCTCCCTCGGGTAGCTGCCTCCGAAGGCCACCGACCCCCGTGGGTGGCGGCCACCGATGCACCTTCCAGTGTCCGCACACGAAGCCACTGGCGGGAGGGCCGGTCGGGCCTCCCGGACGGGGCCGCACGCCCATCGTCGCCAGGTGTGGCCCGGAAGCCCGGTGGTCGGGGCCGACCGGCCCTGTTCGAGCTGCTCATGCGCTTGGATGGTGGAGGTGTACGGCTCGCCATGCCCCGGCACCGAGGAGTGGCCATGTCCACCGCTCAGCACCGACCGTCCACCGTCGAGGCGCTGCTCTCCGACGGCACCACTGTCGCGATCAGGCCGATCGGGCCGCCGGACCACCAGGCGGTTCTCGACCTGCATGCCACGCGGATGTCGGAGGAGAGTCGCAGGCTGCGTTTCTTCGGTGCCAGCCGTCGCGCCCCGCAGCTGGCGGCCGACCGGCTGTGCGGCCCGTCGGAGGCGGGGGTTCGCGCATTGGGCGTGTGGGTCGGCGGCGACCTGGTCGGGGAGGCCGACTACGAGAGGGTCGAGGAGCGACCGGACACGGGGGAACTGGCCATCACGGTCGCGGACGCTTGGCAGCACCGGGGTGTCGCCACGCTGCTGCTGGAGCACTTGATCCATGAGGCCCACGAGCACGGCATCCGTACCTTCGAGGCCGACACGCTGGCGGGCAACCTGGCCGTGCACCGGGTCTTCTCCGACCTGGGCCTGCCGGTCCACCGCCACCTCGAACAAGGTGAAGTCCGGGTCCGCGTCCCGCTGGACGAGAGCGACGAGCACTACCGCGAGGCCGTGGAGGAACGGGGTCGCGCCGCCGACGTCGCCAGCCTCGGCGCCCTGTTGCGGCCGGCCTCGGTCGCGGTGGTGGGCGCCTCGCGCCGACCGGGATCGGTCGGGCAGAGCGTGCTGCTGAAGATCCGCCGGGCGGGCTTCACGGGCGAATTGTGGGTGGTCAACCCGTACGCCGAGGAGGTCGCCGGCGAGACCGCCTACCCGGCACTGAGCGCGCTGCCCGGCACCCCGGAACTCGCGGTGCTGGCCGTGCCGGAGGTCGCCGTGGCGGGCGCCGCCGAGGAGTGCGGCCGGGCCGGGGTTCGGGCGCTGGTGGTCCTCACGGCAGGTCTGGGTGCCGGTACCGCAAGACAGTTGATGCACGTGTGCCGCCGGTACTCGATGCGGCTGGTGGGCCCGAACAGCCTGGGCATCGCGCTGACCGACCCGACGGTCCGGCTGGACGCGGAGTTCGGCGCGGTATGGCCGCTGCCGGGCACCGCCGGGGTGGCAGTGCAGTCGGGCGGCGTCGGGATCGCGCTGCTGGAACGCCTGACCTGGCTGGGCATCGGCGTCTCCAGCTTCGTCTCGCTCGGAGACAAGTACGACGTCAGCGGCAACGACCTGCTGCAGTGGTGGGAGAGCGACGGCCGCACCGACCTGGCGCTGCTGCACCTGGAGTCCTTCGGCAACCCGCGCGCCTTCTCCCGCACCGCCCGCCGGGTCACCCGCAGGATTCCGATCCTCACAGTCGACGCCGGCCGCTCCGCCGCCGGGCGCCGGGGCGCCGCCTCGCACACCGCTGCCGCCGCCACCCCGACGGTCACCCGCGAAGCCCTGTTCCGCCAGGCGGGCATCACCGCGACCCGCAGTATCGGCGAACTCGTCGAGACGGCAGCGCTGTTGCGCGCCCAGCCGCTGCCGGCGCCGCGCGGCGCGGTCGTGGTGGTGTCCAACGCGGGCGGCATCGGCATCCTGGCGGCCGACGCGTGCGCCGATGCCGGGCTTCCCCAGCCCGAGCTTCCCGCCGACGTCGCGGCGGAGCTGCGCGACCTGCTTCCGGACGGCGCCTCGGCCGCGAATCCGCTGGACACCACAGCCGGCGTGGGGCCCGCCGAGCTGGCGGGCTGTCTGGACGTGTTGGAGCGCAGCAGGAGCGCGGACGCGTTGCTGGTCTGCCTGGCCCCGACCGCCCTGACCACCGAGCCCGAGCAGGACCTGGTCCGTGTCCTGCTCGACGGCCGGGGCCGTCGCCGCCTCCCGATCGCGGCCGTCGTGCTCAGCCAGGAAGTCCCGGTGCGCTACCTGGACTGCGCCGACGGCGGACGTATCCCCGCGTACGCCGAGCCCCAGGCCGCCGCGCGCGCTCTCGCGCACGCCCGCGACCGGGCCCGCCGGCTGGCCGAGCCGCCCGGCGCGGAGGTGACCGTTCCCGACTGCGACCCGGACTCCGCCCGACTGATCGTGGACGGATTCCTCGCGACCCACCCCGAGGGAGGCTGGCTCGACCCGGCGCTGACGGCCGAACTCCTCGACTGCTACGGCCTGCCGCTCACCACCTCGATCTGGGCGCCGGACGAGCACGGAACCGTCATCGCCGCCGAGGCGCTGCGGCAGCTCGGACACGACGGCAAGGTCGCGCTGAAGGCGTACTGGCCAGGACTGGTACACAAGAGCGAGCTCGGAGCCGTCCGCACCGGCCTCGCCCGGGACAGTGAAGTTCGCGACGCCTACCGTGAGTTCACCGAGCGCTTCGGTGGGCGGCTGACCGGCGTGGTGGTCCAGCCGATGGCCGCGCCCGGCCTCGAACTGTTCGCCGGAATTGTCCAGGACCAGGTCTTCGGCCCACTGATCGCCTTCGGGCTCGGCGGCACCGCCACCGACGTCCTCGACGACCGCACGGCCCGCCTGGCCCCGCTGACCGAGCCGGACCTCAAGGCGATGGTCACCGAACTGCGCAGCACCCCGCTGCTGTTCGGCCGGCACGGCGCGGCGGCGGTCGACCTGACGGGTGTCGAGGGCGTCCTCGCGGGGCTCTCCCGGATGGCCGCCGACCTGCCGCAGCTCGCCGAGGCTGACCTCAACCCGCTGATCGCCCGGCCCGACGGCGTGCTCGGCGTGGACGCCCGGATCCGTCTGGAGCCGCGGCCGTCCTTCGACCCCTACCTGCGACGCCTGCGCACGCCCGCGGCAGCAGAGGAGGTCCGAGAACCATGAACCACAGCATCCTCGACGGCACACCGGCCGAGACCTTCCCCGATCCCGGACCCCATCGCGTCCCCGGCCGCGCACGGGTCCGCGACTGCATGAGCCGGTCCGCGGTCGCCGTGACCCCCGAGACGGACTTCGCCACCATGGTCGCGGCCATCACCGCCTCCCGACGCGGCGTATTGCCCGTTGTCTCGACGAGCGGTGATGTGGCGGGCGTCGTCGCTGCCTCCGACCTGCTCACCGCCTACGCCGAGCACCGTGGCTCCGAGGAGATCCTCGCCCGGGACCTGATGACCGCTCCGGCGGTCACCGTGACGGACGCTCAGAGCGTCACCGAGACGGCGGCCACCGTCAGCCGGGAGTCGCTGCACCACCTGCCGGTACTCGACGGCGACGGCCACCTGGTGGGCATGGTCTCGCCGTACGATCTCCTGGACGCCCTGCGGCGCGACGACGAGGCGATCCGCACCGAGGCACTGACCGTGGCCCTCACCCCGGGCACGGGAGTCGTACCGAGCTCGCTGCACGTCAGATGCGAGCGCGGCCATGTCATTCTGGCCGGCCGTACCCGCACTCGGAGCGATGCCGCCGCGCTGTGCCTGCACATCGCCCGAATCGCGGGGCTCACGGATCTCACCGACCGTCTCCACTGGGACATCGACGACGCCGAGGGGCGGACGGGCACATGATCAGCATCCCGCACGTGGAACGGTTCCCCTGCCTGGCTGAGCCGTCGCCCGGCATCGACCCTCGTCATATCGACGCCGTAGCCCTCGACACCGACGGCGTACTCACGGACTCCCAGCAACTGCGGATCGCAGCCTGGGGCGATGCCCTGCACGCCTTCACCGCCCAGTACGCCCGGGCCACCGGCCACCCGTGGCCCGTGCCGACCACGTCGTCCGGGCTGATCACCCACCTGCTCGGACTACTGGACGAAGACATCGCGGCCTCGCTTCTCCGCCCGGCAGGCCACCCGGTCGACCTCGCGGCCGACCACCTCGGCCCCGCCGAGGCAGACCTACGCCAGTTGCTGGCCTGCCAGGTGGACCAGCGCCTCGCCGAACTCCTGCACTCCCGGGGCCCTTCGGCACGCCCGGGCGCCCGGGCGCTGCTGCTGCGCCTGCGAGCCGCAGGGATCGCCACAGCGGCGATCTCCACCAGCAGGCGCGCTGGCGAAATGCTGCGCCATGCCGGTCTCGGCGATCTGATCGACGTCAGTATCGATGGGCAGGACGCCAAGCACTACAGGCTGGCCGGACCGCCCCATCCCGGCCTGCTCCAGCTTGCGTTGCGGCTGCTGCACGCGCGGCCCGACCGGGCGGCGCTGCTCGCCGACACGGCGGTGGTCCTCGAAGCCGGGCGGCTGGGCGCGCTAGGCCTGGTCGTCGCCGTCGACCACCGGGACACCGAGCGAGCGCAGTTGGTGGGCCGCCATACTCCGCTGGTTCACGGCCTGGACGCGATCGAGGTGTCGCCGCAGCGCTCAACCCCGGTCCGGACGTGACCGGGCCTTCGGCCGGGCAAGTGCCGGGACTCTACTCCGTGGCACGGGCTCCGTCCCCGCTGCTGGTGCGGCGGGGACGGAGCCCGAGACCTCGTCACGTGAACGGGTGTCAGCCGGCGATCTCCTTGGCCGCGCGGATTCCCGACAGGTAGGCGCCGTGAACCGTTGCGGAAGAATCGCGGTGCGTCGCCTCGCCCGCGAAGTGCACCCGGTCGCCGATCCGGGCCGCGAGCTGGTCACGCATCGCCGGTGTGGAGCCGACCTTGTAGAACGAATAGGAACCCCGCGCGTACGGATCGGACGCCCAGCGGGTGATCTGGAAATCGGTCGGCTGGGGGATCCCGCCGCCATAGATGGTTTTCAGGGTGTCCATCGCGCTGGCGACGATCTGGGCGTCGCTCCAGCCCTCGATGGTGCGGCCGAAGTCGGCGGCATTGAAGCCGAGCAGTACCGGCTGGCCTACGGCGCGGTTGACGTTGATCCACTGCTCCCACTGCCCGTACTTGTCCAGGCTCGGTGCGTACATCAGCCAGTCCGTGTCCGCCCAGAAGACCTTGGGGAAGCGCAGGTAGCACTTGTTGAGCAGCCCCATGCCGAGCTTGTCGATGGCGGTGCGCTTGTCCGCGGGCAGACCGGGGCCGAACTTCACCGCGCCGCTCTGCAGCACGCCAAGCGGTAGCGTCACCACCACGTGGTCGCCCTGGAACGCCCCCTTGTCGGTAGTGACCGTCACGCCGCCGGAATTCCAGTCGATCTGCCGGACGACGTGCTCGGTTCGCACCGACAGACCCTTGGCGAGAAGGTCGGTGATCTGGTGGTAGCCGCCGGGGAACAGGACATCCCTGCCCTTGATGTTGGCGCCGTTGTCGAAGAACAGCCCCGACATGTCGTTCACGCCGCCCGCGTACTCGTGCTCGTAGTCGTTCAGTGCGAAGGAGACCAGCGATCTGTCGTCGTTCGACAGTGACGGCCAGTTCAGCGCGAGCTCGACCACGCTGCGCACCGAGGTGTCCTTCTGGTCGTCGTTCTGGTCCTGGTTCGAGGCCAGCGCCTGGGTGGTGGCCTTCCGCCAGCGCTGGATCGACTGCTCGGCGGCGTTGTCGGCTTGACGGCCACTCGCGACGTACTCGGTCGCGCTGTCGGCGTTGGTCGTGACCGTCCGTGCTCCGGCTTTGGCGGCCAGATCGGTGATCGGGTTCTTGTCGACGCCGTGGATCCACGACGCGCCGAGGTCGACCGGCGTGCCGGCCCACTGCTCACTGGTCCAGATCCGGCCGCCGATCCGGTTGCGGGCTTCGAGTACCAGCACGTCCTTGCCCTTGTCGGCCAGGTGGCGGGCGGCGGCCAGTCCGCTGATCCCGGCGCCGACGACGATCACCGCGCTGCGGCCGGACGGGGCCGAGTCGGACGGGGCCGACGGGGTGCCCTCGCCGGTCGGGCCGTCCTCGTCCGCGTTGCCCTCGCATGCGGCCAGGGCGCCGAGGGTGGCCATTCCGGTCAGGCCCAGGCCCATGTTCGTCAGGAAACGTCGGCGGTGCATCGTCATGGCTGTTCTACCGATCTGCGATCTGGCACGGGCGACTGCATGGCTGGCGGTGAACGCTCAGATGTGCTCGACGACCTGCCCGTGGGGGAGGGAGCCGCGCAGCCGACGGCGATGGCCCCGATCACGGGGGCCGCCTCGAGTGCGGCGGTACTGATCCGCTTGCCGGCCCGCGGGGCATTGCGAGTGAACCGCGGCGGCGGGACCGGACGGGTGGTGCTCCCGTCGGGCGCCGGGACTCCGTGGCGGTAACGGCGCGATGGCGAGCGGACGGCGCATCGCCGGGGAGCAGGTCAGACCTCGGGAACGGCGATAACCCCCCTCTTCAGTACAATGAGGCTGACACTGCACAGCATATATTGAGGCACTGGTGTGTCAATAGAGGCATTGGGGGTTTGGTGCGGCGATGCGTACCGACGCGACAGAGGTGCTGGACTCGGCGATCCCGGTCCTGGCCAAGGACCGAGCGGCGTCCATGCAGGTCATCGCGAAGCGTGCGGGCATAAGCCGGGCCACCTTGGTTCGCCTGTTTCCCACCCGCCAGGACCTGGTGCAGGCGATGGCCGGGAAGATCCTGGACGACTGCGACCGGGCCCTGTCTCGGGCGGAGGAGGACGCTGCCCCGATGGGGCAGGTGTTCGCCGCACTGGTCGCGGAGTATCCGCCGTTCGCCCAGCTCTGGAACCTGGTCTACGTCGAACCCGACGTCCTCGGCGTGCCCGAGGCCAGCAAGCGGGCTGACGCGATCTTCGACCGGACCGTCAAGCTCTTCAAACGCGGTCAGGACGCCGGGCTGCTGCGCAAGGACATGCCGGCCACCTGGCTGGCCTCGACGTTCTGCGGCCTGGCCGAGACCGCATGGGAGCTGACGTTGGAGGGCGACATGGGTTCTCGCCAAGCCCCGGACTTCATCTCCGCGATCCTGCTGCACGGCGCGGCTGCCTGACTGCGCCTCGGGTCCTCACGCCTGGGTCGGGGACGGTGGCTCCTGGCATCGGTGAGGAACACGAGCAGTCGGCTGGCGGGCGCCATCGATTCCTGGGCACCCGCTCAGTAGACCGGGCTCGGCGCCGGGGTGGACCAGAGCCATGGGCCGGCACGCCCCGCTCGCGGCGGCCCCCAACAGCGGACCGGAGTCGTCCGTGAACTCGGCGGAGCGGAACGCCGGGACGGAAGCCGGCGAGGCCTCCACGGCTCGCTCCGCCTGCCGTTCCTGGACGAAGGTGAGCAGGGCGTTCAGCGCGATCATCGTCACGATCGCGCCCGCCAGGTTCAGTGTGCCGCCGACGGCCGCCAGCGCGGCGGCGAAGGCCGGCAGCAGCGCGAGGGGGCGGGTGAACTGGCGGGCCGGCTCCCGGGGTCAACGGCGGCCAGGCCGGTGGGTGAGGTCCGCAGGTCGCGGAAGAGGAGGCCGATGGGCTCGCGCGGGTCGGGGGCCTCCTCGTCGTCACCGGATGGTGCCGGTTGACGGACGGTCTGCCGCTCGCCGGTCATGGTGAGCTCCGGTTGCCCGTCGGGCCGACCCCGGAGGTGTCGACGGACGGGACCACGGCCGGGGGCTCGCTGCCAGGTGCCGTCACGTCCTCCACCGGGTGGTGCGGTCTGCCTCCCCACCGCCGTAGGAAGGACAGCCGGTCGAACGGCAGGGCCGACCGGCCCCTGGTCCGACCGGGTCAGACAGGAGGTCCTTCCGCCCTCCGCGGCTCTCCGTAGCCGCCGCCGCCCGGCGTGTGGACCTCCAGGGCGTCGCCGGGCGCGACCTCGGTGCTGCCGCAGCCGGGGAGGTCGTCGACGGTGCCGTCGACGCGAAGGACGCGGTTGGCGCCGAGGGCGCCGGGGGCGCCGCCGGCGAGGCCGTACGGCGGGACGCGGCGGTGGCCGGAGAGCAGGCTGACGGTCATGGGCTCACGGAAGCGCAGTCGGCGCAGCGCGCCGTTGCCTCCGTGTCGGCGGCCGGCGCCCCCGCTGCCGGGGCGGACGGCGAACTCCTCGACGAGGACGGGGAGGCGCCACTCCAGGACCTCGGGGTCGGTGAGACGGGAGTTGGTCATGTGGGTCTGGACGGCGTCCGCTCCGTCGAAGCCCGGGCCGGCGCCCGAGCCAGAGGCGATGGTCTCGTAGTACTGGTGCTCCGCGTTGCCGAAGGTCAGGTTGTTCATCGTGCCGGATCCTTCGGCCTGCACGCCGAGCGCCGCGTAGAGCGCGCCGACGATGGCCTGCGAGGTCTCGACGTTGCCGGCGGCTACGGCGGCGGGGTACTCCGGGGCGAGCATCGAGCAGGGAGGGACGATGATCCGCAGCGGGCGCAGGCAGCCGTCGTTCAGCGGGATGTCGTCGGCGACGAGGGTGCGGAAGACGTACAGGACGGCGGCGGTGACGACGGCGGAGGGCGCATTGAGATTGCTGTCGAGCTGGGCTGAGGTGCCGGTGAAGTCGATGGTGGCGCTGCGGTCCTGGCGGTCCACGCGTACCGAGACGGCGATCACGGCGCCGGAGTCGGTCTCGTAGCGGTAGGAGCCGTCGGCCAGGCCGTCGATGGCCCGCCGCACGGCCTGCTCGGCGTTGTCCTGGACGTGCCGCATGTAGGCCTGGACGACGTCGAGGCCGAAGTGGTCGATCATCCCGTTGACCTCGTCGACGCCCTTGCGGTTGGCGGCGATTTGGGCGCGCAGGTCGGCCAGGTTGGTGTCCGGGTCGCGGGACGGGTACCGCGCTTCGGTGAGCAGCCGGACGGTCTCCTCCTCACGCAGCCGCCCGTCCACCACCAGCGGCCAGTTGTCGAAGAGCACGCCCTCCTCGTGGATCTCGTGGCTGTCGGCGGGCATCGAGCCGGGTGAGGTGCCGCCGATCTCGGCGTGGTGGCCGCGGGAGGCGACGAAGAACAGGACCTCGCTGCCGTCCGGGTCGAAGACCGGGGTGACCACGGTGATGTCGGGCAGGTGGGTGCCGCCGTGGTAGGGGTCGTTGACGGCGTAGGTGTCCCCGGGCCGCAGCTGCGGGCCGTGTCGGCGGAGCACCTCCTTGACGGTGGTGCCCATCGAGCCGAGGTGGACGGGGATGTGCGGGGCGTTGGCGACGAGGTTGCCGTCGGGGTCGAATAGCGCGCAGGAGAAGTCCAGCCGCTCCTTGATGTTGACCGACTGGGCGGTGGACTCCAGCCGGGCGCCCATCTGTTGCGCGATCGCCATGAAGAGGTTGTTGAAGATCTCCAGCAGGACGGGGTCGGCGGTGGTGGTGACGGTTTCCTCCGCGCGCGCCTCGGTGTGTTCGATCCGGAGGTGTCCGGTGGAGGTGGCCGTGGCCTTCCAGCCGTCGTCCACGACGGTGGTGGCGTTGGCCTCGGCGATCACGGCCGGGCCGTCCAAGGTCTCGTCCGGTCGCATCGACTCACGTTCCAGCAAAGGGACGTGGCGCCACCCTCCGCCGGTGTACAGGGACACGGTGACAGGTGCCGCAGGCTCCTCGGGTGCGGGGGAGAGCGCGTCGAGCTCCGGCTGCTCGGTGAGGCCGGTGCCCTCGACGGCGAGGGCCTCGATCACCAGCGGGCGGTCCATCAGGAAGGAGTAGGTGGCCCGGTGCCGCTCCTCGAACCGGGTCTGCATGTCGGCCGGTTCGCCGAGCGGGACGCCGATCGCGGTGTCGGTGCCCTGGTAGCGCAGCCGGGCCCGGTGCGTCAGCCGGATCCGTTCCCGCGGGGTGCCTTGGTCGAGCAGCTCGCCCCTCGTGGCCTCCGCCAGTTCGTCGGCGAGAGCCCGTACGGCCCCCATCTCCTCCTGCGCCAGCGGCCGTTCTACGGCCCGCTCCCGCAGGACGGTGGTGTCGGCCAGTCCGATGCCGAGGGCGGACAGCACCCCGGCCATCGGAGGCACCAGAACAGTGCGGATGCCGAGTGCCTCGGCCACCGGACAGGCGACCTGGCCGCCCGCGCCGCCGAAGGTGGTCAGCGCGTAGCGGGTGACGTCGTGGCCCTGCTGGACGGAGATGTGCTTGATCGCGTTGGCGATGTTGCCCACCGCGATCCGCAGGAAGCCCTCTGCGGCCTCCTCGGCTGTGAGGTCGCCGACCTCCTCGGACAGTTCGCCGAATTGACGTCTCGTAGGCTCCAGGTCGAGCGGCTGGTCGCCGTCCGGCCCGAAGACGTGCGGGAAGTGTCCGGCCTGGATGCGGCCGAGCAACAGGTTCGCGTCGGTGACGGTCAGCGGCCCGCCGTTGCGGTAGCAGGCCGGTCCGGGGTCGGCACCGGCCGAGTCCGGACCGACCCGCAGGCGTTCGCCGTCGAAGCGCAGCACCGAGCCGCCGCCCGCCGCGACGGTGTGGATGGCCAGCATCGGCGCCCGCAGCCGTACCCCGGCGACCTGGGTGGTCACCACCCGCTCGTAATCGCCTGCGAAGTGCGACACGTCCGTGGAGGTGCCGCCCATGTCGAAGCCGATCACCCGTCGGTGGCCGGCGAGCTCCGACATCCGCACCATGCCGACGATGCCGCCGGCCGGTCCGGACAGGATCGCGTCCTTACCCCGGAAGTGTCCGGCCTCCGCTAGGCCGCCGTTGGACTGCATGAACATCAGCCGGACACCGGCCAGTTCGTCCGACACCTGCCGCACGTAGCGGCGCAGACCGGGATCGAGGTAGGCGTCCACCACGGCGGTGTCCCCGCGTGGCACCGCCTTCATCAGCGGGCTCACCTCGCTGGACAACGACACCTGGTCGAAGCCCAGTCGCTCGGCAAGGCGCCCGATCTCGCGCTCGTGCGCGGGATACAGGTAGCTGTGCAGGCAGACCACGGCGACGGAGCGGATGCCGTCGTGCAGAGAGCCGCGCAGGTCCTCGGCGAGCCGGTCGAGGTCGGGCGGGCGCAGCACCTCGCCGTCGGCGGCGATCCGCTCGTCCACCTCGACCACCCGGGCGTACAGCGGCTCGGGCAACGTGATCTCCCGGGCGAAGATCTGCGGCCGGTTCTGGTAGCCGATCCGCAGCGCGTCAGCGAAGCCGCGGGTGATGCACAGGACGGTGGGCTCGCCGGTGCGCTCCAGCAGGGCGTTGGTGGCCACCGTGGTGCCCATCCGGACGGATTCGATGCGCGCATCCGGGGGGAGCAGGGCCCGGATCCCGGCCACGGCGGGATCGCGGTAGCGGGCCGGGTCGTGCGAGAGCAGCTTGTGGGTGAGCAGCCGGCCGTCGGGTGCCAGCGCGACCACGTCGGTGAAGGTCCCGCCCCGGTCCACCCAGAACTGCCAGCCCGTGGAGGCCATGTCCGGCTCCCTCCGCCCTGCCGAGAGGCGTTCCGGGCGCGAGCAGCCCTGACCCGGGCCCTGCGTACGAGTATCCGACCGGGCGAACTGCCGGGGCAAACGGAACATACTGGCCGTGGAGGTCGACCCTGGAGGCGGCGATGACGGCCACGACGGTGGGAGTGCTGCGGGAGACCGCGTCCGGCGAGCGCCGAGTGGCCCTCGTACCCGGTCTGGTGGCGGCCGCGGGCCGCCTCGGTGCCGCGGTCCTGGTCGAGCCCGGCGCCGGCGCCTTGGCCGGCCACCGCGACGCCGCCTACCGCGCCGCAGGGGCCGAGGTGACCGGGCGCGCCGAGCTGTTGCGCCGCTCGGATGTGCTGCTGGGCATCCACCCGCCGCATGTCGACCCGGTGCGCGACCTGCGCCCCGGGCAGGTGCTGGCCGCGCTGCTGCGACCGCATCGGATCCCGTACCTCGTTCGGAAGTGGGCGGGCCGCGGGGTGACGGCGATCGGCCTTGACCTGGCGCCCGACCTGCCCGCCGCGTACCCGCTGGACGCAGAGGCCTCCCAGGCCAGGGTGGCCGGGTACCGCGCGGTCCTGCTCGCCGCCGCCCGGCTGGACCGCTGCCTGCCGCCCTGGGGTACGCCGGACGCGTTGTTCGACCCGGTCCGGGTGTTGGTGGTCGGCGCCGGGCACGGGGGTCTGCAGGCGGTCGACACGGCCCGCCGCCTGGGTGCGGCGGTCGACGCGGTCGAGCTGCGGCACCGGGAGCGCGCGGGGGCCACCGCCCTGGGGGCGGACCTGCTGTACCTGCCCGGATTGCACCCGGTGGCGGACGAGCGGGAGCTGTGGGAGGCCCTCGACCAGCAGCGCTCGGCATGGGTCGCGGGGCTTGCCGAGGCCGCCGTTCGATGCGACGTCGTGGTGACGGCCCTCGCCCCGCCGGGCCGGATGCCACCGGTCCTGCTCCACAGGGAGACGGTTGCGCGGCTGCGGTCGGGCTCGGTGGTGGTGGACCTGGCCGCCGGTCCGGAAGGCGGCAACGTCGAGGGCGTCCTGCCGGACACCACCACGCCGGTCGGTGACGGGGTCACGGTGTTCGGCGCCGGCGACCTCGCGGCGCAGGTGCCCGGGACCGCCTCGCGGGCGTACGCCCACAACGCGCTCGCGCTGCTCGACCGCTTGGCGCACGCCTTTTCGCAGGCCGGTTCGCTCACCGGAGATCCGGTCCTCGGCCCGATGCTGGTGACCGACCGGGGCGCCGTACGGCATGAACCCACAAGCCTGCTGCTGATGGAGGCGACCGCAGCCGCAGGCCTGCCCTAAGTCCTCAAGACGGACGAGAACAGCACGGCGTGGCGGGCGATCGCCCCGGCCCGGTCGGCGCACTGCTGGAAGCAGCAGGCCAGCAGCACGACATCGGTGACGTCGACCGGCCCCGTCCCGTGCTCGCGCAGCAACAGCTCGTACAGCAGCCGCTGCCGCTGTCCGACCTCGTGCACCGAGGTCAGCACGTCGGCGACGCCCTCGGGGGCCCCGGACTCCAGGATGTCCGCGGACTGCGCGACCACGTCCAGTGCGGCTTCGGCGAGCCCGTGCAGCGGCGCCAGCAGCCGCTCGCCGAACGGCTCCCGCTCCTGGCGCGCCCAGGCAGCCTCCAGCAGGCGCTCGGCCAGCCGTCCGAGGACCTCCACCTCGCACCCCACATGGACGCCCAGGACGACCCCGGCCCGACCGGCCGGCGTCGCGGCGGCGTCCTCCTCGATCCGGTCCAGCAACTCCGCCAGGGCCTTCTCGGCACTCGGGATCCCGTCCCCGCCGTCGGCCGGGTCCGTGAGGACGGACGTCGCACCGTGCAGGGCGGTGTGCGCCAGCCGGACCAGACCGGCCAGCTCGCCGACCAATGCGGGGCAACCGCCGCCTCCGCCGTCAGACATCCGTCCACTCCCAGTCCTCGTCCACTCCCAGTCCTCCGCCCCTCGACCAGTCTCGCGCGATCGCCGGTACGCCGCCCGGGCCACGGTGATCCACGAGGCCGCACCTGCGGCACGCGCAGCGGTCCCGGAGGGCCCGTGCGGCCGACTCCCTGCTGTGGCCGCCGCACTCCTCCGGCCCGGATGCCCCGGACGACCGCGAGTCGACGCCGTACGGCAGGCCGGGCAGACGGGATACCCGAACGTGCTCGCCATCCGGGACAGCGAGGACTGGCGGAGGACCGTCATGCCGGGCCCTGCTGACCAGCCCCGGGCTGGAGCGGAGCCGACCGGAGCCCGATCGGACGTCAGACGAGGTTCGCGCCCCAGGTGCGGGCGCGGTCGAGTTCGCCGGCGCGCAGCGGGCCGTCGTTGTCCTCGACGATGAAGCCCTCGGGTTCGGCGACCACGTCGTAGTGGTGGTGGGAGAGCCGGTGGGCGATGCCGTTGGCCGCGCCGCCGGCCCGGGGCATGTCTACCCGGGTGTCGAACGCGGCGGCGTGGGTGCCGGGTTCGGTCTTCGGAAGGTCGTGGAACCAGGCGCGTAGGCCCGGACCCTCGACGGTCTCCCGCGCTTCGGCGGCGGCCTCCTCGTGGCCCTCCTTGTGCGCCTCGGCCGTGGCGGCCATCCGGCGGCTGAGTCCGGAGGACATGCCGTGCATGTGGGTCGGGCCGCCGACCACCAGCAGGTCCGCCGACCGCATGAGCCCGACGTCGGCCTCGGCAACCGGGAGGCAGTCCACGGCCGCTCCGGGGTCGGCCTGATGGACACCCTCGGCGATCGCCTCGGCGATCTCCCGAGTGTTGCCGTACATGCTCTCGTACACGATCACGGTGTGCATGGTCTCCACCTTTCGTCGACTCCATTCTCGCTCCGGCACTTCCGCGCGGAGGTGGGCCGTTCGGGCCGGATCGGGTCGCCGGACGGGCACGACAGCGGTGCGGGACGATCACGACCGGACAACCGACGTGATGGATCGCGGCGTGCGCCACCGGACCGAGCTGGGCTCCGCGCGGCATCCGCCGGACCCGGCGACCCAGGACGAGCAGCCGGGCCGTCGCCGCAGCCTTCAGGGCCTCGGCGGTCACGGCAGAGGCAGAGCGGGAGACCGGTACCTGGGGTGCCAGGGCGCGCAACTCGCTCTCCCGGTCGGCGAGCGTGCCAGGACGTGCTGGTGCGTCTCGTCGCTGCCGACCACGTCCGTTCCGCTACGGGTGAGCTGGTACGGTCACGACCGGGCAGTGCGCCCGGTGCAGCAGGCCGTGGGGGACGGAGCCGAGGCGCATACCGGTGAAGCCGCCGTTGCCGCGACGGCCGACCACCACGGCCAAGGCGTGCTCGGAGGCGCGGGCGAGTTCCTCGACCGGGTGGCCGCGCACCAGTTCGTGGGTCATGGCCACGTCGGGGTGGAGCTCGCGGTGCCCGGCGGTGGTCTCGAAGAGCATCCGCCGGAGCGCCTGCTCGGCGGCTGACTCGTCGAGATGGGCGATCGGCAGGCGCTGCCAGGCCCACACGACCCGCAGGGCGGCGTGCCGTTCGGCGGAGAGGTCGATGGCGAAGTCCAGGGCGGCGTCCGAGGACGGGCTGCCGTCCACGCCCACCACGACGTACGGCGGGTCCTGGGTGATGTGCTCGGGATCGCGGACGACGACGACCGGGCAGTGGCCCTGAGCGCTCACCGGGACGGCCACCGAGTAGACGCTCAGTTCTTCTGCCGCCCGGCTCAGTCGGCGCGAGCCGACGACGACGAGTGCGGCGTGGCGGGACTCCCGGCACAGTGCGGGAGCCGGGACGTCCTCGGCCACGAAGGTGGTCACGGTCAGTCCGGGGTGCCGCTCGCGGGCCACGGCAGCGGCCCGGTCGAGCGCCTGGTCGGCCCGTTCGCGCAGCGCCTTGTGGTAGCGGCCCTCGTCGAAGGGCCGGAACTCGCGGAACAGTGACGGGACGGCGTGCACCAGCCGCAGCGGCAGCCCCCGGCGGTCGGCCTCGTCGGCGGCCCAGGCGGCGCTCATCCGGCCGGTGTCGTTCGCATCGACGCCGAGGACGACGGAACGCGTCGTGCTGTCGGAACTCGCGGATGTCATGGCGGTCCTCCTCGGCCCGGTGACCTGGATCCTGCTCCCACGCTAGGTGGGCACGGCGTTCGCCACGAGGGCCGACCGGCCCAGACGCCGGAGCCCGGCGGCCCCACCCGTGACGTCCCCGTCCGGCGACGTTAGAGCGGAGCACGAAGCCCGAACGAGGAGGTGGCCACGATGGTCCGGATCAAGGTCGTCACCCGGCCGACTCGCCCCCACGAGCCCCCGCCACCGGACCTGCGAACGCCGTCCGGCCGCCGAGTGCCCTACTGAGCGGCACGACGCCACTCCTCGATGCGCCGGCGGATGTCTGCGGTCCCGAGTGCCGCCCGCACTGCTCGCCTGCCGACATGGCCGGTCGTACCGTCCGCAAGTCGACGGGTTCCGAGATTCCAGCGGTGCCTCCTGGGACGGCCGTTGTGATCGGGACCCCCTGCCCGAGCGAGTCAAGGTCCGGTCAAGGATTGGGCTTCGAGAGCTGGGTAGGCCTATCCTTACGCAGGTTTGAACAGACACCTCGTTCGGTGAGGCGTCTTCACGGACACAGGCCACTGATCCCACCCGTCGAGAGACGCTCCGGATCAGGACAGGTCTCCCCGACCTAAGGGGTGACCCCAAGTGGCTTCCCGCAGAACGCGGGACACGCCGTGGAGTGCCAAAGCTCTGACGAGTTGGGGGTGTACCAGGCTGTGGGCCCGGTTCCCCTTGCCGTGCCGCCGCGACGTCGGATCGTGGCCGTGACCGGGAGGAGGCGAGATGGACAGTAGTCCGGGCCATAGTCGGCCCTTCATCGTGTTGTCCTCGCCGTCCTTCACCGGCCCGGGGCAGCCCCTCCTTCCCTGAATCGCTCAACCCGTAGCGGCCTTCTCGCTCGGCACCACGGCGAGACGCGTTGCCGTGCGGCGGTATCACCCCGCGCACGGCCTGCCGCACGAGCCAGGGAATGGGGAGGTGTGCCCCGGTGCCGCCTGATGCCTCGTCCCAGCCGAGGCAAGGGGGTGCTCACCCATGGCTTCCACCACTCTGCTCATGTCCACCACGGCCCGCCTGCGCGACCGCAAGGTCGATCTCGAGCGCCGTGCCGCCACCACCCGCACGGTCCGGGCCTACCTGGTCTCTGTCGCCGGGCTGGTCGGCGGCCCGGTCACCAACCAGCCCGGCGAGGACGTCGGCCGCGTCGTCGACATCGTCGCCCGCCTCTACGGGCCCGAGCCGTACCCGCCGGTCACCGGACTGATCATCCGGATCGGGCGCCGCCGCACCTTCCTTCCCGCCACGGCCATCGGCAAGATCCACGCCGGGCGGGTCGGACTGCGGACCTCCCGCGTCGACCTGCGCGAGTACGTCCGCCGGCCCGGCGAGGTGCTGCTCGCCCGCGAGGTGATGGACCACCAGCTGGTGGACGTGGACGGCGTTCAGGTCACCCGCGCCGCCGACCTGTACCTGGCGCCACAGGTCGACCGCACCGTGCTCATCGGGGTGGACGTGTCACTGGCGACCCTGCTGCGCCGGCTCGGCCCTCGCCGCTGGCAGGTGCGCCCCACCCCGGACCGCGTCCTGGACTGGCAGTCCGTCGCCCCCTTCGGCGAGCAGGCCACCCACGGCCCCGCCGAGGTACGGCTGCGCGCCTCCCGCTCCGCCCTGCACCAGCTGCGCCCAGCCGACCTCGCGGACATCCTGGAGGACCTCGGCCGGCACGAGCGCCAGCAGCTGCTTGGCTGGCTGGAGCCGGAGCACGCCGCGGACGCCCTGGAGGAGATGGAACCGGCCGAGCTGGAGAACCTGCTCCGCGAGGCGCCGCCCGAGCACGCCGCCCGGTTGCTCGACGAGATGGAGCCGGACGAGGCCGCCGACGCGCTGCGCGACCTCCAGCCGGGCGAGCGCGAGAACCTGCTCGCCCGGATGCCGGTCGGCGAGGCGTCGGAGCTGCGCACCCTGCTGACCCACCGCGAGGGTACGGCGGGCGGCGCGATGACCACCGTGCTGGTCACCGCCCGCGCCGGGCAGACGGTCGCCCAGGTGAGGGCGGAGCTGGCCGCGCAGGCGGAGCACCGGACCGAGATCGACTCCGTGGTGGTGCTGGATGACGATGGTCGACTGGTCGGCGACATCCCGCTGTTCGACGTGGCGGTCGCGGAGGACGCCGCGCCGGTTGGGGATCTGGTGGAGTGGCTGGCCCAGTTCGGTCCGCCGGTCACGGTCCGCCCCGATACCCGCCTCGCCGAGGCCGCCGATCAGCTGGTCGCCGCCCGGGCCACCTCCCTGCTGGTGGTCGACGAGACCGAGCGCCCGCTGGGCCGGATCCTCGCCGACGACATCCTCGACACCCTGCTGCCCGAGCGCGGGCGCCTGCACTTCCGGAGGCTCCTCAAGTGACCCGCGACCTCGACACCGCCCCCGTCACCGCCGCGCCGGCCGTCGCCGCGGCCTCGCCCGCCCGGCGCAAGGGCCGGCGCCGCATCGCGGCCATCGCGATGATTGCCGGACCCGGCCTGGTCGCCGCGAACGCCGGCAACGACGCCGCGGGCATCGCCACCTATGCCTCGGCCGGTTCCCAGTTCACGTACGGCACGCTGTTCTTCATGGTGCTGGTCACCGTCGCGCTGGTGATGGTGCAGGAGATGGCGGTCCGGCTCGGCGCCCACACCGGCAAGGGCCTCGGCGCGCTGATCCGCGAACAGTTCAGCCTCCGGCTCACCGCGTTGGCGGTGTTCTGCCTCGGGCTGGCCAACACCGGACTGGTCGTCAGCGAGTTCGCCGGCATCGGCGCCGCCTTCGAACTCCTCGGCGTCCCCAAGTGGGCGGTCATCCCGCCGGCTGCATTCCTGCTGTGGTCGCTGGTGCTGTTCGGCTCCTACAAGTGGGCCGAGCGGATCTTCCTGGTGATGTCGCTGGCCTTCTTCGCCTACCCCATCGCGATGGTCCTCGGCCACCCCGACTGGGGCCGGGTCGGCGAGCACCTGGCCGTCCCGCACATCGAGCCGAGTAAGGACTTCATCCTGTTGGCTGTCGCCCTGATCGGTACCACCGTCAGCCCGTACATGCAGTTCTACGCCGCCGCCGGCGTGGTCGACCGCGGGGCCAAGCCGGAGGACTACAAGCTGATCCGGGCCGACGCCGTCCTCGGCGCGGTCTTCGCCTGCCTGATCAGTCTGACCATCATCATCGCCACCGCCTCCGCCATCGGCGGCACCGGGCCGCTGGAGTCCGCCGCGCAGGCTGCCGAGGCCCTCAAGCCCGTGGCCGGGCACGGCGCCGAGCTGCTCTTCGCCTTCGGCCTGATCGGCGCCTCCGCCCTCGCCGGCGCCGTCGTCCCCCTTTCGGCCAGCTACGCAGTCGGCGAGGCAGCGGGTGTCGAACGCTCGGTTTCCCGCAGCTTCCGCGACGCGCCCCTGTTCCTCGGCGTGTTCACCGCACAGATCGCTCTCGGGGCGATCGTCGCCCTCACCCCGGTGGACGTCATCCAGTTGCTGATCGGCACCCAGGTCCTTCAGGGCCTGATCAGCCCGATCGTGCTGGTCTACCTGCTGGTCCTCACCAACCGCCGATCCGTCCTCGGGGAGGCGGCCAACAGCCCCCGCTACCGGGTCGCGGCCACGGCGGTGGTCGTCGGCGTCGCCGGGATGTCCACGATCCTGCTCGTCCAGACCGTCCTCGGCTGGCTCGGCCTCGCCTGATCCTCGCCGCCATCACCCGCCCCCACGGAAGGAACGACCGTGCCCCGCTTCGCTCCGCTGTTGGCCTTCACCGCCCTGTTCGCCTGGGTCGCGTTCATCGCCACCCGGATCCACCTCGACGGATGAGCACCCGGTGCCGGCCCCGCCCAGGGCCGACACCGCCGTCACAGCCAGTCGTTGCGGCGGAACGCCCGGAAGATCAGCCCGCACACCACACTGGTGAACAGCAGCATCGCCGGGTATCCGTAGGTCCAGCGCAGTTCCGGCATGTTGTCGAAGTTCATCCCGTACACGCCGGCCACCAGCGTCGGCACGGCGGCCAGGGCCGCCCAGGCGCTGATCCTGCGCATGTCGGTGTTCTGCTGCATCGACAGCCGGGCCATGCTCGCGTCCAGGATGCTGGAGATCAGCTCGTCGAACGCCAGGATCCGCTCCTTGGCCTGCGTGTGGTGGTCGGCGGCGTTCCGCAGATAGGCGGCTATCGCCGCCGGCACGAGGGCGATCGTTCCGTCCGCAAGGCGCTGCAGCGGTGCGCCGAGCGGCACGACCGCGCGCTTGAACTCCAGCAGTTCGCGCTTGAGCTGGTAGATCCGGCCCGCGTCGTCGGTCCGCTCGTGGGAGAACACCGCGGACTCCAGCTCCTCGACGTCGCGCTCGAACTTGTCAGCGACGTCGAGGTACTGGTCGACCACGTGGTCGGCGACCGCGTGCAGAACGGCGGCCGGGCCGAGGGCCAGCAGATCGGGGGCGGCCTCCAGGCCCTTGCGTACCCCGGTCAGGGACTTGGCGCTGCCGTGGCGCACGACGATCGCGAAGCCAGGCCCGGCGAAGACCATGATCTCGCCGGTGTCGACGATCTCACTGGTCGCCGTCACCTTGTCGTGCTCGACGTAGGTGATCGTCTTCAGCACCAGGAACAGCGTGTCGCCGTACCGCTCCAGCTTCGGCCGCTGGTGCGCGCGCACCGCGTCCTCCACCGCCAGCGGATGCAGGTCGAACGCCGCCGAGATCTCCGCGAACTGCTCCGCGGTCGGCTCGTACAGGCCGATCCACACGAACCGGCCGAGCCCCTCGCCGATCCGCTCCAGGACCTTCGACAGCTCCACCGTCTCGGGCAGCCTGCGCCCGAACTCGTACAGCCCGCAGTCCACAACCGCCCCGGCAATCATGCCCCACCCGCTTCCGGCCTTCAGGGCACCCTGCCCGGCCCGCCAACCTACCCGCTCACCCCTGTCCTCCGAAGGGGCACCCGGCCCCGTTTGCACCAGCGATTGCCGATGCCTCGCCGTCGGGACTGGTCAGTGCGTCCCAGACAACCGGTTGTGTCGCGGCGCGCACGTTCACGGGTCTGATGGTGGTCGCGGTCCTATCGCGGGACTCCACTGTGGGACGGGCCGCGATGCCGACCTCGGGGCCGCCACGTCGCCGCAGCTGCCCTGCTGGCAGGACAGGGCCATCGGCAGCTCGTACAGGTCGGTGACCCAGGGCGTTCGACATGGCGTCAGGCCCCTTGCCTGCACAGCCGGGCTGCCGCGAACCCGACGACCCCGGCGGCCGCGGGTGCGATGAAGTCGCTCCAGGACAGCGGCACGGTGTCGAGCACGTCGCGGAGGAACGGCAGGTAGAGGGCGGCGGCCACGAGCGCGCCGGAGGTGAGGACGGCCGGCGGGAGGAAGAGGTTCGCGCGGGTCAGCAGCCGTTCGCGCAGGCCCAGGACGACGCCGAGTTGGGCGGCCAGCAAGGCGGGAAACAGGACGGACTGCCACGGGCGGTCACCGCCAGGGGCCCAGAGCCCGGCGCCGAGAGCGGCCGCCGCGACGACGAAGCCCAGCAGTAGCACCCGCTGCCACATACCGGAACCCAGGATGTGCTGGTGTGGCGGGGGGCCGGGTCATCGCGCCGGGGGAAACCGGCTCCGCGCCATGGCGACACCGGTGAGGCCGTGGGCGAGCAGGTTGATCCAGAGGATCTGGCCCGCCCGCAACGGCAGTGCGAGGCCGAACAGCGGGCCGGCCGGCATCACCAGGATCTCGGCCGCGCCGCCGTACAGCCCGTACACGAGGAAACGGCGGACGTTTGTCGTAGACCCGGCGGCCCTCCTCCACCGCGCCGACTACGGTGGCGAGTTCGTCGTCGGCGAGGACCAGGTCGGCAGCTTGGCGGGCGACCTCGGTGCCACGTCGGCCCATGGCCACGCCGACCGGGCCCACAGCGGCACCCGGCGGTCGGCCGCGACCTCGTTGCGGCCGTGCTCGGCGAGCAGCCGCGCGGCCTCGGCGGTGGTCAACCCCCGTGCGGCGGTGTGGACGGTGGCGGTCACGGCCGCGGCCCGTCAGTCGGCGAAGAGGTGCGGGTTGAGCGGTCCTCGCGCCTCCTCGTGCCGGTAGTGATGGATCCGGGCGTCCGGCCCTGGGAAGTACTCGGTCACCTGGTCGTTGTCGGACCAGCGCACGTCGTAGGGCGGGCTGCCGTCCGAGTGGTGCAGGCCGACGATCTCGCCGTCCCTGCGGGCTGAGCCCGGCCGGGTGCCCTGGACGATGATGCGGTCTCCCGCGGCGGCTTTCATGCCGCCCTCCCTGGCTCGGTGCGGGGCCGGGGCGCGGCCCGGCCGTCCGTACACCTCCATGACACCACCAGACACGGGTCGAGGGCTGGGGCCGGTCGGTCCTTGGCGGCGGGCCCCCCGGCCCATGCGGCGGCTGCCCGGGAGACGGCGTGCTGGGATACGGATGAGGTACAGGACCGCACTTCAGGGAGGTGGGCATGATGGACGGTGCCGCGAATCGGAACGCGAACGGGCATCGGATCCTGGTCGGGGTGGAGGGCTCGCGCTCCTCCGGGGCGGCCCTGCGCCGGGGCGTGGGGAGGCCCGGCTGGCCGGTGCGGTCGTGGTGGGCGTGGCCAGCTGGGACGACTGCGCGGACAGCCCGGCCGGGGACGAGTGACCTGCGACCGATGGCCCCACAGGACCCGGGACCAGGGCCGTCAGGCCCTCGGGGAACGTCAGCCGGCTCGGAAGACTGATCCGTGAGAGCCGAAGGCATCCCCGGCACCGAGGAGGCGCGTCATGTCTGCCGCAGCCACCACGCACAGGCAACCCGCCTCGCGCACGTCCCTACGCGGGCACGTCCGCCGGGCCGCCTGCCGGGACCACAACCCGCTCTGCCGTCCACTCGACCGGGCGTACAGCCGCATGGTGGCCGGGGCGGCGCTGATGGTGCTCGCCACCTTCGTCCTGGCGGCCGTCGCCGCCCTGCTCGTGTACCGCGCGGAAACGCACGACGCGGCTCAGGTCGCCCGCCACCGGCACGTCGTCACCGCCGTCACCACGGGCCCGGCGCAGTCGGACGACCCCCGGGCGGGCAGCGTGCGGGAGCACGCCCCGGCCCGGTGGATCTACCCGGTCGGGCCCGGGGCCGGCAGCATCCCCGTGCCGGACGGCACGACCCTCGGGACGGCCGTCCCGGTCGGCCTGAACGACTCCGGACAGCCGATCGGCGCCCCCCGGTCGCCCGAACTCATCGCCACGGATGCCGTCCTGGTGGGTCTCGGCGCGATCGCCGTGTTCGGGGCCGGTACGGAGGGCTGGTTCGCGCTGCGCCGGCACCAGCTGGACCGGCGGGCCGAGCGGAGCTGGGAATCCGCCTGGGAGCAGGTGGAGCCGCGCTGGACCGGGCGCCGGTGAGCCGGCGCCTACAGGTGGAAGTGACGGGTCTCGCCCGGCCGGATCGTCGCCTCGGTGCCGCGCAGACGGATCCGGATCGGCTCCTGGCGGTCCTCGCTCAGGCTCACCGTGACCGTACGGCGGTCGACGGCGATCACGAGGCCCCAATGGCCCCGATAACGCAGGTCCAGCTCCAAGCGGCCGAGGGCGGACGGCAGGTGCGGGTCCAGCCAGAGGGCGTCCCCGCGGACCTCCAGGCCGGTGTAGCAGCGCTGCAGCAGGTCAACCGCGCCCGCCATGGCGCCCAGGTGGACCCCCTCCGCCGTGGTGCCGCGCTGGCTGTCCCGCAGGTCGGCCACCAGGGCGTCGCGGAAGAACCGCCAGGAGGCTCGGCGGTCGGACCGGGTGAAGCATCCAGGCGTGCACCACCGAGCTGAGCGTCGATCCGTGGACGGTGCGCCGCAGGTAGTAGTCGGTGGTACGGCGCAGCAGTTCGTGGCCGGCGGGGTGGCCGAGGTGCCGTAGCAGGTCACGGACCTCGCGGGCGGAGAACAGGTACCAGAGCATGAGCGCGTCGGCCTGCTTGGAGGCCTTGTAGCGGTTGACGGTGTCGCCCTCGGCCTCCAGGATCCGGTCGAGCCGGCGCAGGTCGGTGTTGCCGACCGCGCACAAAGCCTCTCGCAGCCCTTCTGCCGCCGGGTCGAAGCCCTGGAACCGGAGGGTCCACGGGTCCGGCATGTCCGGGAAGGCCTTCGGCGAGGAGGCCGTGGTCGGCACCGGTTGTCCGGCAGCTTCCAGGGCCGTCGGCACCTCGATCACCGCCCCGTCCGGGCGGGTCGATGTCCACGCACGACACCTTGACGCAGCTGCGGGCGTCCCGCGAACGCACCGGCCACCCGGCCTGCGGCGCTGGTCCGGTCCTGTTCGGCCGTGGCGCCGGAGGATCTCCCGCTCCCGGTCGACGAGTTCGGGGAAGGCGTGGGGCCGGGCGGGGGAGTGGCCCCGCAGCCGGGCCCGAACGGCCGCTGACGCGGGGCTGCCGACTCCCTGCGTCGTCTCGCCGGTCTCGGCACCGTCGAGATCCGCACCGGTGACAACCCGCTGGTGGCCGGGAATGGGGTCGGTCGGCCCTTCTACGGATCGGGGCGGGCGCGGAGCCTGGGAAACGGAGACAGGAGGCAGGAGGCGCGCCATGTCCACCGTCCGTCCGACGGGCGTCACCGCGGAAGCCCTGCTGGCCGACGGCACCACCGTCGAACTCCGGCCACTCGGGCCGGTCGACCACCAGGCGGTGCTCGACCTGCACACCACCGGGATGTCCGAGGAGAGCCGCCGGATGCGGTTCTTCGGCGTCAGCCGCAACGCGCCTGGACAGGCCGCCGACCGCCTGTCCGGGCCACCGCGCACCGGCCTGCTGGCGTGCGGCGCCTGGGTGGGGGAGGAACTGGTCGGCGAGGCGGACTGCGAGCTGCTGGACGAACCACCGGCCACCGCGGAGCTGGCGCTCGCGGTGGCCGACCGCTGGCACCACCGGGGTGTGGCCACCCTGCTCCTTGAGCACCTCCTGCACGCCGCCCGCACCGCCGGCATCCGCTTCTTCGAAGCCGACACGCTGTCCGGCAACCGGGCCGTCCACGGGGTCTTCGCCGACCTCGGCCTGCCCGTGGAGCGCCGGTACGAGCAGGGCGAGGTCAGGATCCGGGTACTGCTCGACGAGAGCGACGAGCGCTATCGCTCGGCCGTCGACGAACGAGGCCGCCGTGCCGACGTCGCGAGCCTCTCGGCGCTGCTGCGCCCGGCCTCGGTCGCGGTGGTCGGGACGTCCCGGCGAGTGGGCTCGGTCGGGCGGACCGTCCTCGGGAAGATCCGGCGGGGTGGCTTCGCGGGCGCGGTCTGGGCGGTCAACCCGCACGCCGGGGAGATCGACGGCGAGGTCGTGTACCCGTCCGTCCGCGCGCTGCCCGCCGTGCCCGACCTCGCGGTGCTCGCCGTGCCCGCCGGCGCCGTCCCCGGGGTGGCCGCGGAGTGCGGCACCGCCGGAGTGCGGGCACTGGTGGTGCTCACCTCCGGCCTCGACGCGGAGCAGGCCCGCGGACTGATGCGCGCCTGCCGCCGGCACAGCATGCGCATGGTCGGCCCGAACAGCCTCGGCATGGCCCAGACCGACCCTGCCGTCCGGCTGGACGCCGAGTTCGGTGGCGCCTTCCCCCGGCCGGGCACCGCCGGGGTGGCCGTGCAGAGCGGCGGCGTGGGGATCGCCCTGCTGCAGCGGCTGGCCTGGCTGGGCATCGGGGTGTCGAGCTTCGTGTCCCTCGGCGACAAATACGACGTCAGCGGCAACGACCTGCTCCAGTGGTGGGAGGCGGACGGCCGCACCGACCTCGCGCTGCTCCACCTGGAGTCCTTCGGCAGCCCGCGCGCCTTCGCCCGCACCGCCCGCCGCGTCACCCGCACCATCCCGGTGCTCACCGTCGACGCCGGACGCTCGATCGCCGGCCGTCGTGGCGCCGCCTCGCACACCGCGGCCGCCGCCACTCCCACCGTCACCCGGGAAGCGCTGTTCCGGCAGGCCGGCATCACGGCCACCCACAGCATCGACGAACTCGTCCAGGCCGCCGCCCTGTTGCACGCCCAGCCGCTGCCCGCCCCGCGCGGCGCGGTCGCGGTCGTGTCCAACGCGGGCGGTATCGGCATCCTGGCCGCCGATGCCTGCGCGGAGGCCGGACTGGAACTGCCGGAACTCCCGACGGACCTCGGGAAGTTGCTCCCGCCGGGCGCTTCCGTCCGTAATCCGGTGGACACCACGGCGGCGGTGCACCCGGTGGATCTCACCCATTTCCTCCGGGCGCTGGAGCGCGAGCCGGCCATCGACGCCATCCTGGTGTGCCTGGTGCCGACGGCGCTCGGCGTCACCCCTGACCGCGACCCGGTGCACGCGCTGCTGGAGGGACCGGCCCGGCGCCGCGTCCCGATCGCCGCCGTCCTGCTCGACCAGCAGGTGCCCGTCCACTACCGGGCCTGCGCCGACGGCGGCGTGCTCCCGGTCTACTCGGACTCCGTCGCCGCGGCCCGTGCCCTCGGCCATGCCCGGGACCGCGCCCGGTGGTTGGCCGAGCCGCAGCCGGTGCCGGTGGATGCCCCGGGTTGCGACCGGCGCACCGCCCGCAGCCTGGTGGACGGCTACCTCACCGCCCACCCCGAGGGCGGCTGGCTGGACCCGCTGTCCACCGCCGACCTGCTGGCAGCCTACGGGCTGCCGCTGACCACCACGGTGTGGGCCCGCGATGAGCACACAGCAGCTGTCACCGCCGCCGACCTGTTGCGCCTCGGGTACGAGGGGAAGGTGGCGCTGAAGGCGTACTGGCCCGGCCAGGTGCACAAGAGCGCGCTGGGCGCCGTCCGCACCGGCCTTGCGACCGAGGCCGACGTACGTGCCGCCTACCGCGAGTTCGCGGACCGGTTCGGCGCGGAGCTGGCCGGAGCGGTGGTCCAGCCAATGGCCGCGCCCGGGGTGGAACTGCTCGCGGGCGTCGTGCAGGACCAAGTCTTCGGGCCGCTCGTCCTCCTCGGCCTGGGCGGCACCGCCACCGAAGTCCTGGCCGACCGGGTTGCCAGGCTCGCCCCGCTGAGCGAGCGTGACCTGACCACCATGGTCACCGAACTGCGCAGCGCACCACTGCTGTTGGGCCGGAGTGGCGGGCCCGCCGTCGACCTCACGGCGATCCGATCCATGCTCGCCCGGCTCTCCCGGCTCGCCGACGACTTCCCGGAGGTCGTCGAGGCCGACCTCAACCCCGTCATCCTCCGCCCCGACGGCGCGGTCTGCGTGGACGCCCGGGTCCGCCTCGAACGCCGGCCGTCCTTCGACCCCTACCTGCGCCGGCTGCGGCGCCCGGCGGCCGCCGAGGGGAAGTGGACACCGTGAAGCACAGCATCCTCGACGGCGCGCCGGCCGACACCTTCCCGGCCGCCGAACCCGCGCGCCCGACTCCGGCGGTCACCGTCACAGCGGGGGCCAGCGTCACCCGCCGCCGTCGCCCTCCTGGCCGAGCACGGCCTGCACCACCTACCCGTCCTGGACGCCGACGGCCGCCTCACCGGCCTGCTCTCCTCGCATGACCTGCTCGACGCCCTGCGCCGCGAGGACGAGGCCATCCGCTCCGAGGCACTCCCCCTCGCTCTCACCCCCGGTAGCGGCATCGTCCCACGTCACTTCGCATCCGCTGCGAACGCCGCCGCGTCACCCTGGTCGGCCGCACCCGCACCCACCGCGACGACGCCGCCCTCTGTCTCCGACTCGCCCGCATCGACGGCCTCGCCACCCTGGCCGGCCACCTCACCTGGGACCTTGACAACACCGACCGCTGACCGCACCGCACACCGGATGCCGAGTGGCCGCCGCGTCCTCCGCCGTGCCCAGCCAGCGGGGACGGACCAGAGGTGGCGATGACCTGGCCGAGGGCGACTCCCGCCACGATGACGCAGCACGCGGTGATCAGCCAGTGAACGGGCCGGTGACGAGCCGGTGCCGCTCACCGGATCAGCACCCGTTCGCCCGAGCGCGGGACCACGGCGGTCCAGCCGAGTTCGCGGTCGATCCGGTCGCGTAGCGCTTCCGAGCCCTCCGGTTCGCCGTGGACGAGGTAGACGGCACCGGGCGGTGGTGCGTTGCGGAGCCAGTCGATGATCTCGGCGGCGTCGGCGTGTGCGGAGAAGGCGGGGACGTTGACGACCTCGGCGCGTACCGGGACGTAGGTGCCGTACATCTTGAGCGTGCGGGCGCCGTCGACCAGGTCCCGGGCTCGGGTGCCCTCGGCGGCGTAGCCGACCACGACGACGGTGTTGCGGGCGTCGGGCAGCAGGCGGGCGAGGTGGTGGACGACGCGGCCGCCGGTGGCCATGCCGGAGGCGGAGACGATGACGGCCGGGCCGTGCGCGTGGTCCAGGGCGATCGACTCCTGGAGCGAGTGGACCAGGGTGAACGGTTCGGGGTCCAGCGCGGTCGGGCCCTCGGCGAGGATGTCGGGGCGCAGCTGGTCGGAGCCGGCGGCGAAGGCCTCCCGGTAGATCTGCAGGGTGGCGAGCGCCATCGGGCTGTCCACGTACACCGGGACGTGGGCGGGAAGGCGGCCGGCCTTGCGCAGTTCGGTGAGCTGGTGCAGCACGACCTCGGTGCGGTCCACGGCGAAGGACGGGATGACGACGGTGCCGCCGCGCGCCAAGGTGCGCTCCAGGGCTGCGGCGAACCACTCGCGGGCGGCCGTCTCCTCGTGGTGACGGTGGCCGTACGTGGACTCCATCAGCAGGACGTCGGCGCCGGTGAAGGGTTCGGGTGGGCGCAGCAGAGGGTGGACGGGGCGCCCGAGGTCGCCGCTGGCGGCGATGGTGTGGCCGTCCTCCAGCACCAGGTGGGCCCAGGCGGAGCCGAGGATGTGTCCGGCGCGGTGCAGCCGGAGCACGGTGCCGGCGGTGATTTCGACGTCGGTGTCCAGCGGGACGGGGTCGAACATCCGCAGGGTGTTCCCGACGTCCTTGTCGTCGTAGAGCGGCTGGGCGGGCCGGTGCTTGGACCAGCCGTGCTGGTTGGCGTGGTCCGCTTCCTCCTGCTGCAGGTGGGCGCTGTCACGCAGGATCAGCTCGGCGATCCGGGCGGTGTCGGGGGTGGTCAGGATCGGCCCACTGAAGCCGTCCCGGACGAGGCGCGGCAGGTAGCCGCAGTGGTCGAGGTGGGCGTGGGTGAGGACGACGGCCCGTACGTCGGCCGGATCGAGCGGCAGCGGGCGCCGGTTGCGGCGGCGGAGCTCGGCCAGGCCCTGGAACAGGCCGCAGTCGATCATCAGCCGGGCGTGGTCGGTCTCGACCAGGAACTTGCTGCCGGTGACGGTGCCCACGCCGCCGAGGAACGTCAACAGGCCCGGTCGGGGCGTGGGGGTCTCCGTGGTCATGGCCGCCTCCAGCAGGACGCGAGGGTTCCTCCATCGTCCTGCCGACCGGCCGCGCTGTCCTGGGCCGGATCGGCCCTTGTGGCAGGACCGTCCGGCCCTGTGCGGGGCACGTGGTGCGAGCGGACAGTGAAGACGGGACCACCCGAGGAGGAGTGAGGACGATGCAGCACCGCAGCGTCAACGACGTGATGACCCACGAGGTCGTCACCGCCCGGCCCGACACGCCGTTCAAGGAAGTCGCGGGGCTGTTCCACCGCAACGACATCACCGCGATCCCGGTGGTCGACGACCAGGGCCGACCGCTCGGCATGGTCTCGGAGGCCGACCTGATCCGCAAGGCGGCCGTCCTGCCGGACCCGGAGGGCCGATTCCCTGGCCGCTGGCTGGATGCCAAGGACCGTGCCCGCGCCGAGGCCGAGACCGCCGGCGGCCTGATGACCACCCCCGCCGTCACCGCCCGCCCCGGCTGGTCGGTGCCCGAAGCCGCCCGCGCCATGGACAAGCACAAGGTCAAGCGCCTGCCCGTGGTCGACGAGATCGGCCGTCTGGTCGGCATCGTCAGCCGTCGCGACCTGCTGCAGGTGTTCCTGCGGCACGACGCGGCCATCCGGGACGAGATCAACCACGACGTGCTCGGCCAGACCCTCGGGCTGGCGCCTGGCGACATCCAGGTGGCGGTGAAGGACGGCGTGGTCACCCTGAACGGACGGCTGCCCCGCCGCAGCCTGATCGCTATCACCGAGCAGCTCTGCCGCGCTGTGGACGGCGTGGTCGCCGTCCACCACACCCTGGTCTGGACCGAGGACGACACCGACCGGGACCTGGAACACCCCCGCGCCTACCGCGCGGCGTCGTAGGAGGCCGCCATGACCAGCACACCGAGCACCGTCGCCGACGTCATGACCCACGCGGTGGTGGCCGTCGGCCGTGACGCGGACTTCCGCGAGATCGCCGAGACCCTGCAGCGCTGGCAGGTCAGCGCCGTCCCCGTGCTGACCGGCGACGGCCGGGTGGTCGGGGTGGTTTCCGAAGCCGACCTGCTCACCGTCCGGGACCGGGACGGCGAGCGCGCCGAGGCCCTGACGGCCGGGCGGATGATGTCCGTCCCCGCGGTCACCGTGCACCCCGGCAGCCCGCTCAACGAGGCAGGCCGGGCGATGGCCCGCGGTCACCTCAAGCGGCTCCCGGTCGTGGACGAGGAGGACTACCTGGTCGGCATCGTCAGCAGGGGCGACCTGCTGAAGGTCTACCTCGGCGACGACCGCGAACTCGCCGACCGGGTCCGATTCGAGCTGACCGCCACCCTCGGCCCGAGCGCGGCGGTGGACGCCGCCGTCCGTTCCGAGAACGGCAGGATCACCCTGACCGGCGGCCTTCCGGACACCGTCTCGGCCGACGTTCTGGAACGCCTGGTGCGCTCCGTACCCGGCGTGGTCGACGTCGAGCTCCGGCTCACCGCCCTGGCCTGACGGGGAGCCGACCACGGCCGTATCCGCCGCAGTGACGGTTCACCGGAGAGCCTCGTCGCCGCCTGCTGAGCCGCCACCGTGTGGGGTGTCCCGGTCCGGGCCGTCCCCGCGTGGACCCGGTCACCGGCCGGCGATCCACCGTGCCCGGTGCCCGGTCGCCGGCGTGCCGCGCTGAGGTTTCGGGCGGTCGGCACGCTGCGCCGGGCGGCGCGGGCGCGCAGCTGTTCGACGGGATGGAGGTCCCGGAGGAACTGGCCTCGCGGTTCAAGTTCGCGCGGCAGAAGTCGAAGCTCGCCGGCACGATCCGCGGCTCGTACTTCGTCATCAAGAACGAGTACTGAATGGGCAACTGAACGAGCACTGAACGAGTCCTGACAGGTCGGGTCAATCGCGAGCGGGCCCGGTCGGCGGCGCGGCCTTCCCGGCATCGGGTGCCTGGGGCGGATCGTCCCGGCGGCGGTAGCGGCGGTCGGTCGCGGTGCAAAGGGTGAGGACGAGGGCGGCCGCCGCGGCCGCGGTCGTGACGGCGAAGGAAGCGCCCGGGGTGACCCCACTTCGACGGGCGAACGCCGCGTGCCGTGCCGCGCACGGCACCCGAGCGGCTACGACCCGGTTCTGGCCTTGTTCCGCGAGCGGTGCAGGACAACCCAGGGCAGCACGAGCCAGCTGACCGCGAACCAGGCCAGGACCAGGCCCGTGATGGCGACGGCGCCCGGCGATCCGGTGGCGACGTGCAGGAGCAGCAGCAGGGCGGCGCCGACGGTGATGCCGAGGAGGACCAGCCCGAGGGTGATCATCTTGGCCCCGGCGCGTACCAGTTCGGGCATCATCTGGTGGCCGGCCAGGAAGCGGTGGAAGGCGACCGGGGCGATCAGCGTGCCGGTGGCGACGGCGCCGAGGACCACGGTGACCTGGTACAGGACGCGGTCAGCCGGGCTGATCTGGGTGAATCTGGGGGTGAAGACCACGCTGATCAGGAATCCGAAGAGGATCTGCGCGCCAGTCTGGGCGACGCGCACTTCTTGGAGCATCTCGGTCCACTTGCGGTCCGCCTTCTCCTCCGACTCCTGCGCCTCGCCGTCCTCGTCGCTCACCCTCGTCCTCCCGCCACGGTCCGCACCGGCCACGTCATGATTTCGGGATCTCCCCGACCAGGCGGGCAGCCATGCCCGCGTCGGGGCGCGGATCCCGCGATCGGCCGAGCGAATGACCCCAGCCGAATGCTTTGCCGTACGGAACGTGTTCTGGACATCCGGAATCCTGGGAAGCTCGCCGGAAGAATCCTTGGCAGCTTCGGCTCCGGCACCGCTCGGGAGGGAAGAAGGCACAGTCCCGCGTCGCCGGCAACCAGGGCTCCCGGGCGTCCGCCAAACCGGCGCCGCCGTGCCCGGGCGCCCACGGCGCGCGGTTCGTAGGTTTCCTCTGAACGCGGCCCGCAATAGCCGCAACGCCGACGTGTTCGTCCAGCCGGCGCCGAGGCTGCGGCCGGGGCCGCCCGGTCTACGGCTGTGGGACGCCGTCGGTTTGCAGCAGTTCGAGCAGCTGGGACCGGTGGAGCGCGGCGACGCCCTCGAGCAGGTCGGGGTGGCGCAGCAGGGCAGCGGCTTCGGTGTCGTGGGCGCCCGGGTGGGTGAGGCGTTGCAGGCCGTCGGCGGCGGTGTGGTGTCGGGACTTGGTCAGCGCCTGGTGGGCGCGGGTGGCGAGGGCGGGGTCGGCGAGGAGGCATGCGGCCCAGCTGACGACGGTCTCATCTACCCAGGTCCGCCAAGCGGCGTCGGCGTCGTCGGGGTGCGGGTCGATGCCGGTGAGCCAGTCGAGGCGGGCCGAGCCGCCTGGAGCGAGCAGGTGGAGCAGTTGCACGTCCATGTCGGTGGGGTAGCGCAGCGCGGCGGCGAGGGTGGCGGCCTGGCGGGCCTGTGCCTCGGCCAGCGCCCGGCTGAGTGCGCCGGCGGGCGCGGGGTAGGCGGTCAGGAGCCAGCGGGAGCAGGCGGCTATGACGGATGTCAGGTCGGTGGGCACGGGCGATCGGTCCCTTGCGGCGGGCTCGCCTGCATCCGGGAGATCAGTGTGCGCGAGCTGCTGGTGGGCGGGGCCGCGATGCCCCGCTCGTGGCCGTCCAGTGTAGGCGGCCCGCTCGGATCGGCGGCATGACGCGCATCACGCCTGGCAAGACCGGGCGGGTGCCCGGGGCGGGAGCAGCCAACGCTCCGGCCCCGGGCACCCTGACCTCCGCTCAGGATTTGCCGCGGCCGGTGACGAAGTCGCGGGCCCGGTCGACCAGCCCGGCGCCCGGGGCGAGCAGCTTGCTGGCCAGCGGGGTGCTCGGCGCCGAGGGGTGCGGGCGGGTGGGTGCCATGGACTTGGCCCGGCGGATCTTGTCACCCAAGTCGTCCAGTTGCTCGGGCGTGCAGGCCGTGCGCAGCATGGGGAACAGGTTGTTCTCCTCGTCCTGGACGTGGAGGGCGACCTCGTTCATGAGCTGCTGGAGCATCGGGTTCATCTGCGGATCGTCGGTCGCCATCTTCTCCAGCTGCTTGAGGAGTTTCTCGACCCGGGCGTGGTCGGCGACCTCCTTGTCCGCCAGCTTGTTCCCGCCCTGGATGTATTCGCGTACCGCCGGGTAGAGGTACTGCTCCTCGGCGACCGAGTGCCGCACCAGCTCGATGGTGACCTCGTCCACCAAGTCCCGCAGCTGCTGCCCGCCGCCGGTCATCGCCTGGATCCGGGCGAACATCTTCTCCACCTCGCGGTGGTCGGCCATCAGCTCCTGGATCACATTGCCGCCATGCCCCATCGGGCACCGCCTCTCGTCCTGTGCGTCCCGGGCCCCTCCCGGTCCGGCTGGCAGTGATCCCCACCGCGACGGGGACGTGTGAGCGCGAGAGCCGGTCCTCACCCGATCGGCGACGGTGAGGAGACGCCGGATGTACGTGCGCGGGCGGCGCGCCGCGTCGAGCCCTACGTTCGGGATACGCGCTGTGGCGCGCCCCCTACGAGTCGAGGAGGAATCATGCCCGCCGGTTCGAGCAATAAGCGTGTACGCCAGTACGAGCACATCAAGGACAGCGCCCTGGACCGGGGCGAGAGCGAGAAGCGGGCCAAGGAGACCGCCGCCCGCACCGTGAACAAGGAACGCGCCCGGCACGCCGGGTCGAAGACCGCCGGCCGTCCCTCCACCCACGACACGTCCTCTTCCCGGCGCGGAGGCCAACGCTCGCACTCCGGCTCCCAGGGCCCGACCAAGGAACAGCTGTACAACGAGGCCAAGAAGCGCAACATCCACGGCCGCTCCACGATGAACAAGAAGGAGCTCGCCAGCGCGCTCGGCCACTGACCGAGGCCCACTCCTGTGGCATCCCCGGCTTACACGGACGGGTCACCCCGGGGTGTGCGCAGTGCGGCGTTGCCAGAGGCTCGGAGTATGGGATCGATCATCGTCCTGTTCGAGATGGAGCAGGATGAGGCCCTCGGGCCGGACGGCGTAGAGCCGGTGGTGCTCGCGGTTCACGCAGCCGGCGCCGACCCCGACGTTCCCGAGGACCCCCTCCCGCGGACGCTGTGCGGGCTGGACACCGGCGCGATGGAGCACTCCCATTACCGGCCCGTCCGCCCGGGCGAGCCCTGGTATCCGTCGGCCATGGCGGAACGGCGCTGCCACGCCTGCGAAGCCGCCCTGCGGGCACGGTGAACCGGCGGCCACCGGCCAACGAGGACCGGCCCGAGGCCGAGGGCTTCGAGGCCGTCGCTGCCGCGCTGTACGCCGCGCCGCCCGGCGAGTTCACCCGTGCCCGGGACAGCGCCGCCGCCGGTGCCCGTGCCTTGGGCGACCGGCAGCTCGCCGCCCGTATCAAGGGGCTGCGGCGCCCGACCGCCGCGGCGTACGCCCTCAACCGCCTCGTGCGCGACCACCCCTCCGAGGTCGCCCAGTTCCTGGACGTAGGCCAGGCGCTGCGGCAAGCGCAAGCCGACCTCGCCGGTCCCGTGCTGCGGGAGCTGTCCGCACGCCGGCACCACCTCGTTGCCGCGCTCACCTTCCACGCCCGCGACGCGGCAGCCACCGCCGGAGTGCACCTGGGCGAGGCACAGGCCTGGGAGCGTCTGCTCCAGCGGGTCCAGGCGGAAGCGGACGCGGCCGGCGACATCGACTGGGACGTCTCGGTCGATTCGACCATCGTGCGCGCCCACCAGCACGCGGCCGGCGCCCGTACCGATCCGCCACCGGCCCTTGCACCGAAGGGGGCACCCCGGCCACCTCGCTGGCGGGTGCCCCCGTTTTCCAGCGAGGTGGCCGGGCACACGCACCGGCATGGACCAGTCCCAGGCACCGGTACTCGAAGCTCTCGCCGCGTTCCACGCCAACCCGCTGACCACCTTCACTCCGCCCGGCCACAAGCAGGGCCGGGGCGCTGATCCCCGCGTCCTTGACCGACGCTGATGCGGCATCACCCCGGCCCCGCCCCACCTGCCGAAGCTCGCACTCCCGGCCGGCAGGACCCGACTGTGTCCGGGCGGACGGCACTGGGTCCCGCCGGCGTCCTGGCCCGGCAGATCACCGCGGCCCTGGCGGCGGCCGGGCATACCGTCGCGGTCGCGGAATCGCTGACGGCAGGCCGCCTTGCCGCGGCCCTCGCGGACGCTCCCGGTGCCGGGCAGACATTCCTCGGCGGGGTCGTCGCGTACGACACCGACCTCAAGGCGGTCCTGCTCCGGGTGGACGCCGCCCTCCTTGCCGAGCGGGGAGCGGTGGATGTCGAGGTTGCCGCCCAGATGGCCCAGGGTGTGCGTGCTGTCACCGGGGCCACCTATGCCCTCGCCACCACCGGCGTCGCCGGCCCTGCCTCCCAGGACGGCCAGCCGGTCGGCACCGTCTTCATCGCCGCCGCCGCCCCTTACACCACCGTCACGGCCGCCCCCCGTCCGGACCCGGGGCGCCGCGAGGACATCCAGAACCGCACCGTCCTCGCCGCCCTCCAACTGCTCCGCGACCTCCTGCGGCCTCCAGGCGAAGCTCGCACGCCATGACATCGGGGCGGCTACTGGCACCACCCGACCGAACGCATACTGTCATGCTTCTGACAGGCCGGGCACTCGCTGCCCGGCCTGTTCATGTCGTGCGGGACAAGGGGAGGTCTTCTTGAGCGAGGCAAGCCAGGCAGCGGTCAGCGATGATGGCCGGGCGGAGCGGCTGGAGCGGTGGCGGGCGCCGTTGTCGGGGTCGGTCGGCCTGTCGGCGCAGTCGCGTCGGCTGCGCAGGAGCGGGTCGGCGAACCTGCTGTCGGGGGCGTGGCTGCACGCGGCGGCACGGGCCGAGCAGGGCCTGGATCCTCGACCGCCCAGGGGCAAGCGGGCGGCCAGGCCCGCGCGGCCCTGGAATCGGTCACCGAGTCGGTGGCACACCTGCGGGCGCCGGCCCTGGAGGACCCCGGGGCGTTCGTGTCCGACCTCGCGAGATCGCTCAACAACCTCTCCGAGCGCGAGGAGGATGCGGGCGGCCCGCCCGGCGGCTCGCCGATCGCCGACCGGGTGATCGCCGAGTTCGCCGCCGGCCCGGCCGCCGAACTGCTCGCAGCCCGGGCCAGGTTGCGGTGGCTCGACGACGACCGGCCGAACGCCCTGGGGTACCTGCGGTCCGCGGCGTACGAAGCCCAGCGGACGGAGGACCCGGAGTGGACCGGTCGCGCGCGGGTCGCGGTGCGAACCACGGCACAGGGGATCCGGGAGGAGGGTGCGGAGGACCCGTCGTCGACCGGGCTGCTCCAGTACGCGGAGATCCTGCTTGCACCCCGAGGAGCCGGCCAGCTGACATTCCCCTCGTAGCGTGGAGTCGTGACCAGAGGGGAAGTTGAGGGTCATGGCGGGGAAGAGACGTTCTTACGGCCTTGTGTACGAATGAGGTCGGGGCGTGTTGACCCGGCGGGTTGTCTGATGGGTGCTCACCTCTCGGCGGCGCGGTCGGAGACCAGGGCGGCGACTGCCGCGTAGGTCTCGTCGAAGTACTCGCGGCGTCCCAGGTAGCGCTGGACGGTTCGCCACTGCTTGTGTTCAGCGTTTGCGTGCTCGACGCAGATGCGCTCCGAGGATTGCTGATGACGGGGTGCGTCCCAGGCGGCGATGTCTTCGGGCGGGGCGCCGTTCTTCCTTTGAGCGGCGGGGCTTGAACCTGGTCGGGGAACTGCTTGGCAAGTCCCCGGCAGCCCGCGTCGACCTTGGACCTGACCTGGGGGTACCCGCGCGGCCCTGTGCATGCCATGGCAGAAGCCTGATCTTGTCAGCGCGCCACGTTGTTGTGTTCCGACACCGGTTCAACCCGAGCTCGGGAGGCCGGAGAGCAGGGCTGCGGCAGCTCTGTCGAAAGGGGCGATGCTCCCGGCAGCGCGACACAGGATGTGGGCGCCTTCGAGTGTGACGATCATGAGGGTGGCCAGATCAGCGGCCTGGGACGCGCTCATTCCGGCGTGGGTGAGTTTTCCGGCGAGTTCGCCGTCCCATCCGGTGAATGCTTCGGCCGCGACAGTGCGCAGGCTGCTCTGGTCGGCAATGGCCGCGCCGCCGTCGATGGTGACCGCCGCGATTGCGCAGCCGCCGCCCCCGGCGGACGCCTGCACCACGGGCCGGACGTTGCCGAGGAATGCCTCCACGACTTCGCGTGGCGTGCGGGCCGGCAGTTCGTGCAGGTGCCTGCGGACGTCCTCGGCGTTGCGGCGGGCGGCTTCGAGCGCGAGCTGCTGTTTGCCGCCTGGGAAGTGGTGATAGATCGCCCCGCGCGCGGCACCACTCTCGGCCAGGACGTCGTTGAAGGTCATCCCGGCCAGGCCGTGGCGTTGCAGCAGTCCGATTGCTGCGCTGATCATGCGGGACTTCGTGTCCGCGGCCATCGCGACCCCCTTGACTAGTACGGCCATCCTAGTCCATGCTCACCCACTAGGACGCACGTACTAGTAGTGGGGGCGGGACGGCCCCCGAAACCGGAGGTTCGTGATGGGCAAGACGTTTCTCTACACCGAGATCCAGGCAGCAGTGCCGTTCGATCAGTTCGACTGGCACCAGGTCAACGTGGCTCTGAAGACCGCGCCGGGCCTGATCCGCAAGACGTGGCTGTCCGGGATCGGCACCCACACCATCGGTGGCTTCTACGAGTTCGACAGCGCCGAGAAGGCCCTGGCCTTCGCCCAGGGCCCCTTCGCCGAAGAAGCCCGCCGGGCCGGAGCCCCGGCAACGACACGACTGTTCGACGGCGACATCGTCAAGGACGCCAGTATCGACCTGAACTCGCCCTACTACACCTGACACCGCAGGGCGCCGCGGCGTCAGAGCCGGACACCGCCTCGCTCCACTACCGGGGCGAGGCGGTCCCAACGGAAAGGCATCTCGATGAACATCACGCGGCACCCCGAGAACACCGTGAGCTGGATCGACCTCGGCACCCCCGATATGGGGACGACGACGGCGTTCTACACCGCGCTGTTCGGCTGGACCGTCGCCCAACCGGACTCCAACGGCTACCGGCTCTGCACGCTGCGCGGACATCTCGTCGCCGCTCTGGGGCCGGCCGAGGACGCGGGCGCACCCTACTGGACGACCAACGTCACCGTGTCGGACGTCCAAGCCACCGCCACCCGCTTCACGAACCTGGGCGCCCAGATCATCGTGGCACCAACCCAAGTCGGGACACTCGGCCACTACGCCGTCACGATTGACCCCGTCGGTGCACCACTGTCACTCTGGCAGCCCGGAACCCATGACGGCATGCAGCTGAACCACGAACCGGGGACCTTCGCCCGCATCAGCCTTCTCACCGACTGCTCCGCGGAGGCCGCCGCCTTCTATCGACCAGCACTGCACTGGAACTCCGACCCCCGGCACACCGAGTTCCGGTTGCCGGACGACTCCATCGCCGCCACCGGCAAGCCGCCAGGGAAACCAACGGCGCAGCGATCACTCTGGCTGGTCAGTTTCGCCAGCAACAGACCCGCCGCCGACGCTGAGCGGGCCCGACGGCTCGGTGCGACCGAAGTTCGCCGGGACTCCAGCGGAGACGTCGTCATGCGCGATCCCACCGGCGCTCTGTTCGGCCTTACCCAGCGCGTCCGATAGTCCCGCTCCGTCCGAACGTGTTGCCGCGAGACGGGTCTGGACGGCGTCGAACACCTGGTCCTGGAAGGCCCGCCGGTTGCGGCTGCTCTCCCTGGTCATGCCGTTGGTGAGGGCGTAGAGACCGAGGACGTCGAAGTCGCCGAAGTGTGTGGTGAGCCGGGTGCCGACGAAGCGGGGGCTGTCCATGGCGAGGCGGACAGGGTGGGTGCGGTAGCCCTTGGTGGCGATGACCGTGAGGTACCGGTCGTCGGGGCCTTCCGGGCGGCGGGTGATGGTGAAGCCGGAGCTCTCCAGGTCCCTGATGATCAGGTCGGCGGCCTCGCCGACCTTCACCTCGGTGAGAGCCACTCGGCGACGTAGTCGGAGAAGTGCATCACCCCGTACTTCTGGACGCGCTCGGCCTTGCGCCGGCTCTGCGGGGAGTTCTTCCGCGTGTGGTGGACCTCGGCGAGGCGGGTCTTGGCCTTGTCCTGAGTGGAGAAGCCGGACGCCTCTGTCTGGCGCCCCGCCGCGTTGCGGTACCTGATCTTGTACTCGTGCGGGCACTTGCTCCAGCGGGACTCGGGGTGCTCGCACTCCTTGAAGAAGCTGCCCATGCCGCGGGTGACGTACGGGGTGCTCAACAGCCGCCCGGCGGAGCGGGTTCGAGGGTGGGACGGCGCCGGGACGCCCGGTGTGGCGGTGGGGTGCAGCGCGAACAGGGCGGCGCCGACGCCGCAGCACCCGGCCGCCCGTCAGCTGTTTCGCCATGCGGAAGTTCAACGCCACGGACACCGCGCACGCCTCTCTGCGGAGCCGGTGCGGGCGCCCGCCTCCCGCAACCGGCCCGACCGGGCGACAGCGACCTGCGGGTGATCCCCGACGGTAGGGGCGCGGCCGGGTTGCGGGTAATCGTCCGATCGTCCGGAGGACCCGGGCGGCCGTCAGGGGGCGGTCAGAGGAGTGATCAAGAGCGTCGGAGGAGTGACCAGCGGAGAGGGGTGGGCGGTCATGGCGGGCGTACGGAGAGGTCCGGCAGCCTCAGGCCAGGAAGCCCCGCAGCAGTGCGGCCGTGGCGGCGAGGTGTTCCTCGGTGGCGCGTCGGGCGGCGTCACCGTCGCCGGCGAGGATCGCCCGGACCATCGCCCGGTGCTGCTCGGCGGCGTGCTCGATGTTCCGGTCCAGCATGGGGATGGCGTTGAGCAGGTCGTTGAGGCGCATCCTGGCCTCGGCGATGGCCGCGGCGAGGGTGGGGGAGCCGGTGAGCTCGCCGATGGCGAGGTGGAAGCGCGAGTCCAGCTGGCGGTACTGCTCGGGCGGGGCTCCCTCCAGGTCGGTCAGCCGGCTCTCCAGGCGGGCCCGCTGGTCGGGGGAGAGGGGGCGGCGGGCGGCCGCCTCGGCGGCGCCGATCTCCAGCACCTGGCGGTAGGTCAGCGCGTCCTCGAGCGCGCCGCCGAGGTCGCGGGCCGCGCGGCGCAGGTCGGCGATGTCCGGCGCCGGCATCCGGTAGGTGACGAAGGTGCCGCCGTACCGGCCGCGGCGGGGTTCGACGCAGCCGGTCTGCTGCAGTGTGCGGAGCGCTTCGCGCAGGGTCTCCCGGCTGACGCCGAGCCGGGTGGCGAGGTCCCGTTCGGCGGGCAGCCGGTCGCCGAGGCCGAAGACGCCGAGCTTGATCGCCTGGAGCAGCCGCTCGACGGTCTCCTCGAAGGCGTTGCCGGTCCGGACCGGGCGGAAGATCGCCCCGGCCTGCCAGTCGAGCCGCGCTCGCTCACGTGTTTCGTCCACGTCCACGCCGGAATCGTACCTACGACCGGGTTTCCCCGACTCGTTCCCCTGTCGCTCTTGACGCGGCCCCGGCCCAGCCGGAACGATGCTGCTCACCCACCCCAATGGACTGATTCCAGACCATTGAAGAGCCGTCCGACCGTCGAACCCGTCGGGGCGACCGGGCCACGCCGTCGTGGCCGCGTGCTCCCCGGCACACCCTCAACCCCCAGGGGTGCCCATGACCGACGCACGCTCACCCGACCAGCCTGCCCCCGAAAAGTTTCCGGAGAACACCGCCCCCGTTTCCGCTGCCGTTTCCGTCCCTGTTTCCACCTCCGTCTCCGACGACGAACAGCGACTGCGCGAGCTGGGCTACACCCAGGAGCTGGCCCGCTCGATGTCGGGCTTCTCCAATTTCGCCGTCTCCTTCTCCATCGTCTCGATCCTCTCCGGCTGCCTGACGCTGTACGGAACGGGAATGAAGACCGGGGGCCCGGCCCTGATCGTCTGGGGCTGGCCGGTGGTCGGCCTGCTCACGCTCTGCGTCGGGCTGGCGATGGCCGAGATCTGTTCCAGCTACCCGACGGCCGGCGGGCTCTACTACTGGTCCGCCAAACTGACCCGCACCCGTGGCCCGGCCTGGAGCTGGTTCACCGGCTGGTTCAACTTCCTCGGCCAGGTCGCGGTGACCGCCAGCGTCGACTACGGCGCCGCCTTCTTCACCAACGCGTTCCTCACGCTCCGCTTCGGCGTCGAGGCGAGCCCCGCGCACACCATGGAGATCTTCGCCGTCATCCTGCTGGTGCACGGCCTGCTCAACACCTTCGGGGTGCGCCTGGTCGCGGTCCTCAACAGCGTGTCCGTGTGGTGGCACCTGGTGGGCGTCGCGATCATCGTCGGCGCGCTCACCGTGCTCCCCGACCGGCACGCCTCGGTCTCCTTCGTCCTCACCGAGTTCGTCAACCAGACCGGCTTCCACAACCAGTTCTACGTGGCGCTGCTCGGCCTGCTGATGGCCCAGTACACCCTCACCGGCTACGACGCCTCCGCGCACATGACCGAGGAGACCCGCGACGCCGCCCGCTCCGGCCCGCGCGGCATCGTCAACGCCATCACGGTCTCCCTGGTGGCGGGCTGGATCCTGCTGCTCGGCATCACCTTCGCGATCCGGGACTACGACGGCGCCCTCAACAGCGACACCCAGGTCCCGCCCGCGCAGATCTTCATCGACGCGATCGGCTCCGGCGGCGCCCAACTCCTGCTGCTCATCGTCATCGGCGCCCAGTTCTTCTGCGGCATGGCCTCCGTCACCGCCAACTCCCGCATGATCTACGCCTTCTCCCGCGACGGCGCGCTGCCCGGCTCCCGCCTGTGGCACCGCATCGACCCGCGCACCCAGACCCCGACCAACGCGGTCTGGCTGGCCACCGGCGGCGCGCTGCTGCTCGGGCTGCCCGCGCTCTGGAACACCACCGCCTACACCGCCGTGACCTCCATCTCCGTCATCGGTCTCTACATCTCCTACGTCATCCCGGTGTACCTGCGGCTGCGCCAGGGCGAGGACTTCCCGCGCGGCCCCTGGCACCTGGGCCGCTGGAGCCGGCCGATCGGCGTCGTCGCCGTCGCCTGGACCGCGGTGATCACCGTCCTGTTCATTCTCCCCACCGCCGGCCCGATCACCGCCGAGAGCTTCAACTACACCCCCGTCGCCGTGGCCGTCGTGGTCGGCTTCGCCGGCGTGTGGTGGCTGGCCTCCGCCCGGCACTGGTTCACCGGGCCCCACATCAACGCCACGCCGCCCGAACACGACGTCCCGGACACCGAACTGGAGACCCGATGACCACCCCCCGGCTCACCCTCGACGAGCTGCGCACCCGCGTCGCCGACGGGTCCGTCGACACCGTCGTGCTCGCCATGACCGACATGCAGGGGCGCCTCCAGGGCAAGCGCGTCGCCGCCGAGTACTTCCTCGACGACGTCGTGCCCGGCGCCGCGGAGGGCTGCGGCTACCTGCTGGCCGTCGACGTCGACATGAACACCGTCGACGGGTACGAGATCTCCTCCTGGGAGAACGGCTACGGCGACCTGACGCTGCGCCCCGACCTCGCCACCCTGCGGTCAATCCCCTGGCACCCCGCCACCGTCATGGTCCAGTGCGACATCGTCCACCACGACGGCACCCCGGTCGCCGTCTCCCCGCGCCAGGTCCTGCAACGCCAGCTCGACCGCCTGGCCGGCTACGGCTGGCAGGCCCAGGCCGCCACCGAGCTGGAGTTCATCGTCTTCCGGGACAGCTACGAACAGGCCTGGGACAAGGACTACACCCGGCTCACCCCGGCCAACCAGTACAACGTGGACTACTCCATCCTCGGCACCGGCCGGATCGAGCCCCTGCTGCGCCGGCTCCGCAACGGCATGGCCGGCGCCGGCCTCACCGTCGAGTCCGCCAAGGGCGAATGCAACCTCGGCCAGCACGAGATCGCCTTCAAGTACGCCGATGCCCTCACCACCTGCGACAACCACGCCGTCTACAAGACCGGAGCCAAGGAGATCGCCGCCCAGGAGGGCTGCAGCCTCACCTTCATGGCGAAGTACGACGAACGCGAGGGCAACTCCTGCCACATCCACCTGAGCCTGCGCGACGAGCAGGGCGCCCCGGTGTTCGCCGGTGACCGTCCGCACGGCTTCTCCCGCACCATGGAGCACTTCCTCGCCGGACAGCTCGCCTGCCTGGCCGACTTCGCCCTGCTGTTCGCCCCCACCGTCAACTCCTACAAGCGCTACGTGCCCGGCAGCTTCGCGCCCACCGCCATCGCCTGGGGCCGCGACAACCGCACCTGCGCGCTGCGCGTGGTCGGCCACGGCCCGTCGCTGCGCTTCGAGAACCGTGTCCCCGGCGGCGACGTCAACCCGTACCTCGCGGTCGCCGCCCTGATCGCGGCCGGACTGCACGGTGTCGAGCAACAGCTCGAACTCGAACCGGAGTTCACCGGCAACGCGTACGCCTCCGCCGCGCCCCGGGTGCCCGCCACCCTGCGCGACGCGACAGACGCCTTCGAGCGCAGCGCGGTCGCCACCGAGGCCTTCGGCAAGGACGTCGTCCGGCACTACACCCACGCCGGACGCACCGAACTCGCCTCCTACGAGCGGGCGGTGACCGACTGGGAGCGGCGCCGCGGATTCGAGCGGCTGTGACGCGCGACGACGGCCGACGCCCGCTGATCGGCATCACCAGCTACCAGGACGACGCCGCCTGGTCCGTCTGGAACCAGCGCGCCTCCCTGGTGCCCCAGACGTACGTCGACGCGGTCGCGCGCGCGGGCGGCAGCCCGGTGCTGCTGCCGCCGCAACCCGGCGGGGCCGACCACCTGCTCGACGCCCTGGACGGGCTTGTCCTCGCCGGTGGACCGGACATCGACCCGGCCAGGTACGCGGCGGTGGCCGATCCGCGCACCGGCCCGCCCCACCACGCCCGCGACGACTGGGAGAGCCGGCTGCTCGGCGCCGCCCTGGCCCGGGACCTGCCGGTGCTCGGCGTCTGCCGCGGCATGCAGCTGCTCAACGTCGAACGCGGCGGCACCCTCCGCCAGCACCTGCCCGACGGCACCCACCAGATCGTCCCCGCCCGCTTCGTCCGCCACCGCGTCAGCCTGGTGGACGGCAGCCGGCTCGCCGCCGTCCTCGGGCCGACCGTCGAGGTCTCCTGCTACCACCACCAGGCCGTCGACCGGCTCGGCACCGGTCTGCGGGCCACCGCCTGGGCCACGGACGGCACCGTCGAGGCGCTCGAACTGGCCGGCCACCGCTTCGCGTTGGGTGTCCAGTGGCACCCCGAGACCGACCCCGACGACCTGCGCCTCTTCGAGGCCCTGCTCGCCGCCGGCCGGACCACCGCCGGCCGGACCACCGCCAGGACCACCGCCACGCACAGGGAGACAGCTCCATGACCGATCCGGACCTCTTCGAGGTCGTCAACCCCTCCACCGAGGAGGTGATCACCACCGTCGAACTGGCCGGCCTCGCCGAAACCGACGCCGCCGTCGCTCGCGCCCGCGCCGCCTTCGACACCTGGCGCCGGGTGGCCCCCGCCGACCGGGCCCGGCTGCTGCGCTCCTTCGCCGCCGCCGTCGACGCCGACCGCGAGCACCTCGCCGCACTGGAGGTCGCCAACGCCGGCCACACCATCGGCAACGCCCGCTGGGAGGCGGGCAACGCGCGGGACGTCATCGAGTACTACGCCGCCGCGCCCGAGCGGCTGTTCGGCCGGCAGATCCCCGTCGCAGGCGGCATCGACGTCACCTTCCAGGAACCGATCGGCGTGGTCGGGGTCATCGTGCCGTGGAACTTCCCGATGCCGATCGCCGCCTGGGCCCTGGCCCCGGCCCTGGCCGCCGGCAACACCGTCATCGTCAAACCGGCCGAACTCACCCCGCTCACCGCCCTGCGCCTCGGCGAACTCGCCCTGGAAGCCGGGATCCCGGAAGGCGTGCTGCAGGTCCTGCCCGGCCGCGGACCGGTCGTCGGACAGCGCTTCGTCACCCACCCCGACGTGCGCAAGGTCGTGTTCACCGGCTCCACCCGGGTCGGCAAGGAGATCATGGCGGGCTGCGCCGCCCAGGTGAAACCCGTCACCCTCGAACTCGGCGGCAAGAGCGCCAACATCGTCTTCGCCGACGCGGACCTCGCCAAGGCCGCCGCGACGGCGCCCTACGCGGTCTTCGACAACGCCGGCCAGGACTGCTGCGCCCGCTCCCGGATCCTGGTCGAAGCATCCGTCTTCGAGGACTTCATGGCGCTCCTGGAGCCGGCCGTCCGCGGGGTGCGGGTCGGTGACCCGACCGACGAGAAGACCGAGATGGGCCCGCTGATCTCCGCCGCCCACCGGGCGCGGGTCGCCTCCTACGTTCCGGACGGGTCGGCCGTCGCCTTCCGCGGCAGCGCCCCCGACGGGCCCGGCTTCTGGTACCCGCCGACCGTGCTCGCGCCCGTGCGGCACGACGACCGGGCCTTCACCGAGGAGATCTTCGGCCCGGTCGTCGCGGTCGTCCCGTTCAGCGACGAACAGGACGCCCTGCGCATCGCCAACGCCGGCGAGTACGGGCTGTCCGGCTCCATCTGGACCAGGGACGTCGGGCGCGCGCTGCGGGTCTCCCGCGGCGTCGACGCCGGCAACCTCTCCGTCAACTCGCACTCCTCGGTGCGCTACACCACGCCGTTCGGCGGATTCAAGCAGTCCGGCCTCGGCCGCGAGCTCGGCCCCGACGCCCTCGACGCCTTCACCCAGACCAAGAACGTCTTCATCTCCACGGAGGAATGATCAGCATGACCCAGCGACTCGACGGCCGCGTGGCCGTCATCACCGGCGCGGGCAGCGGCATCGGCCTGGCGACCGCCCGCCGCTTCGCCGCCGAGGGCGCCAAGGTGGTCTGCGTCGACCTCGACGCCGAGACCGGCGCCAAGGCCGCGAACGAGGTCGGCGGCCTGTTCATCCAGGCCGACGTCACCGACGAGGACGCGGTGCGCGACCTCTTCCAGCGGGCCGTCGACGAGTACGGCCGGCTCGACATCACCTTCAACAACGCGGGCATCTCCCCGCCGGACGACGACTCCATCCTCACCACCGGCCTGGACGCCTGGAAGCGGGTCCAGGAGGTCAACCTGACCAGCGTCTACCTGTGCTGCAAGTACGCGATCCCGCACATGCAACGCCAGGGCAAGGGCTCGATCATCAACACCGCGTCGTTCGTCGCCGTGATGGGCGCGGCCACCTCGCAGATCTCCTACAGCGCCTCCAAGGGCGGCGTGCTGGCCATGTCCCGCGAGCTGGGCGTGCAGTTCGCCCGCGAGGGCATCCGGGTCAACGCACTCTGCCCCGGCCCGGTGAACACCCCGTTGCTGCAGGAACTGTTCGCCAAAGACCCGGAGCGGGCCGCCCGTCGGCTGGTCCACATCCCGCTCGGCCGCTTCGCCGAGCCCGAGGAGATCGCCGCCGCGGTGGCCTTCCTCGCCTCCGACGACTCCTCCTTCATGACCGCCAACACCTTCCTCGTCGACGGCGGCATCTCCGGCGCCTACGTGACCCCGCAGTAGCGGCGGCCACCCCCCGGAGGATGCCGACGGCTCGCCCGCCCCGCGACAGGGGCGGGCGAGCCGTCGGCGTGTCGCGGCGGCCGTTACCGGCCGGGGGCGGCCGTCGGCGGGGTGTCCAGCACCCGGAAGGAGATGCCCGCCGCGATCAGCCGGTCGATCAGCGGCCGACCCATCGCCACCGCGGTGGTCAGCTGCCCCGCCACGGGCGGCAGGTCGTCGTAGGCCAGGCAGAGCGCCGCCTCGGCCAGCATCTTCGCGGTCTCCTGGTAGCCGGGGTCGCCCCCGGACACCTCGGTGAGGACCGTGGGCCCGCCCTGCGCCCGCGCCACGAACCGGACGGCGAACCAGGACCGTGCCCGCTGCTCCGCACTCGGCCCGTCGCCGGGCTTGCGCAGCCGTCCCAGGGCCCGGCGCAGCAGCGGCAGCTGCGCGGCGAGGGCGATCGCCGCCACCGCGGCGACACCGCCGAGGGCGACCGGCAGCCGTCGCACCGCCGCGTAGTGGGTGTAGCCGAAGTCCGGGCCGTACTCCTCCAGCGCGGCGGCCGAGCGGGACACCACCTGCGGGTCGATCGAGGGCATCGGCACCGCCCAGGCCCTTGCCGCCCGTGACCGGTGCGGCCGGCCGACCGGGGTGCGGACCAGCCGTCCCTTCGGCCGGGGCTCCGCCGCGCGGCGCGCCCGGGCGGCGCGGGCCATCGCGCGCGGTCGGGAGAAGGCCGTCATCGCGGAGGCGAAGGTGCCGCCGGAGACGGTGCCGCCGGCGCGGGCGAAGCCCTCGACGGAGACCCGGGCCGCCGGGCCGCCGCGGCGCAGCAGTTCCTCGACGGTGAACAGCACGCCGAGGTCGTGCGGGACCGAGTCGAAGCCGCAGGCGTGCACCAGGCGAGCGCCGGTGGCCACCGCCCGCTCGTGGTGCCGGAGGTACATCCGGTCGACGAACTCGGGCTCGCCGGTGAGGTCCACGTAGTCGGTGCCGCTGTCCGCGCAGGCTGCCACCAGCGGCTCGCCGTGCCGCAGGTACGGGCCGACCGTGGACACCACCACCCGGGCGTCGGCGGCCACGGCGCGCAGCGCCTCGCGGTCCGCGGCGTCCGCGATCAGCAGGGGGAGGTCGGCGCAGCGCGGGTCGATCCGGGCCAGCCTCGTCCGGACGGCGGCGAGCCGGCCTTCGTCCCGTCCGGCGAGTGCCCAGCGGCAGCCCTCGGGTGCGGTCCGGGCCAGGTACTCGGCGGTGAGTCCGCCGGTGAACCCGGTGGCACCGAACAGGACGAGGTCGTACGGGCGCGGCTCGGCCATCAGCAGTCCCTACTCGCGGGTAATCGACTGCGCCACGCTAGGAGCGCGCCGTGGCACTGTCAACGGTTCGTCCCCGGGCCGTCGGACGACCTCGGTACGACAGCCGGCCGGGTCGTGAGCGTCGAAGGGCCGCGTCGGCCCGCATCGGCTCGGCGGGCCTGACGAACGGTGCCTCGTGCTCACGTGCACCAGAACAGGAGACGGGTACAGCCCGGTGTGGTTGCCGGGTCGGTCGGGTGCCGGGTGGCGGAGGTCGGCGGGACGGGGCCGGTGTTCGGTCTGGTCGTGCTCGGGGCGGGTGCCGAGGGCGGGTCCGCCGGAAGAGGGGCGCCGGGGGACGGGGGCGGGCCCGAGGGGGACGCCGTGGTCGGGGTCGGGCTGCCGGACGGCTTGGGCCGGGTGGTGGTGGCCGACGGCTGCGGGCGGGCTGCGGCCGTGGCGGTGGCCGGTGCCGGTGAGGCCGACGTGCCGGGGACGGCCGGGGCGCTCTGCGAGGGTGACTCGGCGCCCGCGGAGGCCGGGGCCACCGCACCGTCCGAGTTGCCGCCGGTCAGCAGGACGGTGGCCAGTCCACAGACGACCACCCCGGCCGTCGACACGGCCACGACCGTGCTCCGCGGCCGGCCGGCCCGCCGCCGGGCCGACCGCGCTGCCGAGCGGCGTGGCGGTGCGGACGCGGTGGCGGAGATTTCGCTCGGTCGCGCGGACCGGTGGTGAGCGGCCTCCCCGGTCGCGGGCTCGGCGGCCCGGCCGCATCCGGGGCAGGAGAGCGCGCCGTTGAGGTGGCGTTGGCAGGGCGTGCAGTAACTCATGGGGTCTTTCCGTAGGTGCGCGTGACCGGGATCCCGGCGGTGACTGCCACGCCGCCCGCAGGCCGGGCCGGATGGGATGCGAGCGTACGCAGATCGGACCGGTTCGCGACACCCGGCCGGCGCGAGGCTTCTGCGCGGGTCGGGTGTCGTTCGTGTGACGGTTCGGTCGAGCCGTCGGCGCAGCGGCAACAGCACCCGTCAGGGAGCGGACCCGACCGGGGAACCGGGCCGCGGGTGCGGGCGTTGCTGGCTGAGGACACCCGGGCGGGGCTGCTGGTCGGCGCGCTGGGGGGTGGCCGATCCGAACAGGGAAAGGAACTGCACATGCACGTCACCCTCGCCGAGGAGCTGATGCTGCTCTCACTGGACGACGAGTCCGGTGTGGCGAAGGACAGTTCGAGCGCCGGATGGGCGGTGGCGGGAGGCCTCCTCGCCGACCTCGCACTGGCCGGCCGGGTCGCGCTCGACGAAGGCCGGCTCAGCGTCACCGACCACACTCCGACCGGCGACCCGCTGCTCGACGGGCGGCTGGAGCGGCTCACCGAGTGGGTCGCGCGCAAGGCTCCCGGCAAGGCGAAGGCGGCGGACTGGCTGACCAAGGACCACCCCACGGCGGTCCGTGCCACCGTGGAGCGGCTGTGCGAGCGCGGCCTGGTCGTCGAGGAGCGCCACCGGGTCCTCGGCCTCTTCCCGGTCCGACGCTATCCGGAGGCGGACGGCTCCGTCGAGCGTGAGCTCCGCGAGCGGCTCGCTGCCGTGATCCGCCATCACGGGACGCCCGACATCCGCACCGCGACCCTGATAGCGCTCCTGCACGCCGCCCGGCTGCACGGTCTGGCCTTCCCCGACCTCCCCCGCGCGCGGGTCGAGCTGCGCTTCTCGGAGATCGCCGCGGGCGACTGGGCGGGGGAGTCCGTCACCCAGGCGATCCGGAACATGCGCGTCGCGGTCGCGGCCATCACGGCCGTCAGCGTTGCCACGGCCGCCACGGCGGCCGTCAGCTGACAGCCGGCGGTCCCGGGCCCGCCTCCGAGTGGGCGCGGGACCGCCTGCGAGCGGGCCCGGCCCGGGGCCTCCTCGGCAAGGCCGACCTCCCGGATCAGCCCCCTGGTCGCACGCCCGTTCGGGGGGCCTCCTAGCATCGTGTCGCATTCTTCGACGGACACCGCTGCCCGCATGGCCGGGTGCCCGCCGTCCACCACCCGGCACGACACCTCGACTCCACCGCACGGCGATGGAGTCGGGCATCGAGGAGGAACCTTCATGCAAGCCCGGAAGATCGGCGCGGCCGCGGTAACCGCGGTGGCGGTTCTGGCGGCCCGCGACCTCCTCCAGAAGAGACACGCGCTGCTCCGGAACTTCCCGGTGGTCGGGCACGCCCGGTACCTGCTGGAGACGATCGGGCCGGAGCTGCGGCAGTACATCGTGACCTCCAACGAGGAGGAGCGCCCGTTCAGCCGCGACCAGCGCACCTGGATCTACGCGTCGGCGAAGGAGGAGAACAACTACTCCGGGTTCGGCACCGAGGTCGACGTCGAGCACGTCCAGGGGCACGCCTACCTGAAGCAGCGCACCTTCGCCGGCGCACTGCCCGATGCGCACGACCCGCTGGCTCCCCTGCCCTCGGCCAAGGTGCTGGGCGGGCCGCGCGGGCGCGCCAAGGCGTTCCGGCCGGCCAGCGTGGTGAACATCTCGGCGATGAGCTTCGGATCGCTCTCCGGTGCGGCCATCTCGGCGCTCAACAAGGGGGCGGCGCTGGCCGGCGCGATGCACAACACGGGCGAGGGCGGCCTCTCGCCGTACCACCGCAACGGTGGCGACCTCGTCCTCCAGCTCGGTACGTCGTACTTCGGCTGCCGCAACGAGGACGGCAGCTTCAACCTCGACAAGCTCAAGGACGTGGTCGCCGGTGCGCCCGTCAGGGCGATAGAGATCAAGCTCTCCCAGGGCGCCAAGCCCGGGTTGGGCGGAATGCTGCCGGGCGCGAAGGTGACCCCGGAGATCGCCGCGATCCGCGGCATCCCGGTCGGCGAGGACTGCGCCTCCCCGTCGCGGCACACCGCGTTCGGCGACGTCGACTCGATGCTCGACTTCGTCGAGTTGCTCGCCACCGAGACCGGTGTGCCGGTCGGGATCAAGAGCGCGGTGGGCGAGATGGGCTTCTGGCATGAGCTCGCCACGCTGATGGCACGTGGGGACCGCGGGGTCGACTTCGTCACGATCGACGGCGGTGAGGGCGGCACCGGGGCGGCGCCGCGGATGTTCGCCGACTCGGTGTCGCTGCCGTTCCGGATGGGCTTCTCCCGGGTCTACGGCACCTTCGCCGAGCTGGGGCTGACCGACGACCTGACCTTCATCGGCTCCGGCAAGCTCGGCCTGCCCGAGAACGCCGCGGTCGCCTTCGCCCTGGGCGTCGACATGATCAACGTGGCCCGCGAGGCGATGCTGTCGATCGGCTGCATCCAGGCGCAGAAGTGTCACACCGACAAGTGCCCCACCGGCATCGCCACCCAGAACCCGTGGCTGGCCCGCGGCCTCGACCCGGCGTCGAAGGCCACCCGGGCGGCCGTCTACCTGCGCACCCTGCGCAGGGAGCTGGCGAAGGTGTCGGCGGCTGTCGGCGTCGCCCACCCGGCACTCATCACGGCCGACGACGTCGAGATCATGAACGGCGACTACGAGGCCCGCAGCCTGGCCGGCGTCTACGGCTACAAGGAGGGCTGGGGCGAACTCGGACCGCACCTCGCCGAGGAGATCACGGCACTTCTCACCACCAAGCCGACCTCCGCCCGGGAGCCGGCCGTCTGATCCGCCGACCGAGGCGGTTGTTCGGCGTTTTGTTCAATGACCGAGGGCCGAACCAGAACAATCCCGGTGCGCTACACCAGTAGCGCACGCCACACCCGTGCCGTGCGTGGACCAGGGCCGCAACAGCGCCGAACCCCGGGAGAGTTCACCAGATGACGACGCTCTGCATCGCGAACAACCGCACCGAGGAGATGGTCGGGGACCTCACCGGGATGGAGCCGCTGGAGCAGCGGTTCGCCGGGTGCGGGGCGCAGCGGATGCTCTGGTGGGCCGAGGACGGCGACGTCCTGGTGCTGCCCTGGGGCCCCGACCCGGAGTACCTGGCGTACGTCACCGGGCTGACCGGCGTGCGGGCCGACAGCCTGACCTTCGTGGTGCCGCCGCCGGGTGCCCAGGGCGACCAGGTGCTCACCACCGACCGCCTGGTCGACCCGGACTTCCGCGCGCAGCTGCGCCGCGCCCTGGCCGGGCGCACCGTCGACCAGGTGCTGGCCATCTCGCCGAACGGCGCGGTGGCCGAGCTGGCGGACGCGCTCGGCCTGGCGCACGCCATGCCCGGCCACCCCTTCGCCGCGCAGGGCGGCAACGCCCTGGTCAACAGCAAGGCCGGTTTCCGGGCGCTGGCCGCCGGCGCCGGGGTGCCGATCCCGCCCGGGAGGGTGGCCGGCTCGCCCGCGGAGGTCGAGGCCGCCATCGAGCACCTGCTCACGCAGGGGCACAGCGTGATGGTCAAGGTCGAGTACCAGGCCGGTGGCTTCGGCAACGAGATCCTCTCCCGGGACGAGCAGGTCGACGCGGTCGGCGCCGAACGGGTCGTACCGCTGCCGGACCGGGCGGCGGTGGCCGCGTACGTGGCCGAGCGGTGGACCTGGCTGACCGGCGGGCGCGGCCAACGGGTGGTGGTGGAGCGGTACTTCGCCGACTCCGCGCCGCTGTACGCCCAGTTCCTCATCGACGACACGGCCGTGGTGCTCTCCGGCTGCGGCGAGATGGTCATGCGGCCGGTGGTGATCGGCGAGATCACCCCGCCGGTCACCCCGGATTCCGACGTCCTGGCCGAACTCGTCGCCCAGGGCGCCAGGCTGTCCGAGGCACTTCGGGTGATCGGCTACCGGGGCACGGTCAGCGCCGACGCCGTGCTGACCCCCAAGGGCGAGATCTACTTCCACGAGACCAACGGTCGGCTCACCGGCTCCAGCCACCTGCACGACGCCTACTTCGGCCGCCTGCTGCGCGCGGAACACCGCGACTCGCGCTACATCCTGGAGCTCGCCGGCCTCACGGTGCCGTCCTTCGCGCAGGCCGTGGCGGCGATCGACACGGCCGGGCTGGCCTTCGACCCGCAGACCGGCACCGGCGTGCTGTACAGCTGCGACTTCGCGCCCGCCGACGGCTCGGTGATGTACTGCGTGATCGCCGAGAGCCCGGAGGACACCCGCGCCCTGGAGACCGCGCTGCTCGCGCTCTTCGCCGGATGACACCCGACACGGCCGGGAGCGGGATGCGTGCGGCGGTGATCCACCGCTACGGCGGGCCGGAGGAGTTCCGCACCGAGACGGTGCCCGAACCCGTGGCCGGCCCTGACCAGGTGCTGATCGACGTCACCCTGGCCGGGCTCAACTACGCGGACCTGCACTGCCGCACCGGCGAGTACGCGCGCTACCCGCTGCCGGCGGTGCTCGGCGCCGACGTGGTCGGGCGGCGGCGCGGGGACGGGCGGCGGGTCGCCGCGCTGCTGCGCACCGGAGGCGGGTACGCCCAGGTCGCCCGCGCCGAGACGGCGTACACGGTGGAGGTGCCGGACGGCGTGGACGACGAGCAGGCGCTCGCCCTGCTGGAGCAGGGAGCGACGGCCTACGGCGCGCTGACCCTGGCGGGGCGGCTGCGGCCGGGCGAGACCGTCGCGGTGACCTCCGCCGCCGGTGGGGTCGGACACCTGGCGGTGCAGCTGGCGCGGGAGTCGGGCGCGGGCCGGGTGATCGCCCTGGCCTCCACCCCGGCGAAGCGGGAGTTCGCGCGCTCGCTGGGAGCCGATGAGGTCATCGACCCCGAGGATCCCGACCTGGCCGAGCGAATCGGCGGGTCGGGCGGGGTGGACCTGTTCGTGGACCTGGTCGGCGGCCGGGTGCTGCGCGCCGGGCTGGCCGCACTGGCGCCGTTCGGGCGGCTGCTGTCGGTCGGGGCCCGGGGCGGACCGGAGGAGAGCTTCTCGGTGGACGAGCTGGCCGACCGCTCGGCGGGACTGCTGGGCTTCTGGCTCCAGCACGTCCTGGCGGACCGGGTGCTGTTCGCCGGCATCGCCGAGCGCCTGTTCCGACTCGCCGCCGAGGGACGGCTGGTGGCGCGGATCGACCGGACCGTACCGCTGTCCGGGGTGGCCGGGGCGCACCGGGCGCTGGCCGCGCGGGAGACCATGGGCAAGCTGCTGGTGGACGTCCGCCGCGAGGAGTGAGCCCGCGAACAGGGCGCCGGGAGGACCGAGCGGTGTGCGCACCGGGCCCGACAGCGGACTGTCGGGCCCGGTGACCGGTCAGTAGCCGGCGACCTCGTCCAGGCCGTGGCCGCGCAGCGGGACGAGGAAGCTGCGTTCGAACACCACCACGGCCTCGCCGGTGGACTTCGTCCCGGTGGTGCGGCAGCTCACGATGCCCTGCCCGGCACGGCTCTTGGACAGCCGCTTGGCGAGGGTCTCGGTCTCCGCGTAGAGGGTGTCGCCGGTGAACACCGGGTGCGTCATCCGGATGTTCTCCCAGCCCAGGTTGGCGATGGTGCGCCCGCTGGTGGACCGGGCCGTCATCCCGCCGACGATGCTGAGCGTCACCAGGCTGGAGACGATCGGCCGCCCCCAGGGGGTGTGCGCGCTGTAGGCGGCGTCGATGTGCAGCGGGGCGTCGTTCATGCTCAGCATGCTCATCAGCACGTTGTCGAGCTCGGTGACGGTCCGCCCGGGGCGGTGCTCGACCACCTCGCCGACCTCGAACTCCTCGTAGTAGCGCCCGACCACCTCGCGGTAGCGGCGCTCGCCGATCCGCCGGTAGCCCGCGGGTTCGGTTCCTTCCATGGTGGCTGTCCCCAAGTCCTAGAGGTCGGCGGTGAGTTCCTTGACGTGGCCGGCGAACTCGCGGATCAGCCGCTCGTCCATGTCGGCGCGCATCATCAGCCGCAGCCCGGCCTCGCCCTTGGGCACGATCGGGAAGAACACCGCCGAGCTGTAGAAGCCGCGCTCGAAGAGCTGGGCGGACAGCTTGACGGCCCGCTCGGCGTCCCCGACGTCGACCCGGCGCACCGGCAGGCCGTTGCCCGCGAAGGTGGTCGGCAGCAGTTCGTCGAAGAGGTCGATGTTGCGGTTCAACTGGGCTTGCAGGTCGCCCAGTTCGGGGGAGCGGTGGATGGCGGCACTGCCCAGCGAGGCGCCGACCAGCGGCAGCGCGACGTTCTGCGACCAGCCGACCGGGCCGGCGTGCCGGTGCAGGAACTCGAACTGCTCGCGGTTGCCGAGCATCGCGACGCCGCCGCCGGTGCCGAAGCCCTTGCCGAGGCTCGCGACGATGACCGTCAGCGGGTTCATCTCCAGCCGGGAGCGGACGAAGCCCTCGCCGCGCTCGCCCATGATGGACAGCGAGTGGGAGTCGTCGATGTAGAGGAACAGTCCGTAGCGGTCCTGGAGTTCGAGCAGCCCGTCGAGGGCCGCCGCGCCGCCCATCGAGTACGCGCCGTCGGCCACGTAGGCGACCCGCGGGTACTTGCGGCAGATGTCCTCGAGGTAGTTCAGGTCGTTGTGCGGGCAGGTCAGCACCAGCGACTCGTCCGCGCAGATCGGCTTGACGTACGCCATGCAGAAGTGGCAGAAGCGGTCGAAGACCATCACCCGGGGTCCGCCGCCGCCCTGACAGGCGCCGTCCAGGTGGCCGGAGGCGATCAGGGGCAGGATGCCGGCGGTGAGCGAGGTACAGGAGGCGCCCGGCAGGATGTGCGCGCCGAACAGCTCGCCGAGTTCCTCCTCCAGGCGCACCAGCAGGTTGTGCCGGATCCGGGTGGTGGAGGTGACCAGCCAGGTGCTGCGGGACTCGGCCAGTGCGTCGACCGCGGCGGCCGCGACCGAGGGGTGGTTGTTCAGGCCCAGGTACGCGCAGGAGACCATGTTGGCGAACTCGTGCCCGGTCTCGCGGACGATCAGCCGGTTGTTGGACTCCGAGTCCACCGTGATGCCGATCAGGCCGTTGGCGGCGGCCGCCTGCCAGACCGGGTCGGCGGCGGCCAGCATGGCCTCGGCGTTGCGGTACCGGCGCGGGCCCAGGATGGATTCTTCGGTCATCGTCACTTCTCCGTCGCGTGGTTCGGGGTATCGGTGGGCGCGTGGCCCTGCGGGGGGATCTGGGCGCGGCCCTGCGCGTGGCCCTGGGGATGGTGCGAACCGTCCGGCCGGGGCGGGTCGAACTGCTCGATCAGGCGCTGCGAGGCCTCGAAGAACGGCATGCCGACCATCACCCCGTCCACCACGGTGACCGAGCGGCCGTTCTCCAGACCCGCCGCGACCACCCGGCGAGCGCGCGCCAGCAGCTCCTCGTCCGGGCTGAACGTCTCGTTGATCAGCGCAAGTTGGCGCGGGTGGACGGCGATCTTGCCGCTGAACCCGAAGTCCCGGGCGAGCCCGGCCTCCCGGCGCAGCCCGGTGAGGTCGGCGACCTCGAAGAACGGCGCGTCCATCGCCTCCACCGCCGCCGCGCGGGCGCTGTTGACCACCCGGGCGCGGGCGTGGGCCAGGGCCTCCCAGGAGAGCCGGGCGCCGACCGCGAAGGCGTAGTCGGCCGAGCCGAAGACCAGCCCGCGCAGCCGGTGCCCGGCGGCCGCGATGGCGGGCGCGTGCTCGATGCCCAGCGGGGTCTCCACGACGGCCAGGAACTCCGTCTCCGGGCAGTCCGGACCGAGCGCGCCGGCCGCGATCTCGATGTCCCGGGGGGACTCCGCCATCGGGATCAGCACGATGTCCGGCTTGACCCGGTACCGGGTGATGGCGATCAGGTCGCGCAGACCGTCCGGTCCGGACAGCGTGTTGATGCGCACCGCGCTGCGCGCGAGCTTGGTGGACGGGAGCGCGAAGAACTCCTCGGCGAGCCGGCGGGCCTCCTCCTTCCGGGCCGGTGGGACCGAATCCTCCAGATCGACCATGGCGATGTCGGCGCCGGACTGGTGGCTCTTGGCGTACCGCTCCACCGCCATCGCGGGTGTGGACAGGAGGGAACGGCAGTAGCGCGTGAACTTCATGGATATCTCCGAAGTCAGCGAAGGCTGCGGGTTCCGGTTCTATCCCACCGGCTTTGTTCGGCGCCGTGTGACTGGACATTGAACATCAACTCGGAACAACCGACCCGCACGCACCATTGTTTGACGCCAACCGTGCTGTGCATGATGAATCACCGGGGGACGGACACGAGACACGCGCGGCGCGCGTGGGCACGTGGGCACACAAGGGTGTCAGGACACCGCTTCAACGAAGAAGGGGGCCGAAGTGCCGCGTCGGGAAAGTCCACTGGAGCCCGGGGACGGGCCGCTGCTGCGGTTCGCGGGCGACTTACGGGCCATGCGGGAACGCGCCGGAAGTCCGCCGTACCGTCAACTCGCCCTCCGGGCACACTGTTCGGCCGCCAGCCTGTCGGTGGCCGCGGGAGGCCGGCGGCTGCCCAGCCTCTCCGTCACCCTCGCCTACGTCCAGGCCTGCGGCGGGGACGTACGGGAGTGGCGGCACCGCTGGCAGCTGCTCGCCGCCGAACTGGCCGCCGACACCGCCGCCCGGCGGCGCGCCCAGGACGCCGGGCGGGCTCCCTACCCCGGCTCGGCGGCGTTCGAGGCGGCCGACGCCGAGCGGTTCTTCGGCCGCGAGGCGCTGCTGGACCGGCTGGTCGCCCTGCTGGCCGAACGGCGGCTGGTGATCCTCGCCGGGCCGTCCGGGGCGGGCAAGTCCTCGCTGGTCAGAGCCGGTCTGCTGGCCCGGCTCGGCGGGGCTCCCGCCGCCGGTACGGCCGCCGGTGCCGCTGTCGGTACGGCTGCCGGCGCCGCCGGTGGTACCGCTGCCGGGAGAGGCGGGGCCAGGGGCGGAGCGGGGCGGGCCCCGGCCGGTGGCGGCGTCCCGGTGGCGCTGCTGACGCCGGGTGAACGACCGATGGAGGCGTACGCACTCGCGCTCGCCCGGCTCGGGCAGCGAGCCGGGGAGACGATGCGCGGCGCCTCCGGACCGACGGGCGGCGACCCGGTGCTGGTGGTGGACCAGGGCGAGCAACTGCGCACCCGCTGCCGGGACGCCGCCGAGCGGGCCCGCTTCCTGGACGCCCTGGTGGCGACGGCCGAGGGCGGTCCGGGCGAGGCCCTGGCCGGGCTGCCGGTGGCGGCGCCGGCCCGGTGCCGGGTGGTGCTGGTGATCCGCTCGGACCAGAGCGGGCCGCTGTTCGCCGAGCACCCGGGGCTGGCCGACGCCGGACGCCACGGGGTCCTGTCGATGGGGCGTCCGGCGCCGGACGAGCTGCGGCGGGCGATCACCGAACCCGCGTTACGGGCCGGCTGCACCGTCGAGGGTGCCCTGCTGGCCGTCCTCATCTCGACCGCCGCTCAACAGCCCGGCGCGCTCCCGCTGCTGTCCGCGGCACTGCTGGAGACCTGGCGGCGGCGCAGCGGCAACGCGCTCACCCTGGCCGGGTTCCAGGCCACCGGAGGTTTCGAGGGCGCGCTGGCCCGGACGGCGGAGACGCTGTACAACGGGCTGGATGCCTCCGACCGGAGCCGGGCGCAGGCGGTGTTCCTGCGGCTCGGTGGGGAGTTGCTCGGCGCGGGCGAGGATGCCGCCGGCGGCGCGATGGCACTGGGCGACGGGCTGACCCCCGGCGGCGAGCTGGTGTCGGGCGGCGACGAGGGCACCCGCAAGCCGGTCCGGCGTGCCGAGTTCGACGATCCCGGCGTGGCGGAGGTGATGGAACGGCTGATCCGGGCGCGGCTCGTGGTGGTGGACCGGGACAGCGTCGAACTGTCCCACCACGCGCTCCCGCAGGCCTGGCCCAGACTGCGCGGCTGGCTGGCCGAGGGCCGCGAATCACTCGGCGAGCAGCGCAGGCTCACCACGGCCGCGCGGAGTTGGGCCGCCGCCGAGCAGGATCCGGAACTGCTGTACCGGGGTATCCGGTTGGAGCAGCTCATGCGGCGGGTGGCGGCCGGCGAGCTGACCACGGCGGGGGTCGAGCGGGCCTTCCTGGCGGCCTCGGCGCGGGCGGCCGTCGCCGACCGGCGCCGGGCGCAGCGCCAGAACCTGGCGGTGGCCGGGGTCGCCGCGGCGGGCGGGGCGCTGCTGGCCCTGGCGGGCGGCAGCCGGATCCGTCGGGCCTGGCCGTGGTGAGCGCCGGGGTGTGAGTGCCGGGTCGTTCGCGGGAGCGGCGGCGGCCGTTCCCGCGAACGACCCGCTCGGGCCGTCGCCCGGTTGTTGCCCGGGGTGTCAGTCGGGGCATTGCCCGGGGTTGCCCGGGTGTTGATCAGCGCCGGAGCACGGGAGTTGAACAACGCGCGGATCAATCGACGGTTCGTCACGGCGGCGCCTTCGGTGCCGATCACGGTCCTTGCGCCGCCGTCGGCCGGGCGGGTAGCTTGACGATCGATCCCGGCCCGTCGAAAGGCGAATTCGGCTGCCCGGCCGGTGATTTCCCGTACGCCGTGGTCGGCCGGAGGCGGTCCGGCGAACAATCCGTACCGATTTCCCTTTTCCCTGGCCGGTTCCGCATGGCCGGGGGGACCACGCTCCGCCGCCGGCGCGCGGTTGTTCGCCGCCGTATCCGCGTTTCCCTAAAACCGTGTCACTAAACCTGCGTCAAGGGGGAGTCATGTCCAATTCGGCCCGTCCGGTCCACAGCTGGGACGAGTTCACCACACTGCGGGAGGTCGTAGTCGGCAGCGCCGTCGGCGCCCGGCTTCCCGAGCAGACCGAGCCGTCTTCCTGGCTGTCCTGCTTCCCGAAGACCAGCGCCGCCGACCTCGCCTCGATCCAGGTCGGCCCCTACTCGCAGCAGGTCGTGGAGGAGACCGAGGAGGACCTGGACGCGCTGGTGGCCACCCTGCGCGGCCTCGGCGTCACCGTCCACCAGCCCGAAGCGATCGACCACGCGGCCGAGTTCGCCTCCCCGCTCTGGAAGGCCGACGGCGGCTTCCACTCCTACTGCCCCCGGGACCTGACCCTGGTGGTCGGCGAGACGGTGATCGAGGTCGCGAGCCCTATGCGGCAGCGCTACTTCGAGGTCTTCGGGCTGCGCGGACTCTTCCAGGACTACCTGCGCCGCGGCGCGCGCTGGCTGGCCGCCCCCCGGCCGCAGCTGACGGACGCGCTCTTCGAGTACGACGCGGACGGACTCCCGCTGCTGGGCGAGGCCGAGCCGGTCTTCGACGCCGCGAACGTGCTGCGGCTCGGCCGGGACGTGTTCTACCAGGTCTCCCGCAGCGGGAACGAACTCGGCCTGCAGTGGCTCGAATCCACCCTCGGCCTGCTCGGCGACGGCGGCCTGAGGCTGCACCCGCTGCGCGACATCTACGGCTACACCCACATCGACAGCACCATCGCCCTGCTGCGGCCCGGGCTGGTGCTGCTCAACCCGGAGCGGATCAGCCCGGAGACCGTCCCGGAGCCGCTGCGGGGCTGGGACATCCTGTGGTGCCCGCCGGCCGAGCCCTCCGGCGACCTGCCCGAGCACGCGCTCAGCGAGAGCTGGATCAGCATGAACCTGCTGATGGTCTCCCCGGACACGGCGATCGTCGAGTCGGGCCAGGAGAGCCTGATCAAGCTGCTGGAGCACTCCGGAATCACCGTCCTGCCGCACCGGCTGCGGCACTCCCGGGTGCTCGGGGGCGGCTTCCACTGCGTCACCCTGGACATCCGGCGCGACGGCGGGCTGGAGGACTACCTGTCCTGACACGCGCGGGGGCCGTCCCGGTCGGCGGCCGCGAGCCGTCGGCCGGGCCCGCCCGTGGAGCGGTCATCGACGCGATCCACCGGCGGCCGGCGGATCGCGTCGATGACCCGCAGCGCCCAGTCCACCGGCCGTTCGTGGGCGAGGAGCGCGGACAGCCGTGCCATGCGGGTGCGGCGCTCGCCCGGGGTGGCGTCGAGGGCGCGGGCGAGGACGGAGCTGAGGTCCTCGGGCGAGCGGGGATCGGTGAGCAGGGCCGCGTCTCCGAACTGGGTGGCGGCGCCGGTGTGCCGGGAGAGCACCAGCACGCCCGGCCCGCGGTCACGGTGCCCGGGGAGAGCGGCCCGGGCGGCTCGGGCGGCTTGGGCGGCCACGAACTCCTTGGCCGTGAGGTTCATGCCGTCCTGGAGCGAGGTCACCCAGAACACGTCCGCCGCCAGGTACTCGTCGACGACCTCGGCGAAGGCAAGGGCATGGGAGCGGTAGTCGACCGGCTGCCAACTTCCGTTCCGCCAGGTGTCGTTCACCGCGTCGATGCGTCTTTCGAGCAGGGCCCGGGTGGTGTCGTAGGCGGTGATCCCCGGTTCGGGCGGCGGGCAGACCAGCCGGAAGGTGAGCCGGCCGCGCAGGTCGGGCCGGTCGGCGAGCAGCCGGTCCAGCGCGTCCACCTTCTGGACCGGCGCCTTGACGTAGTCGAGGCGTTCGACCGAGACGACGAGCCGGCCTTCCGCCGACCGGACCGTGGGCGGCCGGGAGCGGGCCAGGGCCTCGATGGCCGGGCGGTCGATCCCCAGCGGATGCACGCCGAGCCGGGGTGTGGACGGCAGGCCGGCCGAGGACAGGACGTCCCGGAAGTGCTCGGCGAAGGCGGCGGTGTGGAACCCCGCCCAGTCCAGGCGGCCGAGCGAGGCGCGTAGTTCCGCCGCGACGGGCAGGGCGGCGAAGACGTCCGCCGGTGGGAAGGGCGTGTGGTGGAACAGCCCGACGTGCAGATCGGGCCGGGTGGCGTGCAGGAGCCCGGGCACCAGCCACAGGTTGTAGTCGTGCAGCCAGACGGTCGCGCCGGGAGCGGCCTCGGCGCCGATGCGCTCGGCGAAGCGGGCGTTCACCGCACGGTAGGCGGCCCAGGTCTGCGCGTCGTGGACGGAGCGGTGCGGTTCGGACATCAGCACCGGCCACAGGGTGTCCTTGCACGCCTGGTGGAAGTACGCGCTCCACTCGGTCGTGCTGACCGGGACGAGGGACAGCGGGAGCCCGTGGCGCCGTTCACCGGCGGTGCCACCGGGAGCGGTGCCACCAGCAGCCGTGTCGCCGGCGCCGGGCCGGGCGGCGACCCAGGTGCCCGGCAGCCCGTCGGTGAAGGCACTGGTCAAGGTCGGGAGGATGCCGTTGGGGCTGGCCGTCGGCCGGGCGGCCGGGTCCGTCCGGCGCGGGTCCGTCCGGCGCGGAGACGGGGGCGGGCGGTGGTAGCCCACCACGAGGGAGTGCCGGCGCCCGGTGCGGCGGGCGGCGGGTGTCACCCAGCCGAGCGCGAGCAGTGCCGCCAGGATGCCGCCCGCACCGCGCCGGTGCGCCCGGTGGACGAGCGGGTCGGCGCCGACCGCGGCGCTCAGGGCGGGTTCGGCACCGGCGACGATCACCCCGTGGGTACCCTGCCGGAACAGTGACAGGTCGTTGAGCGAGTCGCCGGCCACCAGGATCGACTCCGCCGGCCAGGCCAGCTTGTCCGCCAGGGCCCGCAGCGCGCTGCCCTTGGAGACACCCGGTGGCAGGACGTCGAAGTAGCGGTCCCCGGAGTACACCCAGGCGCAGCCCAGTGACTCCACCGCCGCGGTCAGCTCGCCCGTCAGCCCCTGCGGCGGCAGGTGGAACGAGCAGCGGCCGTCCTGCGCCACCTCGTGCTGGTAGTCGAGCGTGCGGAAGCGGGCCAGCGCGGCGCGTACCCGCTCCGCGCCCGGCCAGCCGGTGCGCATCTGCTCCTGCAGCGGCTCCACGGTGGACAGGTCGGTGCCGTCGAGGACGGTCGCGCCGACGTCCGCGATGATCCACCGGGGCGGCGGCACCAGAGCGTCGCGCAGGACCTCGCGGACCGAGGCCGCGCCGCGGCCCGTGGCGAAGACCACCGTCACCTCGGGGTGGCGGGCCAGGACCTCCCGTAATCGGCGCCGGTCGTCGGTTCCGCCGCCGAGCAAGGTGCCGTCCAGATCGGTGACCAGAATCCTCGACATCCGACGGACGCTAACACGATCACCGGGCGTGGTGAAGTGTTCACTTCAGCCGAAGCGGGCGGCGCAGGCCAGGGTGGACCGGATCCGCGAAGTACGGTCCGGCGCCGAGGACTTCAGCCGGGAGCGGGAGCCCGGCCCGGCCGAGCGGGAGGAACGTGGTGGACCGGACGCTGGAGGTGAACCGGTCGACTGGGGAGGCCCGAAGGCGTGTGCCGTCACGGCGGCCGTCCGGTAGCCGGTGAGCAGTTCTGCGCGGAACCGGCGACCGTGAGGGCGGCACTAGACTTCCGCCATGCTCAAAGCTGACCGAACCGCCCGGATACTCGCGCACATCACCGAGGCGGGCAGCGCCGACGTGCACGGGCTGGCCGGGCTCCTCCGGGTGTCCCCGGCCACCGTCCGGCGCGACCTGCAGGAGTTGCACGACCAGGGGCTGCTGCACCGCACCCGCGGCGGCGCCGTGACCGGGGCCGTCAACCTCGAACTGCCGCTGCGGCACAAGCACGGGAAGCGCCAGGCGGAGAAGCGGCGGATCGCCCTGGCGGCCGACCGGCTGGTGCCGGACGGCGCGGTGGTGGGCTTGACGGGCGGCACGACGACGAGCGAGCTGGCCCGGGTGCTGGCGGAGCGCGGCGGGATCACCATCGTCACCAACGCCGTCAACATCGCGGCCGACCTCATCGTCCGGCCGGACATCCGCCTGGTGGTGGTGGGCGGCCTGGCCCGGACCACGAGCTACGAGCTGGTGGGGCCGGCCGCCGACCGGATGCTCGCCCAGTACCACCTGGACATCGCCTTCATCGGGGTGGACGGCCTGACCGCCCAGGAGGGCTGCACCACGCACGACGAGATGGAGGCCCAGACGGACCGGGCGTTCCTGCGCAGCAGCGCGCGGTCGGTCGTCCTGGCGGACAGCACCAAGATCGGCCGGGTCACCTTCGCGAGGATCTGTCCGCTCGCCGAGGTCGACGACCTCGTCACCGACGGCGAGGCCACCACGGCGCAGGAGACGGCGGTGGCCGCCTGCGGAGTGCGGGTCCTGCGCGTCTGAATCCCGCCGAACCGTACCCACTGGAAAGCCCGGCCGGGCCGCCCCGGCCGGGCTTTCTGGTGCACCACCCGTTGACATGAACTGTCAGAGGCAGGAAGCTCTTTCGGAACTGCTCAAAACCAGCTTTCTTCAAGCAACTTGGATCAGCGAATCAAGCGCGTACGAAGGCGGTAACTGCGGTGAACAAACCTGTGCTGGCCCTCGCCACGGTGTGCGCCCTCGGTGCACTCACCCTTACGGCCTGCAGCAGCGGCGGTGGCAGCGGGAGCGACGACGGCGGGTCCGGCTCCGGCCGAAAGGTGACGCTCAGACTGGTCGCCGCCGACTACGGCGACAAGGACGCCAACAGCTCGAAGGCCTACTGGAAGGGCGTCACCTCCGCCTTCACGGCGGCCCATCCCGACATCACGGTCGACGTCCAGGTGGTCAACTGGAACGACATCGACAAGCAGGTCAAGACGATGATCCAGAGCGGCAACGTCCCGGACGTCCTGCAGACCGGCGGCTACGCCGACAAGGTCGCCGACGACCTCCTCTACAAGGCCGAGGACGTGCTGTCCGCCGACACCCGCGCCGACTTCATCGACAGCCTCGCCCAGGCCGGCCGCGTCAACGGCGTGCAGTACGGCATCCCGTTCGTCTCCTCGGCCCGCGCCTTCTTCTACAACAAGGAGGTCTTCCAGCAGGCCGGCCTCACCCAGCCGCCCACCACCTGGGAGGAGGTGCGCGCGGACGCCCAGCTCATCAAGGCCAAGGTGCCCGGGGTCACCCCGTACGCGCTGCCGCTCGGCCCGGAGGAGGCCCAGGGCGAGAGCATGCTCTGGGAGCTCGGGAACGGCGGCGGCCCCACCGGCAAGGACGGCACCTACACCATCGACAGCCAGGCCAACGTCGACACCTTCCGCTGGCTCAGGGCCAACCTCGTCGACCCGGGCCTGACCTACGCCAACCCGGCCACCACCGACCGCAAGACCGCGTTCGCCGACTTCGCCGCCGGCAAGGCCGCCATGCTCAACGGGCACCCCTCGCTGATCACGATGGCCCGGGACGGCAAGGTCGACTACGGCGTCGCGCCCGTCCCCGGCAAGGCCGGCCCGCTCCCGTCCACCCTCGGCGTGGCCGACTGGATGATGGCCTTCAAGAAGAACGGGCACCGCGACCAGATCCGCACCTTCCTCGACTTCGTCTACACCAAGGACAACACGCTCCGGTTCTACGAGACCTACAACCTGATGCCGGTCACCCAGGACGCCCTCCAGGACATGACCGCCGGCGGGAAGCACAAGGACCTCGAACCGTTCTTCGCCCTGCTGCCGCACGCCTCCTTCTACCCGCTCGGCGACACCAGTTGGGACGCGGTCTCGGCCGAGCTGAAGAAGTCCGTCGGCAGCGCCGTGGCCGGCGACCCGGCCAAGGTACTCGGCGACCTGCAGAAGAAGGCCCAGGACGCCGTCGCCAACAAGTAGCCACGCCACGCCCCCAGCGCAGCCACGCCCCCAGCGCAGTCATGCCCACAGGGCAGCCACGCCCCCAGTCGGCCGTCGTCGTCGTGCCCCGCGAAAGGCACCCGCAGTGACCCTCAACTCCCGTGCGCCGCAGGCGGCCAGGCCTCGCCGGCGCGCGCCCGCCCGCCCGCGCCGCCCCGGCGGACTCGGACCGCTGCCGTGGATCGCCCCGGCCCTCCTGCTGATCGTCCTCGTCGTCCTGTGGCCCGTGTACGAGATGGTCCGCACCTCGTTCCTGCGCGTCAGCACCAGCGGCTTCGTCCGCGGCTCGGCCGGGTTGGACAAGTACCGCAAGCTCTTCGACGAGGCCGACCTCGGCCACGTGCTGCTCTCCACCGTGCTCTGGACCGTCGCCGTGGTCGGTCTGACGATGGTGCTCTCGCTCGGCCTGGCCCAGCTGTTCGACCAGCGTTTCCCCGGCCGCAGGTTCGCCCGCTGGGCCCTGATCGCGCCCTGGGCCGCGTCCGTCCTGATGACCGCCATCGGATTCCGGTGGATGCTCGACCGGACCGCCGGCGTGCTCAACACCGCGATGACGGACCTCGGCCTCGTCGACGGGCCCCGCGACTGGCTCGGCGATCCCGCGACGGCCTGGCCCTGGATGGTGGCCGTCGCGGTCTTCGTCTCGCTGCCGTTCACCACCTACACCCTGCTCGCCGGCCTGCAGACCGTCCCCGGCGAGCTGTACGAGGCGGCGCGGGTGGACGGCGCCTCCCGGTGGCAGACCTACCTGAGGATCACCCTGCCGCTGCTGCGCCCGGCCTTCCTGGTCGGCCTGGTGATCAACCTGATCAACGTCTTCAACTCCTTCCCCGTCATCTGGGGCATGACCCAGGGCGGCCCGAGCAGCGACACGGCCACCACCACGGTGTTCATGTACCAGCTGAAGAGCTCCGACATCGGCGAGTCCGCGGCCATGTCGGTGGTCAACTTCGCCCTGGTCGTGGTCATGGTCCTGGTCTTCCTCAAGGTCAGCCGATGGACGAGCCGGGAGGAGAGGTGACGAGGCAGGTGACGAGGCACCGGACCGGGCGGGGCATCCGCCCGCGCACCCTGGTGGTCGCCGCACTGGCCTGGCTGCTGGCCGCGGTGTTCCTGCTGCCGTACCTGGAGATGGCCGTCACGGCGCTGCGCCCGGCCGACGAACTGCGCGACGCGAGCTACCTGCCGCGGCACTTCGCCTGGTCCAACTTCGTCGACGTGTGGCGCGACTCCACGCTCGGTGCCAACCTGCGGGTCACCCTGCTGGTCGCCGGCGGCTCCACCCTGCTGGTGCTGCTGGTCGCGCTGCCCGCCGCGTACCACACCGCGCGCGTCCGCTACCGGGGGCGCCGGCTCTTCCTGCTGCTGGTCCTGGTCACCCAGATGTTCCAGCCGACCTCGCTGCTGGTGGGCCTGTACCGCGAGTTCTACCGGCTGGACATGCTCAACTCGGTCTGGACGCTGATCCTCTGCAACTCCGCCTTCAACCTGGCCTTCGCCGTCTGGATCCTCACCGCCTACATCGGCTCGATCCCGGTCGAGCTGGAGGAGGCCGCCATGATCGACGGGCTCGGCCGGCTCGGGGCACTGTGCCGGGTGGTCCTGCCGCTGGCCATGCCCGGCGTGGTCACCGCGCTGGTCTTCACCTTCATCGCGGCCTGGAACGAGTTCGTGATGGGCCTGACCCTGTCCACGGCGCCCGAGCGCCAGCCCCTCACCGTCGGGATCAACAGCTTCATCGGCAACTACACCGTGGAGTGGAACTACCTCTTCGCCGGCTCGGTCGTCGCCATCGTGCCGGTCGTGGTGCTGTTCGCCCTCATCGAGCGCCGGGTGGTCTCCGGACTGACCGCCGGATCGGTCAAGTAGCGGCGGCTGCCGCCCGGTCGACCCGTACGGCCACCCCCATCCGAAGGAGCCGCCGCATGACCTCCCACACCGCCGCCGAGATCGCCTCCCAGCCCGCGTGCTGGCGCCGCGCCGCCGCGTCCCTGCCCCGGTACGCCGACGTCCTGCCCCGCCGCGGCGAGCGGGTCGCCGTCACCGGGTGCGGCACCTCCTGGTTCATGGCCCAGGCCTACGCGGCGCTGCGCGAGAGCGGCGGCCACGGCGAGACGGACGCCTTCGCCGCCTCGGAGTTCCCCCACGGGCGCGGCTACGACCGGGTGCTCGCCATCTCCCGCTCCGGCACCACCACCGAGGTACTGGACCTGCTCGCCCGCGCCCGCACGGCGGGGGTGCCCACCGGCGCCCTCACCGCCGATCCGGGCACGCCGGTCATGGCACTGGCCGACACCGTCGCCGTGCTGGACTTCGCCGACGAGCGCTCGGTCGTGCAGACCCGCTTCGCGACCACCGTACTGGCCCTGCTCCGGGCCCAGTTGGAGGCCGACGGCGCGCTCGCGGCGGGAGTGCGCCCGCTCGCCCGGGCGGTGCGCGACGCCGAACGGGCCGTCGCGAAGCCGCTGCCCGCCGCAGTGAGCGGCGCCGAGCAGTTCACCTTCCTCGGCCGGGGCTGGACGTACGGGCTGGCGCTGGAGGCCGGGCTGAAGCTGCGCGAGGCGGCCGGGGCCTGGACCGAGGCGTACCCGGCCATGGAGTACCGGCACGGGCCGATCGCCATCGCCGCGCCCGGCCGGGTCGCCTGGGCCTTCGGCCCGCTGCCCGCCGGGCTCACCGAGGACATCGCCCGGGCCGGCGGCCTGCTCGTCGCCGGGTCCGGCGACGCCGCGACGGACCTGGACCCGCTGGCCGACCTGGTCCGGGCCCAGCGGCTGGCCGTCGCGGTCGCCGACGCGCGCGGCTGCGACCCGGACCGGCCGCGCCACCTCACCCGCTCCGTCGTCCTGCGCGACCACCACGGCTGAGAACGCGCCCCGGACCCGCCCCGCCCCGGCGCCGCCTGCTGCTCCTCGCCCGCCAGCCACCCAGCTCTCGACCGGAGGCACCACCGTGCGCTTACGACGACCCGAACCCCACCGGACCCGGACCCGGCTCCGACTCCGCCGACCCCGATTCCGCCGGGCCGCCCTCGCCGTGGCCCTGAGCAGCATCACCGCCCTCGCCGGGCCCGCCCTGCCCGCCCGGGCCGCGACCCCCGGCTCCGCCGTCCTCGACCAGGGCCACCAGAGCGTCACCTGGCAGAGCCCGCAGTACGCCAAGGGCACCCTCGGCGACCCCGCCTCCTGCCCGCCGGCCGCGCAGGATCCGGGCGGCGCGGTCTGCGACCACTTCGACCTGACCGTGAACGTGCCGGCCGGCTACTGGGACGACAACCCGGAGGGCGGCGTCCCGGTCTCCGTCCGCTGGCAGAACCCCACCGACGACTTCGACCTCTACATCTACGACGCCGCCGGCAAACAGGTGGCCGGCAGCGCGGGCACCGCCGACCCGGAGGCTACGGTGATCCCGAAGGCCTCGGGCAGCTACCGCGTCCTGGTCGTCCCCTACGACGTCCACGGCGGCTCGTACACCGGCACGGCCTACCTGCCGCAGACCGCCGACGCGGGCGACCTGACCTCCTTCAGCGGCTCCCAGGGCAGCTACGACGTCTCCGCCGGCACGCTGAAGGCCAAGGTCGACTTCCTCGCCGACGACCAGCTGCGCCTGCGCGCTGCCCCGGACGGCGTCCTCACCGACCCGGCGGGCAGCACGATCATCCGCACGCAGCCCGAGCCCCAGCGCGACACCAGCACCTTCGACGCCGGCGCGTACTACGGCATCCGCTCCAAGGGCCTGGTGCTGCGGGTCTACAAGCACCCCCTGCGGTTCGGCCTGTACAAGGCCGACGACCGCACCGCCCTGTGGCAGGAGGACGCCCCGCTGCGCTGGAGCACCAGCGGACTGCGGCAGAGCCTGGTGCGCGGCGCCGACGAGCAGTTCTTCGGCGGCGGCGAGCAGAACGGCTCCTTCTCGCACCGCGACCAGACCATCCACGTCGCCAACAGCTTCGACTGGAACGAGGGCGGCTACAACAACTCCCAGCCGTTCTACGTCTCCACCGCCGGCTACGGCGTCCTCCGGAACACCTTCGCGCCCGGGATCTACGACTTCGGCTCGCCCGTCCGTACGGGACAGCAGGAACGCCGCCTGGACGCCTACTACTTCACCGGTGACGTCAAGTCGGTGATCGGCCGGTACACCGCCCTGGTCGGCAAGCCCTTCATGCCTCCCGTCTACGGCCTGGAGCCCGGCGACTCCGACTGCTACCTGCACAACGCCAACCGCGGCGAGCGCCACACCCTGGACGCGCTGAAGGTCGCCGACGGCTACGTCCAGCAGCAGATGCCGCTGGGCTGGATGCTGGTCAACGACGGCTACGGCTGCGGCTACGAGAACCTCGCGCAGACCGGCCAGGGTCTGCGCAAGGACCACGCCCAGCTCGGCCTCTGGACCCAGAACGGCCTGCCCGACCAGGCCGCCGAGGTGAAGGCCGGCGTCCGGGTGCGCAAGCTCGACGTGGCCTGGGTCGGCAACGGCTACGACTTCGCGCTGAACGCCTGCGACCAGGCCAAGGCCGGCATCGAGGACAGCAGCGACGCCCGCGGCTTCGTCTGGCTGCCGGTCTCCTGGGCCGGCGCGCAGCGCTGCGGCGTGCTGTGGAGCGGCGACCAGAGCCTGTCCTGGGACTACATCCGCTGGCAGATCCCGACCTACGCCGGCGCCACCATGTCCGGCATCGCCTACGACACCGGCGACGTCGGCTCGATCTTCCGCCGCGACCCGAAGATGTACACCCGCGACCTGCAGTGGAAGGCCTTCCTCCCGGCGATCATGACCATGGACGGCTGGGCGAAGGACATGACGGGCAAGCAGCAGCGCGACCAGCAGCCCTGGCTGGACGGCGAGCCGTACACCTCGATCAACCGCAAGTACCTGCAGCTCAAGGAGCGGCTGCTGCCGTACATGTACGGCCTGTCCGCGGAGGCCACCCGCACCGGCATCGGCGCGGTCCGCCCGCTCGCCCTGGAGTACCCGCACGACACCGACGCCCTCGGGCCGAACGCGAAGTACGAGTTCCTGGCCGGGCCCGACTTCCTGGTCGCACCGGTCTACTCGGACACCAGCGTGCGCGACGGCATCTACCTGCCCGAGGGCACCTGGACCGACTACTGGACCGGTCGCACCTACCAGGGCCCGACCACCGTCAACGGCTACTCCGCCTCGCTCGACACCCTGCCGCTGTTCGTCCGCGGCGGTGCGATCGTGCCGATGTGGCCCAAGGGCACACTCTCCTGGGAGAACCGGGACCGCTCCGAACTCGACTACGACCTCTACCCGCAGGCGAACGGCGACTCCTCCTACACCCTGTACGAGGACGACGGCGTCACCCGGCAGTTCATCGCCGGGTCCTCGGCCACCCAGCAGGTCGACGTGCACACCAACCGGGCCGTCACCACCGTCGACGTCGGTGCCAGCGAGGGCAGTTACGCCGGCAAGCCGGCCGAGCGGGGCTACCGCTTCACCGTGCACGGCCGCCCCGCCCCGCGCCTGGTGGTCACCGACGACGGCCCGCTGCCCCGGCTCGACTCGGCGGCCGCACTCGACGCGGCCGGCTCGGGCTGGTACTACGACGCTGCGACCGGGGTGACGCAGATCCGCACGCCGTCCCTGCCCACTGACGACAGCTTCTCGCTGCGTCTGATCCACGGCGGCAACTGACCGCGACCCGACCGGTACCGAAGCCGCACGCGGGGCTCCCTCCCGGGGTCCCGCGTGGGCGGCCCGCCCGGGGCCGTGGCCCCTCGGGCCGGGTGACCGGGTGCGGCGGGCGTCGTTGATCAGCGCGCCCGCCTCTCCACCAGAGAGCGTGAACCGGCGTGCCAGCGTGTCGCGGGCACGGCGTGGGGACGTTCACGATTCGTAAGGCCCGGCGCGCCGGTTCCGTCGCCGTCCGTTCCTACAGTTGCCGGGAGCTTGTTCCCGAGAAGAGAGGTGGACTGCGATGACGGTCGACCAGGACGTCCTGCCGAGCGCCGAGGTGGGCGTGATCGGTGGCTCCGGGCTGTACGCGCTGCTGGACGACGTGACCGAGGTGCGGGTGGACACCCCGTACGGGGCGCCGAGCGACGCGCTGTTCGTGGGGGAGGTGGCCGGGCGCCGGGTCGCGTTCCTGCCCCGGCACGGGCGCGGCCACGGGCTGCCGCCGCACCGCATCAACTACCGGGCCAACCTGTGGGCGCTGCACAGTCTGGGCGTGCGGCAGGTGCTGGCGCCGTGTGCGGTGGGCGGGCTGCGGCCGGAGTACGGGCCGGGCACGCTGCTGGTGCCGGACCAGTTCGTCGACCGGACGTCGGGGCGGGTGCAGACCTTCTACGACGGGCTGCCGCTGCCGGACGGCACCGTCCCCGGGGTGGTGCACGTGTCGATGGCCGACCCGTACTGCCCGGTCGGGCGGCACGCGGCGATGGACGCGGCCCACGACGCGGCCTGGGAGCCGGTGGACGGCGGCACCCTGGTGGTGATCGAGGGGCCGCGGTTCTCCACCCGCGCCGAATCCCGCTGGTTCACCGCCAACGGCTGGTCGGTGGTCGGCATGACCGGCCACCCCGAGGCGGTGCTGGCCCGTGAACTCGGGCTCTGCTACACCTCGGTGGCCCTGGTCACGGACCTCGACGCGGGGGTGGAGAGCGGGGAGGGCGTCACCCACGCCGAGGTGCTGAAGGTCTTCGCCCGCAACGTGGACCGGCTGCGCACCGTGCTGTTCAAGGCACTGGAGCGGCTGCCGGCGGTGCGCGAGTGCCCGTGCGGTCACGCCCTGGACGGTCTCACGACGGGTCTTCCCGGGGTGACCGGCGCCTGACGGCCCGGTCCCGGTGTCTGACGGCCCGGTTCCGGCGCCCGGCGGCCCGGTCCCGGTGCCGCCACCGTCCGGCGAGCGCGACCAGCAGCGCGACACCGGCGGTGGCGGCCAGCACCAGCAGCCAGTTGCGCAGGTAGGGCAGTGGCAGCACCGACGGGTTGCCGTGGTCGTCGTCGGCGCGCAGGACGGCCGGCAGGCCGACGGCGGTGACGGCCGCCGCGACGACCAGCCAGCCGCGCAGCACGAGCCCGCGCACCAGGGACGAGCCGAGCAGGCACACCAGCGGCACCCACAGCCCGTCGTGGATCACCAGCCCGCCGAACGCCCAGACCAGGACCTCCACCGGGTCGGTGATGTACGGGTCGCCGAGCAGCCCGTACAGGCCGTAGCCGATCACGGCGAGGCCGGCGGCCAGGAGCAGAGCCCGGCGCCCGGCGGTCATGCGATCACCTCGATGCGCGTGACCCACTTGGTCTGCAGGACGCCGGGCCGGTTCGGCGCGATGACGCGGGCGGGGAATCCGTGGTCCGCTGCCAGGACGTCGCCGTTGACCCGCAGGGCGAGCAGGCTGAGCGGATCGTCGACGTACGGTGCGGGCATCTCCATCACCCGGTACGGCCCCTCGGCCTCCAGCGAGGTGACCCGTACCGCCGAGCCGGGCGGGGCTCCGGCCCGCCGCACCAGTTCGGAGAGCCGGACCCCGGTCCACCGGGCCACGGCGCTCCAGCCCTCCACGCAGGAGATGGGCAACTCGACCGAGTGCTGCGGGAGTTCGGCGAGTTCGGGGAGGGTGAGCTGGTACGGCCGCGGCCCGTCCACCCGGAGCTGCCAGTCGGCGGGCACCGTGACCGTTCCGGCCTGGGCGGCGGTGCGGTTCACCGGTAGGCCCTGGGGGCCGAGGTCGGGGCGGCGCGGGGCCAGCAGGTCCACGGCGCGCAGCCAGGGCACGCTCTGTCCCGCGGTGACGAGGGTGACGGCACCGACGGCGGCGGTGGTCGTCGTGAGGAACGCGCGGCGCTGCGCCAGGACCGGAGCGGCCCGGCGCCACCAGTGCGCGCCGATGAGCGGCGCCTTGACGGCCAGGTGGACCAGCAGTCCGCCGGTGGCCAGCCAGCCCAGCCAGAAGTGGGTCTGCCGGAACGGGAACGGCCACGGGTACCACTGAAGGGTGTTCAGCAGGCCGGTGAACAGCTCCAGCAGGACGGCCGCCACGAGGAGTGCGATGCCGAGCCGCTCCAGGGCGTGCAGCACGCTGCGCGCCGGCGGCCACTCGAACAGCCGGGGGTAGACCGCCCAGAGCTTCGCGCCGGCCAGCGGGATCGCGGCCAGGCCGCTGATCACGTGCAGGCCCTGGGTGACCCGGTAGCCGTTCACCGGCCGTGCGGGCAGGTGCGGTGCGAGCCAGCCGGGCGGGTCCTGGAGCAGATGGCTGGTCAGGCCGGTCAGAAAGCAGACCAGGAGGGCCGCGCCCAGCCAGCGGCCGATGACGACCACGGTCCGCGGCTCGTGCAGGGCTGAGGTGAAAGCCCCCTGCCGGAACGGCCCGCGACGCAGGAACGCCGGGGGAGCGGGCAGCGGCGGGTCGTGGCGGCGGCGGGGGGCGGGAGCGCCGGAGTCGGCGGGTTCGGTTGCCATCCGCCCATCGAAGCGCCTCGGCACGTCCCGCCGGAGCTCCGACGTGCTTACGGATTCCGAACGGCGGCCTCGCCGGCGGGGCCGGGGAGGCGGGCCGGTGGGAGGGTGGGCGGCGTGACCTCCCGTACCGTCCTGCCCTGCCTCCTCGCTCTCGCCGCCCTGGCGACCGCCCTCGCGCTGACCGTCGCCCGCGCCGGTGCCCTCCCGCTCCCCGGCTGGTACGTCCTCGACGTCGCCCTCTTCGTCGTCGCGGTGCTGCTGCTGCGCGAGGTGCCCGGCGGGCAGGTCGTGCCGCTGGTCCTGGCCGGCTCCGCCGCCGTGGCCGCCGTCGGGCTGCTCGCCCCGCCGCGCACCAGCGACGACGCCTACCGTTACGTCTGGGACGGCCGGGTGCAGGCGGCCGGGATCTCGCCGTACGCCCACACCCCGGACGATCCGGCGCTGGCGCGGTTGCGCGATCCGGGACTCTTCCCGGTGGGAGACGGGTGCGCGGGCTGGGACGAGCGACTCACCACGGCAGGGGACTGCACCCGGATCAACCGGCCGGCCGTGCACACCGTCTACCCGCCGGTGGCGCAGGCGTGGTTCGTCGCGGTGCACCCGTTCGGCGGCGGGATCCGCGGGGTACAGGCCGGCGGGGCGGTACTGGCGGTGGCGACCACCGGACTCCTGCTGACGGTGGGCCGGGAGAAGTGGCGGGCCGCGCTGTGGGGGTGGTTCCCGGGCGTGACGGTGTGGGCCGTCAACGACGCGCACGTGGACACGCTCGGTGTGCTGCTCACGGTCGCCGGGCTGGGCTGCGCGGTGCGGGCCCGAGAGGTGCGGGGCCGAGCCGTCCGGGGCGGGCTCCTCCTGGGCGGCGCGGTCGCGGCCAAGCTGCTGCCGGCCCTCGCCCTCCCGGGTGCGTTGTCGGGTCTGCTCGCCCGGCGTCCGACCCGCAACGACGTCCTGCTCCTCGGATCCGCGCTCGGTGCCTTCGCGCTGTCCTACCTGCCGTACGTGGTGGCCTCGGGCACCTCCGTCCTGGGCTACCTGCCGGGCTACCTGCGGGAGGAGGGCTACGAGCAGGGGCACATCGACCGGTTCGGACTGCTGCGGCTGGTGCTGCCCGACCGCCTCCTGCCCTGGGCGGCGGCCGTGGTCCTCACGGTGGTGGTGGTCGAGGTCCTGCGCCGGGGCGACCCGAGCCGGCCGTGGGCCGGGGCGCTGCTGGTGACGGGCACGGCGCTGCTGCTCGTCGCGCCCTCCTACCCGTGGTACGGGCTGCTCGTGGTCGCCATGGCCGCACTCGACGGCCGCTGGGAGTGGCTGGCCGTCCCGGCCGCGGGGCAGGCGCTCTACCTGACGGGAGGCCAGGAGGCGCAGCAGCTCTCGTACGGAACGGCGCTGTGCGTCGTCCTCCTGGTCCCGCTGCTGCGCCGGCGCCGCACGGGACGGGCGGCCGTGGCGGTGGGCGCCGAGGAGTGACGGAAGTACGCCTCGTCAGCCGGGACGGGCCGCCTTCCGGAAGGCGAGGAAGTGCCGGCCGTGCGAGGACCAGCGCTCGGTCTCGACGAGCCCGGCCCGGTCGGCGCGCCGGGCGGTGGCCGTCGCACCACAGCGGGCCCAGGCGAACGGCGGCCCGACCCGCCCGTCGGCGCCCTCGACCCGAACGGTGATCCGTTCGTCGACCTCCGCCGGCTCCACCTCGACCAGGAGTACGGCACCCGGAGCGAGGATCTCGGCGCTGCGGCCGAGCAGCAGCCCCGGGTCGCCGCCGATGCCGAGGTTGCCGTCGGCGAGCAGCGCGCCACCCCAGCGGCCCTCCGCGGGAAGCCGGTCGAACACCGACCGGCGCAGGGCCGGCCCGCCGAGGCTCCTGGTCCGGGCCACCGCGGCTCCGGTGACGTCGACACCCAGCGCCGGCACGCCCAGACCCAGCAGGGCCGCGACCAGGCGGCCGGGGCCGCAGCCGAGGTCCACCACCGGCGCGGCCAGCCGGGTGCAGCGCAGCAGCAGCCCGTGATCCGCTCCGGCGGCCGGTGCGCACCAGCGTTCGACGTCGAGCGGGATCCGGAGGCCGTCCTCGCCCCGCAGCCACAACGGGCCCCGGCCGGCGCGGACGGCCTCGGCGAACGGGTCGTCCACCCATGCCTCCGACGCGACGGTCACTCCGCCACCTCCCGGGCGGTCCCGATCGATCGGAGGCAGGCCGCGAACCTGCCGTCCGGAGCCTCGGCGGCGACGTGACGCGCATCCCGGATGGTGTCCACGTCGGTGACCACCGGGAGGTGGCTGATCGTCAGGTCCTCCGCCGCCAGCCGGTCGAGCAGGGCCCGTCCGGTGTCCGGCGTGGACATCGGCACGCCCAGGAGCAGCCGCCGGGCCAGCCGGTCGGTGGGCCTGGCCAGCCCGAGCGCCCAGAACCCGCCGTCGCCGGCCGGGCCGTACCAGGCGTCGACGCCGGTTCGCCGGGCGGGTGACAGGGACTCGGCGAGGAGGGCGGCGTCCAGCTGCGGGGTGTCCATGCCGACCAGCAGGGCGGGCGCGTCCTGGGCGAGGCCGGCGGCCGCCGCGAAGGCCGCCGCGAGCCGGGCGTCCAGTCCGCCGTCCGCCTGCGGCACGACCTGCCAGCCGGGTGGGAGCCAGGCGCCGACGGCGCCGTCCAGGACGAGCAGCCGCTGTCCGGCCGGAATCCGGGAGAGGGCGGTGAGAGTGTCGGTGAGGGCGGCCTCGGCCAGCGCCGCCGCCTGCTCGGGTGTGCAGGGCGGGGTGAGGCGGGTCTTGACCCGGCCCGGGACCGGCGATTTGGCGATCACCATCAGGGTCGGGGCCGGTGCGGCCAGGACGGCCCGCATGTCGCGGACGGCCTGCCGGGTGCCGCGCACGGTTCCGGTGACCTTGGAGCGACCCGCGCGGGGCAGGTAGTCGACGGGCGTCTCGGCGATCCGCATCCCGGCTGCCGACGCGGCGAGCACCATTTCCAGGGGGTAGCCGGAGCGGCGGTCGCCCAGGCCCAGGGCCAGCAGCCGGTCACGGCGGGCGGCCCGCATCGGCCCGAGGTCGTGCAGCGGCGCTCCCGTCCTCGCCCGCAGCCGGCGCGCCAGGAACGCGTTGGCCAGGCGGGCGTGCGGCGGCCACGCCCCGGCAGTCGCGGGGCGGCGTCGGCCCAGCACCAGGTCCGCGGAGCCGGCGAGGACGGGAGCGGCGACCCGCGGCAGCTGGGCGGGATCCAGCGAGCCGTCGCAGTCCATGAAGCAGACGAGCTCGGCGGTGGCGGCGAGCAGCCCGGCGTGGCACGCGGCGCCGAAGCCGCGTCGCGGTTCCTCGACGACGGTCGCGCCCAGCGAGCGCGCCAGCTCGGCCGAGCCGTCGCGGGAGCCGTTGTCGACGACGATCGCCCGCCAGCCCGGGGGGACGCGCCGCAGCACCCAGGGCAGGGCCTCGGCCTCGTCCAGGCACGGCAGGATCAGATCGGCACCCGGCGACGGGGGAGTCGGAGAGGTCGCATCGGCACCCGGCAACGGGGGAGTCGGAGAGGTCACGTCGGCCACGCTAGGGGCGGGTGGGTCGGTGGCGGCCGAACCGCGCCCTTACGGAAGTCCTACGTCAGCTCGCCGGCGGAGGGACCGGCGTGCGGCCGGAGCCGCGATCTTACGGAACACGAACGTCGACCAGGGTGGGGCACCCCACGGCGGCCACGCCTCGTATCCTCGGCGACGTGAACGACAGCCCCGCCTCCGCCGGCCCACCGGACCCCGCCCGCATCCTGGTGATCGACGACGACCTCACCGTGGGCGAGGTCGTCGCCGGCTACCTCACCCGGGCCGGCCACCACGTCGACCGGGCCTGCGACGGCGACCGAGGCCTGGACCTGGCCCGCGCCCACCGGCCCGACCTCCTGGTCCTGGACCTCATGCTCCCCGGGATCGACGGGCTGGAGATCCTGCGCAGGCTGCGCGCGACCGAGGATGGCGCCGACCTCCCGGTGATCATGCTCACTGCCAAGGGCGACGAGGCCGACCGCATCCTCGGCCTGGAACTGGGCGCCGACGACTACGTCACCAAGCCCTTCAGCCCGCGGGAACTCGTCCTGCGCGTCCAGTCCGTGCTGCGCCGCTCCCGCGCCGGGGCTTCCCCGGCGCCGTCTCCCGTGCGGATGGTGTCCGGGGACATCACGCTCGACCCGCGGGCCCGCCGAGCCGACCGCAGGGGGCGTGAACTCCTGCTCACCCTGCGGGAGTTCGACCTGCTCGCCTTCCTCCTCCGGAACCCCCGGACGGTCTTCACCCGGCAGGAGCTGATGCAGCGGGTCTGGGGCTGGGACTTCGGCGACCTGTCCACCGTCACCGTCCACGTCCGCCGGCTGCGCGAGAAGGTCGAGGACGATCCCGCCGCACCGACACTGATCACCACGGTCTGGGGCGTCGGATACCGCTACGACCCCATGGCCGACAAGGCGAACAAGACGGACAAGGCTGACGAGACGGACGGCCCGGCGTGAAGGACCTGCTGCTGATCGCCCTGTTCGCGGGGCTGGGCGCCACCGGCGCCGGCCTGCTCGGCTGGCTGGCCGTGCGGCTGCTGCGCCGGCGCTCGGTGGCGCTCTCGCTCTTCTGCGTGGCCGTCGTCACCGTCCTCGCCGTCACCTCCGGGACGTTCGCCGTCGCCCAGGCGATGTTCCTGTCCGGGCACGACCTCGGGGTGGTGATAACCGTCCTCGGCATGGCGTCCGTGGTCTCGCTGCTCACGGCCGCGCTGCTCGGACGCCAGGTGGTGGCGGGCAGCCGCGCTCTGACGGCGGCCGCCCGCACGGTCGGGAGCGACGCCGGCTTCACCGCGCCGGACCACCCGCTCGGGCTCGAACTGGCCCAGCTCAGCGAGGAACTCGCCGCCACCAGCGCCCGGCTCGCCGAGTCCCGGGCCCGGGCACGGGCGCTGGACGCCTCGCGGCGCGAGCTGATCGCCTGGATCTCCCACGACCTGCGTACCCCGCTCGCCGGGCTGCGCGCCATGGCCGAAGCCCTGGAGGACGGAGTGGCCGACGAGCCGGAGCAGTACCTCACGCGGATTCGTACCGAGGTGGAGCGGCTCACCGGGATGGTCGACGACCTCTTCGAACTCTCCCGCATCCAGGCCGGGGCGCTGTCCCTGTCGGTGTCCCGGGTGTCCGTCTACGACCTGGTCGACGACGCACTGGCCGGCGCCCACCCCCTGGCCCGCCGGCGCGGCGTCCGGCTGGAGGGCCGTCAGGTCGCCGCCGAGCCGGTCGAGGTGGACAGCCGCGAGATCACCCGGGTGCTGGGCAACCTCCTCGTCAACGCGATTCGCTCGACGCCCGAGGACGGCGTCGTGGCGGTCTCGGCCCGCCGGGAGGTGGACGAGGTCGTCCTCTCGGTCACCGACGGCTGCGGAGGAATCCCGGAACAGGACCTCTCCCGCGTGTTCGAGACCGGCTGGCGCGGCAGCGCCGCCCGGACGCCACGGCGCGATCCCGGAGAGGGCGGGGACAGCGGGGCCGGGCTCGGCCTGGCCATCGTCCGCGGCATCGTCGAGGCCCACTCCGGCCGGGCCCGGGTGCACAACGTCGCCGGAGGCTGCTGCTTCGAGATCGCGCTCCCGGCGGCGCCCGGGTAGTCAGGTCCGCAGGGCCGCGGCGGCGAACTCGGACATCCCCGCACGGAACGGCACCCGGGCTCGCCAACCCAGCTCCGCCCGAAGCCGGGAGGAGTCGGCGGTGATGTGCCGGACGTCCCCGAGCCGGTACTCGCCGGTCACCACCGGCGCCGGTCCGCCGTGGGCGTCGGCCAGCGCCTCGGCCATCTCGCCGATGGTGCGCACCTCCCCACTGCCCACGTTGTACGCCCGGGCGCGGCCCGGCAGCCCGCCGCGGACGTCCTCCAGGGCGGCGAGGTTCGCCGCCGCGACGTCGTCGACGTGGACGAAGTCCCGGCGCTGGCCGCCGTCCTCGAACACCCGGGGAGCCTCGCCACGGGCGAGCGCGGAGCGGAACAGCGAGGCCACCCCGGCGTACGGGGTGTCGCGCGGCATGCCCGGGCCGTAGACGTTGTGGTAGCGCAGCGTCCGGACGGATCCGCCGCAGGCGCGGGCCCAGGCGGCGGCCAGGTGCTCCTGGGCGAGCTTGGTCGCGGCGTACACGTTACGGGGATCACCCGGTGCGTCCTCCGCCACCAGGCCCGGCCGGAGCGGGGCCCCGCACGCCGGGCACGGCGGCTCGAACCGGCCCGCGTCGAGATCCTCCGGGCGCCGTGGACCGGGCGCCACGGTCCCGTGCTCCGGACACGCGTACCGGCCCTCGCCGTAGACCACCATCGATCCGGCCAGGACCAGGTTCCGCACTCCCGCGCGCGCCATCGCGGACAGGAGCACCGCCGTGCCGAGGTCGTTGCAGCCGGCGTACGCGGGTGCGTCGTCGAGGTCGAGCCCGAGACCGACCATCGCCGCCTGGTGGCAGACCGCGTCCACCCCGGCCAGGGCGCGCTCCACCGCTGCCGCGTCCCGTACGTCGCCGTGCCGGAAGTCGACGCCGGCCGGCAGGCCGGGAGCCGACCCCGAAGGGTGGACGGCGGGCAGCAGTGCGTCCAGCACCCGGACCTCGTGGCCCGTGGCGACCAGGGCGCGCACGACCGTCGAACCGATGAACCCGGCGCCGCCGGTGACCAGAATCCTCATGACCTGGGACGCTACCGGGCGATCTGCCCGCCGGGCCGTCGCGACGGGACGGTGTCAGCGATCCGTAAGGCCTGGCGTCCGAGACCGCGGAACGGATCGCCGCGTGGCGTTCCCCGACGGGTACGTGGAAATGGGGTGGAAATCGCACGGGTGATCGATAAGCTTCCCGCCGATCAAGCTGACAGGCAACGCGGCTGACGATCCGTCCGGTCCATCCGCCGTCGGCACGAACGTGAGGACTACTGATGAGCGACCCGATCATCGTCGTAGGTGCGGGCCCGGTGGGGCTGACCGCTGCGTTGGAGCTGGCCAGGCGGAGGGTGCCGGTGCGGATCGTGGACCGGCTGGCGGAGCCCACCACGGAATCGCGCGCCATCATCGTGCACGCCCGCAGCCTGGAGATGTTCGAGCGGCTGGGCCTGGTGGACGAGCTGATCCGGGCCGGCGTCCGGACCACCGGGATGGAGATGCACGCGGACGGCGAGGTGGTCGCCCGGATCGCACTCGACCTGGTGGACAGCCCGTTCCCGTACTCGGTGACCATCGCGCAGACCGAGACCGAGCGCATCCTCACCAAGGCGCTCGCCGAGCACGGCGTCACCGTCGAGCGCGAGGTGACCCTGACCGGTCTCACGCAGGACGAGCACGGTGTCCAGGTGGTGCTGGAGCACGCCGACGGGCGCCAGGAGACGGCCGGCACCGGCTGGCTGGTGGGCGCCGACGGCGGGCACAGCCAGGCACGCAAACTGGTCGGCAGCGCCCTGGCCGGGAAGTTCAAGGGCGAGAAGTTCCTGATGGGCGACGTGAACGCCGACCACGACCTCGACCCGCACAGCATGTACACCTTCTTCTCGCCGCACGACGGCCCGCTGCTGGTCTTCCCCATGGAGGGCGACCGGCTGCGACTGATCGCGAACATCCCCACGGACGAGCAGCGCACCGCCACCCAGGAGTGGCTGCAGCAAGTGGTGGACGAGCGCGCCGAGCGCCCGATCCGCATCCGCGACTCCCGCTGGCTCACCGTCTTCGAAGTGCACCACGCCCAGGTGCCCGATTACCGGGTCGGCCGGGTCCTGCTGGCCGGCGACGCGGCGCACGTGCACAGCCCGGCCGGCGGCCAGGGCATGAACACCGGCATCCAGGACGCCCACAACCTCGCCTGGAAGCTCGCCCTCGTCAGCACCGGCCAGGCCGGCCCGGCCCTGCTGGACAGCTACCACGCGGAGCGCCACCCGGTCGGAGCCCAGGTGATCCAGTTCGCCGGCACGCTCACCCGGGTCGCCACCCTCGCCAACCCGATCGCGCAGAAGCTGCGCAACAAGGGGATGCACCTGCTCACCGGCCTCGCCCCGGTCCGCCAGGCGATGGCCGACCGCACCGAGGAGACCGCGGTCGCGTACCGGAAGAGCCCGATCGTGGTCCGGGGCCGGGGCGGCGGCGAACTGCACGCCGGTGACCACCTCCCCGCGGCCGGCCCGGAGCTGCGCGCGGCGCTCGCCGAAGCGCACGAGCACGTACTGCTCACCGTGGCGGTCAACGGCTCGGCACCCGCACCGGTGAGCGGCGTGACGGTGCGTCAACTGCTGGTCGGTGCCGCCGACACCGCCGCGATGGGTTACGACGCCGTGTTCCAGGACCCCGACGGCCCCACGGCCGACCGCTACGGTCTGCCGAACGGCGGCCGGATCATGGTCCGCCCGGACGGCTACGTCGCCGCGGTCGCCCCGCTGGACGACGACGCGCCGCTGCACGCCTACCAGGCGCTGCTGCAGGCGTAGCACCACGGCCGGGCCCGGGCCGGCGGAAGCGCGTACGAGCCGCCGGGGCGGAGGTGCCCCCGGCGGCTCGTACGGTGGTCGTGACGGTGGGGTCAGGCCGTGGGCCGGGCCTCGGGGAGCGAGGGGATGTCGGCGACGCTGTCCAGCACGTAGGTGTGCGGGTGTCCCTCGAAGTCGCCGCGGGTGAGCTCCCCGGTCAGCACGCCGATGACCACGCCGGCCCCGGCGTTGGCGCCGGCCTCGACGTCCACGACGGTGTCGCCGGCGGCCAGCACCCGGCGGGTGTCGATGACCCCGGTCTTCTCCATCGCCCGGTGGATCATGTGCGGCGCCGGGCGCCCGCGCGGGACCTCGTCCGAGGTGACGACCGCGTCGAGGTTGCCGCCCTCGCCGACCGACCAGCCGAGCGACTCCAGCAGCGGGTACGCCACGTCGTCGCTGAAGCCGGTGGTCAGGGCCACCTTGATGCCGCGTCGGCGCAGCTCGGCCAGGGTGGCCTCGACGCCGGGGATGGCCTGCGGGGGAGTGGCCCGGTAGGCCTCGCGCAGGAACGCCGCGAAGGCCGCGTAGCCGTCCTCGACGAGCTCGGGGGTCGGGGTGCCACCGCCGAGACGGACCAGGGCGGCGATGGCCTCGCGCTTGTCGGTGCCCATCCAGGTCTGCAGGTCGGCCTCGGCGACGGCCACGCCGGTCCGTTCGACGGCGGTGCGCAGCGCCCGGTAGACGGCACCGGCCTCGTTGATGGTGGTACCGGCCATGTCCAGGGCGGCGAGCTCGATCACGGTGTCAGTCCTCTTCGGTGCGGTAGCGGCCGATGACGGTACGGCCTTCGATGGTGTTCTCGATGGTGAAGGTGGCCATGGCGGGCAGGTAGCGGTCGTCGGCGTCCTCCAGTGGCACGCCCCGGCTCGACGTCGTGAGCCGCCGCACGCGCAGCAGCGGGTCGCCGACGGCGACCCGGAGGAGTTCGGCGTCGTGCGGCTCGGCGGCGACGGCGTCGATGGTGTGCCGGGCGTGGTGCAGATCGACGTCGCGGCGCAGCAGTTCCTCGTAGACGGACCCGGTGTCCGGGTCGAAGTCGAAGAGGATGCGGCCGACCTCGTGGACGAAGGTGGAGCGCTCCAGCATGGCCGGGACGTCGTCCAGCAGCCGCAGTCGGACGAGTTCGACGACCGGCGCGCCCTCGGCGAGGCCGAGTCGGGCCGCCGCCCCCGGGGACGCCCGGCGGCGGGCCACCTCGACGGTCGTCTGCCCGGGCTCGCGGCCGATGCTGCGGGCCCACTGGGTGAAGGACAGGAAGGTGCCGAACGGCTGGGAGGGCGCCGTGCGGCGGGCGACGGGCGGCTTCCCGCGTCCGCCGGTCAGGCTGCCCTCGTGGCGCAGCATGGCGAGGGCTTGGCGGACCGGGCCGCGGGAGGTGCCGAACTCGGCACAGAGCTGCGACTCGCTGGGCACCGGTCGGCCCTCGGGCCACTCGCCGGACTCGATGCGGCGCTGGAACTCGGCGCCGAGTCGTTGGTGGAGAGGGGGGTCCTCACTTGTCTTCACAAGTTGACTATGACACTCGACGGCGGGACTTCTCAAGGCGGGCCCACCTGGTCGTTTCCCAGGACAACCGTTCCCCTCCGGTGTTCGTCGACCGGATGAACGGACGGTAACTTGTATAGACACCTCTTGACGTTGAGGTCGCCGAGCCCGGAATCTGGAGCCATGAGCAGCAGCACCGCACCCACACCCGCCTCCGCCGCCTCCCGTCCGCGCACGCCCGGCACACCCGGCCGCAGCGACGTGGTCATCGTCGGCGCCGGCATCATCGGCCTCGCCCACGCCTTCGAGGCACTGAGCAGCGGGCTGTCCGTCACCGTCGTCGACCGCGACCGGCAGCCCGTCGGCGCCTCGGTCCGCAACTTCGGCCACTGCTGCATCAGCGCCCAGGACGGCGAACTGCTCGCCCTCGCCCAGCGCTCCCGGCCCGGCTGGCTGCGCGCCGCCGAGGCCGCCGGGATCTGGGCCGCGGAGGCCGGCACCCTGGTGGTGGCCCGGTCGGTGACCGAGGCGGCCGTGCTGGAGGAACTGCGCGCCGAGCGCGGCGGCGACGCCGTCGAACTGCGCACCGCCGCACAGACGGCGTCGCTGCTCGGGCGCGCGGACGGCGACGCCGACGACCTGGCCGGCGGCGCGCTCCTGCCCGCCGACCTGCGGGTGAACCCGCGCGAGGCGGCGCCCGGCCTGGCCCGCTGGGTGGCCGAACAGCCGCGCGGCCGTGTCCTGTGGGGCACCGCCGTCACCGGCGTCGAACCGGGGACGGTCCACACCACACGCGGCCCGGTCCACGGCGACCGGATCCTGATCTGCGTCGGCCACGACCTGGACTACCTTTTCCCCGACATCGCCGAGGACCACGAGATCCAGCGCTGCCGCCTCACCATGGCGCGGGCCGCCGCCCCGGCCGGCTTCCGCACCGACTCCGCGGTGCTGACGGCCACGTCGATGCTCCGCTACGACGCCTTCACCACCCGCCCGTCCGCCGCCCGGCTGCGGGAGGAGGTCCAGGGGCACAGCGCCGAACTGCTCGAGATCGGTGCCAACGTGATGTTCGCCCGCCTCCCGGACGGCACGGTGCTGCTCGGCGACTCGCACCACTACGACGCCACCACCCCGCCGTTCATCGACGAGCACACCCACGAACTGCTGACCGGCGCGGTCGCCCGGATCCTGGGCGTGGAACGCCTGCGGATCCTCGAACGCTGGCAGGGCGTCTACGCCAGCAGCCCCCGCGGCCCCCTGCTGGTGCGCGACCTGGCACCGGGAGTCCGCGCCATCTCGGTCACCTCGGGCATCGGGATGACCCTGTCCTTCGGCCTCGCGGCCGCCACCTTCGACGGCACCCTCGCCGCGACGGCCTGATCCACCCGACGTCCGTGGGACCGGACCCGGAAAAACCGGGTCCGGTCACGCCTCGCCGCCTAGCACGTCAGCGTCCACTGTCGGCCGTCGCGAGGCACGCGTCGCCTGTTCGGCGGACGCCGCGTTGGCCGACCGGGGTGCTTTCGTGGGTGTCAGAAGGCGGAGTTGGCGAACCAGTGGGCCAGCAGCGCGTCGTCGCCGGACACGTCGACGCGGTCGGCGCTGCGGTCGAGCCGGCCGTAGAGCATGAGCAGCAGGTCGGCGGCGGTGGCCCGGACGGTGGCGTCCGCGGTGGCCGGGTCCGCGGCCTCCGGGGCGAGGGCGAAGCCGTCGGGGCGCAGCCGGACCAGCCAGTCGCCCTCGCCGTCGGTGCGGGCGAAGCGGATGGTCCGGTCGTCGGCGCGCAGCTCGGCGGTCTTGGGCGCGAAGATCGCGGCGAAGGGCAGGTTGGTGAGGAACTCGGCCACGCCGTCGGCGGCGAGGGCCGGGTCGATGTCCGGCGTGAGGCCGAGCGCGAGTTCGGCGTCGACGCGGTGGACGAGGGTCTCGAACAGCATCCGGCGGACCCAGAAGCGGGCGTGCTGGTCGGCGCCCCAGGCCCACATCGGCGCGTCGAGGTCGGTCTCGGCGAACGCCTGGGCGGCCTGCTCGGCGGCCTCGGCCAGCCAGGCCGGGTAGTCCTCCGCCCGTTCGGGCAGCTGCAGGTCGACGTCGCGGCTGCGCGGCGGCTCCTGGATCCGCTGCCGGAGCAGGACGGTGAACCAGCGCTGCACGCTGCCGGCGTGGCGGACGAGGTCGGCGAGGGTCCAGCCGGGGCAGCTGGGCACCGGGAGCGACGGGTCGGCGTGCCGGACGGCGGCGACGAAGCGGGCGGTCTCGGCGCTGACGGCCGTGCTGTGGTCGTGCGGGGTCATGAACGTGTCTCCGGGGAGTGCGGGCCTCGCGGCGCCTTGGGAGGGCTTGCGCGCCCAATGGTTCATCGCATGAAATAACGGTGGCGACGCTAGGCCTGAAAGGTTGAGCTTGTCAAGCATCCCCCGGGCCGAGTGCCGCCAGCAGTTCCGGGCCCGACCACCGCCGCGCGCCACCCGGACCGGCCCGCTCGGCCTCGCGGACCAGCGCGGCCAGCCGGGCGTTGGCCGGTGCCGCCAGGCCGTTCCGCGCGGCGAGCGCGATCACCTCGCCCTGCAGTGAATCGATCTCGGTCGGACGGCCGCGCTGCAGGTCCTCCCACATGGACGAGCGGGCCCGGGCGTCGATCCGCAGACTGGCGGCGGCCACCCGCCGGAAGAGCGCGTCGGGCAGCCCGAGCACCCGGGGCATCCAGCGCGGTGGTACCGGGCCGAGCGGGGCGGGCGTGATCCCCGCCGCCCGGAACGCGGCGAGCGCCTCCCGCTGGCACCGGGCCAGGCAGTCGCGGTACGCCCGGGCGCCGAGCTCCTCGCGCAGCGGCAGTCCGGACAGGGCGTTCACCGCGTTGTTCAGGTTCATCACCAGCTTCGTGGCCTGCACGGCGGGCATGTCCGCGCGCAGCGCCAGACTCAGCCCGCCGGCCCGGGCCGCCGCCGCGAACCGGTGGGCCGCCGGGGCGTCCTCGACCATGAGCGCACCCCCGCTGCCCTGGTGGACGGCGGCCGGACCGCTGCGCAGCACGTTGTACGGGACCATCCCGGCGAGCACCCGGTGGCCCGGCAGCTCCTCCCGCAGCTCCTCGGGGTTGTGCAGGCCGTTCTGGAAGCTGATCACGACCGCGTGGGCTGCCAGCCGCCCGGCCAGCTCGCGCGCCGCCGCGCGGGTGTCGGCGGACTTGACGGTCACCAGCACGTAGTCCGCCGTCGCGGCGGCGGCCGCGTCGGTGGCGACGGTCAGCTCGCGCACCTCCCGCCGTGCGTGGCCGGGGCCGGTCAGCGTCAGCCCGTCCCGTTCGACGGCGGCCATCGCGGCCGGCCGGCCGATCAGCGTGACGTCCGCCGCGCCGGCCAGCATGCCCCCGAGGTGGCAGCCGATGCTGCCGGCGCCGAAGACCGCGATCCGTGGTTCCTTGCTCACTCGTAGCGTCCTTCCGGCAGCCGGCGGTTCGGGGGAGGGGAGACGGGTTCGGGGGATGGGAGACAGGGGGCGAGGCGGGGTCAGTCGACCAGGTCCGGGTCGGTCGCGCCGATCTGCTCGAAGAGCGGCTGCGCCTGGAACCAGCCGGCCAGGTGGCTGCCGATCTGCCCGCGGGTGATCAGCGCCGTCTCCCGGTCGATGTGCTTGGGCGTCCCGGCCGCCATGGCGAGCAGCTGGGCCTGGCAGGAGCGTTCCATCGTGACGAACCACCAGACCGCCTCGGCGACCGACCGGCCGACCGTCAGCAGTCCGTGGTTCTGCAGGATCACCGCCTTGTGTGCGCCGAGCGCGGCCGCGATCCGCTTGCCCTCGTCGACCTCGTTCACCACGCCGCGGTAGTCGCTGTACAGCCCGTGGTCCTCGAAGAACGCGCAGGCGTCCTGGGTGAGCGGGTCGAGCGTGATGCCGAGGCTGGAGAAGGCCTTCCCGTGCAGCGAGTGCGCATGGGCGGCCGCGATCGCGTCCGGGCGGGCCGCGTGCACCTGGGAGTGGATCACGAACGCGGCGCGGTTCACCGGCCGGTTGCCGTGCAGCAGGGTGCCCTCGTGGTCGACGAGGATCAGGTCCGAGGCCTTGATCATGCCGAAGGGCATCCCGAACGGGTTCACCCAGAAGCGGTCGGGGTGCTCCGGGTCGCGCACGGTGATGTGCCCGGCCACCCCCTCGGAGAAGCCGAACCGGCCGAACAGCCGGAAGCCGGCGGCAAGTTGTTCCTTGCGGTAGCGGCGCTCGTCCGCCACCGAATCGAAGCTCGGCGGCAGCGGCAGGGTGACTCCGGCGGGCAGCGGTCCGACGGCGGCGGCGAGCGCGGCGGGCAGCGGGGTGCCCGCGCCGGAAGGCGGTGGGGTGCTCATGGCCCAGAAGATACAATGATGTATCCGATACGCCAATGGATCCGATGAAGCCGACAGATCTCAAGGAACCGACAGATCTGCCGGAACCACTGGATCCGACCGGCCGCCATCCGACCGAACCGGGACGCCACCGATGCCCAAGGGTGAGACCAAGCGACGCCCGCGCACCCGTGCGGCGCTGCTCCAGGCCGCACTGGAGACCTTCGCCGCGCACGGCTTCCGCGCCGCCACCATCGAGCAGATCTGTGAGCGGGCCGGCTACACCCGAGGCGCGTTCTACTCCAACTTCAGCAGCAAGGAGGAACTGTTCCTCGCGCTGTTCGACGCGCACAGCGACCGGATCGTCCGGCGGATGACCGAACTGGTCGACTCCATCACCACCGAGGACCTCACCGTGCAGGCCCTGGTCGACGTCCTCTGCGAGGTCGAACCGGCCGAACGCGACTGGTACCTGGTCACCACCGAGTTCACCCTGCACGCCATCCGCGACCCCCAGGCCGCCTGGGTGCTTGCCCAGCACGACGCCCGGCTGCGCGCCCAACTGGCCCGTGCCCTCACCGACCACCTGGCCCGGGCCGGACGTACCCTCACCGCGGACCCCGACGAAGTCGCCCGCCTGCTGATCGCGATCCGCGAGGGCGGCCTGGCGCAGAGCTACGTCGAACCCGAGCGGCTGCCACCGGGCAGGCTCGAACAGCGCTTCCTGGCACCCCTTTTGACGGCGCTGACCGCGGATTCCGGAACGTCCTGACGTTCTCACAGGCGCCCCACGTCCGTACGGGTGGCAGCAGGAGCCGGGTCAGGCGATCCGGCGGGCGTGTACGGCGCCGCGGCCGATGGCGTGGAGGCGGGCGGTGTCCGGGCCGGGTGGCAGCAGGGGTTCGAGTGCCCGCCAGGCGTCGGCGCACAGCCGGTCGGCGTCGCGTTCGCTCGCATCGACGGCGCCGCACGCCAGCAGGGTGTGGCGGGCTTCGTGCATGTCGGCCTCGGCCGCGTCACCGTCGCGGATCGTGGTCCACAGGGCCTCGGCGGTGGGGCGGGGGAGCAGGGTGACGGCGTGGGCCAGGGGCAGGGTCACCTTGGCGTTGCGCAGGTCCTCGGCGACGTGCTTCGTGAGGGTGCCGTCCTCGCCCGTGACGCCGCGCAGGTCGGCGACGTCGTCGGCGATCTGGTAGGCGGTGCCGATCGCGGACCCCCAGTCCAGCAGTGCCCGGTTCAGGGCCGGGCCGGCGTCGGCGGCGATCGCGGCGATCTGGCAGCACGCCCCCACCAGGGCACCGGACTTCAGCCGGTGGGTGGCGAGCACCAGCTCCAGCAGCGGGCCGTTGTCGCCGGCGGCCAGGGCCCGGTCCAGCTCGTGGTGGTGGCCCTGGATGTCGAGGGCCTGTCCGGCATGGGCCGCCCGCAGGGCCGCGAGCAGGGCTTCGCGCATCCGGCCCTGCAGCGCCGGGTCGTCGGCGGCGCACAGGCCGATGGCCCGGTCGAAGGCGAAGTAGGCGCAGGTGCCCGCGTTCAGGGCGGCGGGCAGGCCGTACACCGCGTGTGCGGCCGGTTTGGCGCGGCGCATCGTCGATCCGTCCTGGATGTCGTCGACGACCAGGGAGCCGGTGTGGGCGAGTTCCAGGGCGGCCGCGAGGACGCCGAAGCGGTCGCCGTCGCCGCCGAGCAGGTCGACGATCCGCATCAGCAGGGTGGGACGCCACCGTTGCCCGCCCGCGTCCACCATGTGCCGCACGGGCTCGGCGAGGGCCTGGTGCAGGCGGCGGTCGAGGGCGTGCGCGGTGTCGGCCGACAGACCGCCGCCGTGCCCGTCCGGGAGCCACACGGCCAGTCCGCCGGGGGCGGGCGGGCAGAGCCGGTCCAGGTAGCGCTCGATCCCGCGGTCGGCCTCAGCAATCCGGTTCCCGGCGCACGCGCCGTCGCCGAACGGCCCGACGTCCTCGGCTGGTGCCATAACCATGCACTCACCATAGGGTTGGGCGCGGAGGAGGGGTAGACGCAACGCGGGCGGCCCGGGGAGGACTGAGCCGCGTCGAGGGCCGGGCCGCGCCCGGCCGTTCTCCACCGGTGGCCTCCACGGCGTACCTGCCGGATGTTCCACCGGTGTTCAAGCGCCCGCTCCTGACTGTGCCCCGTCATGGCCCTACGTTCCCTGGGGAACTGCGAGAAGGGGCTATGAACGAAACTCAACTGGCCGTACGCGCACGAGCTTTGACGAAGTGCTTCGGTGACGTCGTGGCGCTCGACGGGGTCGGCCTGGAGCTGGCGTCCGGCCGGATCCACGGGCTGGCCGGGCCGAACGGCGCGGGGAAGACGACGCTGCTCGGGCTGCTGCTCGGGCTGGCCGTCGCCGACGGCGGCGAGTTGGAGGTGCTGGGCCGGCCGGTCGGGCGGGTGTCGGCAGCGCCGCCCGGGGTGGCCGGGTTCGTGGACGGGCCCGGGCTGTACCCGTCGCTGACCGCGCGCAGGAACCTGGCCGCGCTGGCCGCGCTGCGCGGGCCGGGCACGGAGGCGGGGCGGATCGACGAGGTGCTGGCCGAGGTCGGGCTGACGGAGGTCGCCGACGACCGGGTGCGCGGGTTCTCGCTGGGGATGCGGCAGCGGCTCGGGCTGGCGGCGGCGCTGCTCACGGATCCGCGGCTGCTGGTGCTCGACGAGCCGTCCAACGGCCTGGACCCGGCGGGCAAGCAGCATGTGCACACAGCGCTGCGGCGCCTCGCGGACGACGGGGTGACCGTCGTGCTGTCCGGTCACCGCATGGACGACCTCGAGGCGCTGTGCGACGAGGTCACGATCCTCGGGACCGGGCGGGTCCGCTACTCCGGCCCGCTGGGCGGGCTGGTGGCGCAGAGCCGCGCGTCGGACCACCGCCTGCTCACCTCCGATCCCGGGGCCGCGCGCCGGGTGGCCGCCGGGGTCGCGGGGGTGCGGGCGGTGACGGAGGCCGGGTCGCGGGGCGGGACGTCGGGCGGGGCCGGGGCGCTGGTGGTGCGCGCGTCGGGCCCGGCCGTCGAGGAGTTGGTGGCCGCGCTGGTGCGCGCCGGGGTGCGGGTGCGCGAGGTCGCTCCCGTGGTGCCGCCGTTGGAGGCCGCGTACCTCGCCCTGACCGGGCGGCAGGAGGAGGGGAAGCCATGAGCACGGCCGTCGTGGGCGTCGGTGCCGTACCCGACGCGAGCCGGGTGCCGGTGCGCCGCGTGTACCGCTTCGAGCTGGTGAAGCTGGTCTCGCAGTGGCGGATCCGGTTGCTCATGCTGGCCTGTTGGATCGGGCCGGGGCTGTTCGTGGCTGCGGTGGCGCAGCAGGGGACGCTGCCGTCCGACACGCTGTTCGGCCGCTGGATGCACGCCACGGGCTGGGCCGGCCCGCTGGTCGTGCTGGGGTTCTCGGGTTCGTGGGCGCTGCCGCTGCTGACCTCGGTGGTGGCGGGCGACGTGTTCGCGGCCGAGGACCGGCTCGGGACCTGGCGGCACCTGCTGGTGACGGTCCGCTCGCCGCGTCGGATCTTCGCGGCGAAGGCGCTGGCGAGCACCACCGTCATCGTGCTGCTGGTGGCCGGGTTGGTGGCCTCGGGCACGGTCGGCGGCCTGGCGGCGGTCGGGAACGGTCCGCTGGTCGGCGTCGACGGGCACCCGCTGTCGCCGGCGGACGCGGCCGGGAGCGTGCTGCTGGCGTGGGGGTGCGCGCTGGCGCCCACGCTGGCGCTGGCCGCGCTCGGGCTGCTCGGCTCCGTACTGCTGGGGCGCTCGCCGATGGGGCTGCTCGTCCCCGCGGTGGCGGCGGTCGCGATGCAGCTCGCGCAGATGCTGCCGCTGCCGGTGGCGCTGCGCCTGGCACTGCCCGGCTACGCCTTCGTGTCCTGGAACGGGCTGTTCGCCGGCCCCGTACGGCTCGACGAGCTGCTGGTCGCCGTCGCGGTCAGCCTGGTCTGGGCCGCGGTGGCGACCGGGGCGGCCTACCTGCTGTTCGTACGGCGGGACTTCACCACCGGCAGCGAGGACGGCGTGGGGCGCCGCGCGCTCGCCTTCGGAGTGCTGCCGCTGGCCGGGCTGCTCGCGCTGACCTTCGGGGCGGTCGCCGCGGCCACGCCCTCGACGGGCTCGGGGATCTCGCAGGCGAAGGTGCAGCGGTCGGTGGCCACCGTGTTCGCGCACCTGTACCGGCTGCAGACCGAGCAACTGCACCGCCCGGCCGTCACGGAGGAGCAGCTGCGGGTCACGGCGGCGTGCGACCGCAGCGGCGGCCAGGTCGACCCGGAGGGGCCGGGCAACGACTGGCGCTGTGTCGTCACCTGGCACCTGCCCGGTACGGACGCGCCAGGGACGGCGATCTACCAGCTCGACGTGGCTTCGGACGGGCGGCTGATGGCCGACGGTGACGGGCCCAAGGACGTGAACGGCTACTTCCTGGTGCGGACCCCGTCCGGGGACGCGCCGAATCCGCTGTGGCAGTTCGACGGCCAGGTCGACCTGCTCTCCACCTGAACGAACTCACCGAACCCGACGAACCCGCCGATCGCACCGAATTCACCGAACTCACCGAACCCAAGGAAGGGCTGACGCCATGCAGGTAACGCGTCGTCGACGTTCCCAGAAGGAGCACTTCGTCCTTCGCGGCCGCCGTGCGGGCCGCCGCGCCACACTCGTCACGGCCTGCGTCACGGCGGTGGCCGTGGCCACGGGCACGGCTTTCGCGACCACCCATCAGTTCGGCACGGACCAGGTCGGCCAGGTCAACGCCGACGGCCAGGTCATTTCCAGCGACCAGTACCTCGCCCCGTACGGCAGCCGGTCGGTGGTCGACGACGGCAAGCTGATGGGGTCCGCGATCAGCCCGGACGGCGGTCACCTGGCGGCCTCGGTCGCGGACGGCGACGCGGCGCTGGTCGTGGTGGACCTGAAGACCGGGAAGGTTCGGCAGCGCGTCGGCACCGCCGCGGTGGACGAACTGCACATCCCCAGCGGTGCGGTCGGCCAGGAGTCCCCGGTGTACTCGCCGGACGGCAAGCAGCTGTGGCTGGGCCGGCTCGACGGCTACACCAGGTTCTCCGTGAACGCCGACGGAACCCTGGCCGCCCCGGCGGCTGTGCCGATCCCGGCCGAGGGCGACCAGCACGCGCTGGCGTCGGGGGCGGTCTTCTCGGCCGACGGCTCGACGGTGTACGCGGCGGTCAACGGGCAGAACCGGGTGGTCGCCATCGACGCGGCGAGCGGCGCGATCCGGCACAGCTGGACGGTGGGCAACGCCCCGCGCGGCATCGCGCGGGTCGGCCACCAGCTGTACGTGGCCAACGAGGGCGGGCGCGCGGCCACGGCCGACGACGACACGCTCAACTCCTACGGCACGCAGGTGCCGGCCGATCCGGCGACCGGTGCCACGACCACCGGCACCGTCAGCGTGATCGACCTCGCGGACCCGGCCGCCGCCGTCCGGTCCGTCGCCGTCGGCCTGCACCCGACGGCGGTGTACGCCAAGAACGGCGTCCTGTTCGTCACCGACACCGGAAGCGACGAGGTGTCGGTGATCGACACCGCGCACGGCAGGGTCGTCCAGACCGTCTCGACCAAGCCGTGGCCGGAGGCCTCGGTGGGCTACGAGCCGACCGCGGTGACGCTCACCGACGACGGGCGGCTGCTGGTCACCCTGGGCCGCGCCAACGCGGTGGCCGTCTACCGCTTCAGCGGCGCGCAGGAGCCGGTCGGCTACGTCGGCCTGCTGCCGACGGACTACTTCCCGGCGGAGGTCGCCACGGTCGGCTCGAAGGTGGTCGTCTCCAACACCCGTGGCATCGACGCGCGGCGGCCAGACAGCACCGGCGCGCACAAGACCCACGACACCACCTCCAGCCTGACCCAGTTCACCCTGCCCGGCGACCGGGAGATCCGCTCCCGGACCGCCGACGTCTTCCGGCAGAACGGCTGGACCGACGGCGCGGTCAGGACGGCGAACGGCCACAAGGCGAAGGCGGTGCCGGTCCCGAACCGGATCGGCGATCCCTCGCCGATCAAGCACGTCTTCCTGATCGTCAAGGAGAACCGGACCTACGACCAGCTCTTCGGCGACGTGGCGAAGGCCAACGGCGATCCGAAGCTGGCCCAGTTCGGCGTGAACGTGACGCCGAACCAGCACGCGCTGGCCGAGCAGTTCGGGCTCTACGACAACACCTACGACATCGGCACGAACTCCGCCGAGGGCCACAACTGGCTGATGCAGGCAGACAATCCGGAGTACACCGAGTCCTCGGCGGGCGAGTACGAGCGCAGTTACGACACCGAGGACGACGCGCTGGGCCACCAGCGGACGGGCTTCCTGTGGACGGGCGCGCAGGCGGCGGGCCGGACGGTGCGCGACTTCGGGGAGTTCCACCAGTTCCTGACCAAGCCGGCCGACGCGAGCTGGCAGAACCTGTACTGCGACGCCAAGTCCATGGACGGGAGCGGCCAGGGCAGCGCGTACACGCTGAACTCGTCGTCGCCGATCCCGTCGCTCAACAGCGTGTCGGTGCCCGGCTTCCCCAAGTTCGACACCAGCGTGCCGGACCTGTACCGGTACCAGATCTGGAAGCAGGACTTCGAGCAGAACGGCCCGGCCGACCTCAACATGCTGTGGCTGTCCAGCGACCACACCGGCGGTCCGGCCGGCCCGGCCGCGCAGGTCGCCGACAACGACCTGGCGACCGGGAAGATCGTCGACGAGATCTCGCACAGCGAGTACTGGAAGGACTCGGCGGTCTTCGTCGTCGAGGACGACTCCCAGGCGGGCCTCGACCACGTGGACGGGCACCGCGCGCCGATCCAGATCATCAGCCCGTGGGCGCAGCACGGGGCCGTCGACAGCCGCTACTACACGCAGATCACCATGGTCCGCACCATCGAGCAGATCCTCGGGATCCACCCGATGAACCAGAAGGACAGCGCAGCCAGCCCGATGGCCACGGCCTTCACCCGCACACCGGACTACACGCCGTACACGGCGGTGCCCAACCGGACCTCGCTGACCGACGGCCTGAAGACACCGCCTCCGTGCGGCGTCGACGTGCCCGGGGCGCAGGACCTCCGCGCGGCGGCGGTGCCCGCCACGACCGCGCCGCCGGCGGCGGAGCAGGCCGTCGCGGCCCAGTGGGAGGCCTGGAGGTCGCAGCAGCGGCTGACCGGACCGAACGCGGTGCCGGACCACGCGAACCCGGCGCAGATGGAGCACCTGGTCTGGTACCAGACGCACAACTGGACCACGCCGTACCCGGGCGAGACCGGGATCCACGCGCCGAACGACGTGCCCGGCTCCTACCTGCCGTCCGCTGAGACCGACGGCTGACCGGGCTCCGACCTCCACCGGGGGATTCCGGTCCCGACCGGGGAATTCCGATCTCCGCGGAAAAATCCGATCGTGCCCCGGGCCGGCCAACTCCGGTCCGGGGCACGGTCGTTCCCGCGTGGGCGGCCGGCCGCTCCGAGCTGTGGCGCCGGTACGTTGGCAGGATCCTGACATCACATCAGGTTACTCTTGGGTAATCCAACGATGTCGCTCGGGTGAACATCCCCGGCCCCTCATGAAGGACCTGTACGTGCTCGATCACCAGTCCCGCCGTTCCGGACGCCGTCTCGCCGGATCGGCGCTGGCCCTCGTCGCCACCGCCTGCGCGCTGCCCGTCGCCCCCGCGTTCGCCGACCCGGCCCCCGCCCCGGTCCCGGCCCCGGCGGCGACGGTGTCGGCCCCCGTGCCGGCCGCGCAAGCCGACGCGACCCCGCACCTGGACGCGGTGGAACAGGCGTTGCGTCAGGTGTCCCCCGGCCTGGAGGGGACGGTGTGGCAGCGCACGGCGGGCAACCGGCTCGACGCGCCGGCCGACGACCCGGGCGGCTGGCTGCTGCAGACCCCCGGCTGCTGGGGCGACCCCTCCTGCACCGAGCGCACCGGCACCCGCCGGCTGCTCGACACCATGCGCGAGAACATCGCGCGCGCCACCCGGACCGTCGACATATCGACGCTCGCACCGTTCCCGGACGGCGCGTTCCAGGACGCCATCGTGGCCGGCCTCAAGGCCTCGGTGGCCGCCGGCAACGCGCCGCACGTGCGGATCCTCGCCGGGGCCGCGCCGCTGTACAACATCACCGCGCTGCCGTCGAAGTACCGGGACGAGCTGGTGGCCAAGCTCGGTGACGCGGCCGGCCGGGTCACCCTCGAGGTCGCCGCGATGACCACCGCCAAGACCGCGTTCTCCTGGAACCACTCCAAGCTGCTGGTTGTGGACGGGCAGAGCGTCATCACCGGCGGGATCAACAACTGGAAGAACGACTACCTCGACACCGCCCACCCGGTCACCGACGTCGACCTCGCGCTGAACGGCCCGGCCGCCGCCTCCGCCGGCGCCTACCTGGACACCCTGTGGGACTGGACCTGCCGCAACACCGGGGTGTTCTCGGCCGCCTGGTTCGCCTCCTCCCACGGCGCCACCTGCACCCCCGACCTGGAGCGGCGCCGCAACCCGTCGGCCGCTCAGGTGCCCGCCACCGGCGGAGTGCCGGTGATCGCCGTCGGCGGCCTGGGCGTCGGGATCCGCGACAAGGACTCCGCCTCCGCCTACCGCCCGGACCCGGTGCCCGCCGCCGACGACGTCAAGTGCGGCCCGATCGGCCTGCACGACAACACCAACGCCGACCGCGACTACGCGAGCGTCAACCCGGAGGAGGCCGCCCTGCGCACGCTGATCGCGAGCGCCGGCAGCCGCATCGACATCTCCCAGCAGGACGTGACCGGCACCTGCCCGCCGCTGCCCCGCTACGATGTGCGGCTCTTCGACCTGCTCGCGGCCAAGATGGCCGACGGCGTCAAGGTCCGCATCGTGGTCAGCGACCCCGGCAACCGGGGCACGGTCGGCAGCGGCGGCTACTCGCAGATCAAGTCCCTGAACGAGATCAGCGACACCCTCGCCGCCCGCCTCACCGCCCGCCTCGGCGACCCGGCGCAGGCGAAGGCGACCATGTGCCACAACCTCCAGCTCGCCCCCTTCCGCGCCGCCGCCACCCCGACCTGGGCCGACGGCCACCCCTACGCGCTGCACCACAAGCTGGTCTCGGTCGACGGATCCGCCTTCTTCATCGGCTCCAAGAACCTCTACCCGGCCTGGCTGCAGGACTTCGGCTACGTCGTCGAGAACCGCGCCGCCGCCGCGCAGCTCGACCAGCAGCTGCTCGCCCCGCAGTGGCAGTACTCGCAGGCCGCCGCGACCGTCGACTACACCCGCGGCCTCTGCCAGGGCTGACACCACGCCGCCCTGACGGCCCGTCGGGCCACGCTCGCCGGACCTCGGCCCGACGGGCAGCGCCGCGCCCCCTGCCCGTCGACGGGCAGGGGGCGCGGTGGAGAGGTGCCCGGCTTCGAGGTGGCGGGCAGATCAGCCTGTTCCCGCCTACTTCGGCGTCCCCGTGAACTTCAGGTCGATGACCTGGTAGAAGGCCCGGGCGGTGTCGGCGACCTCCCACACCGCGAGGAGCACCTGGTGCCCCGTGCGGGTGGGCAGCACCATGGTGTGCGTGGTCGGGATCGGCGGGTTGAGCTCCTCGCCGCAGGACCAGTACGGCTGGCAGGTGAGTTCCACGCTGTGGAACGGCTTCGGCTCGAACTGCGCCCTGCTCAGGGGCTTGGCCGGGTCCCAGTCCGCCTCCGTGATGAAGTAGTTCCACCGGCGGGTCTTGTGGGCCATGGCGTAGTTCCACACGACGGCCAGGGACTGGCCCGGGACGACCTCGTGGCTCCGCCACTCCCGGCCGTCGGGGTCCATCGGCTCGTCCAGCTGCGTGGCGTCAGCGCGGTTGGCGCTCGCGATCCGCCCGTCCATCGGGGGGATGTCGTTCCGGACGTCGTCGGGGGCGACGGGGTCGGCGAGACCGCCCTGAGTGGCCGGGAAGAACTTGCCCGACTCCATCTCGTTGGCGATCCACTCGGGCATGTAGAGCGCCGCCCGGGACGCCGGATCGGTCACCCGGCCGTGCCGGACTTTCATCGCCTCGCCGCTCATCGTCGACGCTTCGGTGCCGGGCTTGGCCTGTTCCTTGCTCATCGGAAGTCTCCAGAGTGCGATTCCCCCCATGGAAGGCCCGGATCACACCGGGCCGCGTGCGGGTACCGGACGATCAGTCGGGCGCCGGCGCACGTTCCCCACTGAACACCGGGCATCCCGCCCACTGCATCCGTGCCTGGCCCGTCGGAATGACGGTGGCCGCGTACGGCGCGGTTCCTCCGTTCGAAGGGCGACGCGTGAACGCGTGGGCGCGCGGCAGGAGAGTTGAAGGCGGGCCCTGTAGCGGTGATCCGCTCCGAGGACGATGATGTCGCGGTGCGCCGTGCCGACGACTGCACCCACCGCTTCGGCGCCCGAACCGCGTGTGAACCGTAGGAGTCCCACCCGTCCCGGGCCGGGCCGAGCAGCCCTCCGCCGCTCGGCCCGGACCCGCACCTTCGGAGGTGTCATGCTGAACCTGTCGGTCCTGCTCGAGGATTCCGCCCGTACGCACCCGGACCGTGACGCGTTGGTCCTCGGCCCGACGCGGCTCACCTACGCCCAGGTCGACGCCGCCGCGAACCAGGTCGCCAACCTGCTCGTGGAACGGGGGATCCGACCCGGTGACCGGGTGGCGCTGAGTTGTCCGAACCTGCCGCAGTTCCCGGTCGTCTACTACGGCATCCTCAAGGCCGGCGGGGTCGTCGTCCCGCTGAACATCCTGCTCAAGTCGCGGGAGGTGGCCTACCATCTGCGCGACGCCGAGGTGAAGGCGTACTTCTGCTCCGAGGGGACGCCGGGCCTGGCCATCGGCAAGGAGGGCCGGAAGGCGTTCGACGAGGTCGGGACCTGCGAGGACTTCTTCCTGATCACCGCCGATCCGGCCGCGCCCTCGCCGATCGAGGGGACGGAGACGATGGGCGCGGCGCTGGCCGGGAAGTCCCCGGTGTTCGACGCGGTGGCCACCGAGGCGACCGACACCGCCGTCATCCTCTACACCTCGGGCACCACCGGTCAGCCCAAGGGCGCCGAACTCTCCCACGTGAACACGGTGATGAACGTGCTGGCCTGCAACCGGATGTTCCGGAGCACGCCGGCCACGGACAGCCACGTCCTGTGCCTGCCGCTGTTCCACACCTTCGGTTCCACCGTCCAGATGCACACCGGCTTCTCGACGGCCGCGACCCTCCACCTGGTGCCGCGCTTCGACGCGGAGGAGGTCGTGCGGCTGATGAACACCGAGGAGATCACCTTCTTCGCCGGTGTCCCGACCATGTGGTGGGGTCTGCTGGGCGCCCTCACCGATGCCGTCGACGTGGACCGGATCGCCCGCAACCTGCGCATCGGCGTCTCCGGTGGCGCCCCGATGCCGGTGGAGCTCCTCAGCCGGGTCGAGGGGCGGTTCCGCATCCGGATCCTCGAGGGCTACGGCCTCTCCGAGACCTCGCCGGTGGTGACCTTCTCCGACCCGGAGCGCGAGCCGCGCCCCGGTTCCATCGGCGTGCCGATCTGGGGCGTCGAGCTCATGTTGATCGATGACGACTGGTCGGAGGTCACCGAGCCCGGCGCCGTCGGCGAGATCGCGGTCAAGGGCCACGCCGTCATGAAGGGCTACCACAACCGGCCCGAGGCCACCGCCGCCGCGATCAGGGACGGCTGGTTCCGCACCGGCGACCTGGCCCGCAGGGACGCGGACGGCTTCTACTACATCGTCGACCGCGCCAAGGACATGATCATCCGGGGCGGCTTCAACGTGTACCCGCGCGAGATCGAGGAGGTGTTGATGACGCACCCCGCGATCGGCCTGGCCGCGGTCGTCGGCGTGCCCCACGAGAGCCACGGCGAGGAGGTCAAGGCGTACGTCATCCTGAACCCCGATGCCCGGGCCACCCCCGACGAACTGATCGCCTGGGGCAGGGAGCAGATGGCCGGCCACAAGTACCCGCGCGTCGTGGAGATCGTCGAGACCCTGCCGATGACCGCCACCGGCAAGATCCTCAAGCGCGAACTCAGGTGACCGGCCGGGCGGTCGAGAACGGACCCCGGGCGGGCGGACTCCAGGCGGACCCCAGGCGGACCCTAGGCGGGGAAGCTGTCGATGAACGCCTCCCGGCCGCCGGCCAGGTCGAGGGGCTCGAGCTCGGCGTCGTAGTCGACCCACCAGACCACCGGTACGGCGGGCGCCAGTTCGTGCAGCGCCGCGTAGATGACGGTGAGCGGCGCGGAGTGCGGTTCCCGGTCCTCGAAGGAGAAGGCGCCGTGCCGCAGGTTGTACGACACCTCCGCCCACCGGCCGGGCTCGACCTCGGCGTGGATCTCCAGGAAGTGCTCGAAGGCGCCGCTCACCGTGGCGTCCGGCCAGTGGCGGCGGACGCAGTCCTTCAGCTGTTCGCCGGTGAAGGTCCACGGTCCGGCCTGCTCGCGGTCGGCGCTGACGTAGAAGGTGGCTCCCACGGGGTGTTCTCGCTATCTCTCGGTGCTGCGGGTCGGGTGCGGGCCGGGTACTTCGGTCGCGGTCACGGTCACGGTACGACGCGGACGTTGCCGGTGACGCCCTTGGCGGTCATCAGGGCCTGGAAGTAGGAGTGGCCTTGCCGTCGTTGGTGATCAGCTCCAGGTGGTTGACCTTGTTGCGGGGGTCCGTCAGCGCCGACGCGTACTTGTCCAGCTTCTTCGCCTCGCCGTCCATACGTTGCCGTCGTGCACCTTGGCCCAGTTCTGGGCGAAGGAGGTGACGGCGCCGGAGGTGCTGGAGGCGGTGACGCGCAGAACCCGCTTCCACCGATGCAGAACGCCGCCGCCCGATCGAAACCGCCGCCCGGCCCGCCCGACCCGAAGGTCGAGCGAGCCGGGCGGCGGGTGTCACGGAACGGGCCGAGCGGGCCGAGCGGTTCGAGTCGCGCCGGGGGTCAGCGCAGCCCGGCGAAGAGGTCGGTCTCCGGCACGGCCGCGCCGGTGGCGTCCTTGACCCGGACGAAGGTCTCCACGCCCCACAGCTCGTTGAAACGCTCCTTGCCCATGCGCAGGAAGAAGATGTTCTCGCCCTGGCTGGCGTGCGCGGCGAGGGCGTCGAACTTCTGGTCGCCGAACTCGGTGGTGTCCACCCAGGTGGTGATCTCCTCGTCGGGGAGGCCGATCTCGGGCAGTTCGGCGGCCTCGGTGGGCTCGGGCTCCTCCCGGTCCGTGCCGAACTCGCGCATGATCTCGCCGAACCGCCGCATCATCGAGTGCGGCGCCGTCGTCCAGTAGACCTTGGGCGTCATCCCGGTCAGTTCCAGTGCCGCCATCGTGATGCGGTGTGCCTGGATGTGGTCGGGGTGGCCGTAGAACCCGTTCTCGTCGTAGGTGACGACCACATCGGGCTGGTAGTGGCGCATCAGTTCGGCGAGGCGGGCGGCGCCGTCCTCGACCGGCGTCCGCCAGAACGAGCCGGGTGCGTCATTGGTCGGCCAGCCCATCATCCCGGAGTCGGCGAACTCCAGCAGCTCCAGGTGGCTGACCTTCAGGACCTCGCAGCTCGCCTCGAGTTCCTGCCGGCGCATCGCGGCGACGGCCGCCGGGTCGTGCCCGGGGTCGCCCGGCTTGACACCGTCAGGTCCGTCACCGCAACCGCCGTCGGTACACGTGACGAGGACCGTACGGATGCCTTCCGCCGCGTACCGCGCGAGGACACCGCCGGTTCCGCTGGCCTCGTCGTCGGGGTGGGCGTGTACTGCCATCAGCGTCAACGGCCGGTCAATCATGAAAACCATCCTCCGGTCTGGAAAGTGCTCGCTCCGAGTCTGCGCTACGACGGCACACGGCCGCCGCGCATTATCGGGTAACCGACCGGACGGGCGCCGACTTCCCGAACGCGGACACGGAACGGACACGGAGACGGAGACGGACGCGAAGACGGAGACGGCCGGGACCCGGAGGTGGGGGCGGGCGTGGAGGCCGGTCAGTGCGTGGAGTCCGGCGGGAAGGGGGCCGGGTAGGCCTCGGCGAAGTCGGCGGAGCGGGAGACCTCGCGCCACTTGGTGTCGTCCGCGAGGAGCCGGCGGTCCATGGCGATGGAGCCCTCGGCCGCGTTGACCCCGAGGGGCAGGTGGTGGGGGATGTCGCGCCGCTTGGCCATCCGCACGAGGATCTCGGCGGCCCGGACGGGGTCGCCGGCGACGCCGGCTCCGTCGCTGTTCTGCCGCAGCCGCTGGTTGACGGCGCCGACCGTCTCGGCGTAGGCCTCCGGGACGTCGTGGACGACCATCGAGGAGCCGGCCCAGTCGGTGCGGAAGCCGCTGGGTTCGACGACCAGCACCCGCACGCCGAACGGCGCGGTCTCGGCCCGCAGGACGCGGCTGAAGCCGTCGATGGCGAACTTCGCCGCCTGGTAGGACGCGATGCCCGGCGAGCCGCCGACCCTTCCGCCCATGGAGGAGAACTGGATGACCAGCCCGCCCTTCTGCTCGCGCAGCAGCGGGATCGCGGCCTTGGTGACGTGGTAGACGCCCCAGAAGTTCGTCTCGAACTGGGCGCGGAAGTCGGCGTCCTCGGTGGTCTCGATCGGCGAGACGTTGGCGTAGCCGGCGTTGTTCACCAGCACGTCGATCCGGCCGAAGTGTGCGTGCGCCTCGGCGAGGGCCGCCCGGGCGGCCTCCGGGTCGGTGACGTCGAGTGCGATCGGTCGGACCCGGTCGCCGAACTCCTCTACGAGGTCGGCAAGTTGATCGGGGCGGCGGGCGGTCGCGGCCACCCGGTCGCCGGCTTCGAGGGCGGCGCGGACGAGGGTGCGGCCGAAGCCGCGGGAGCTGCCGGTGATGAACCAAGTCTGTTCCATGCCGTTAGTAAAACACCGTTGCGGTAATAGTGCAACGGTGTTGCGGTAATACCGCAACGGCGTTGTTCTACGATGGGCGGGTGGAAGCAGCAGCATCGGAGTTCCAGCGGGCGCGCTCGCCCGAGGCCAAGCGCCTGCGCGAGGCCTCGATCCTGGAGGCGGCCCGGGCACTCGGCCGGGAGCGCGGCATCCGGGACGTCTCCCTGACCGACATCGCCGCCGCGGTGGGCATGCACAAGTCGGCGCTGCTGCGGTACTTCGAGACGCGCGAGGAGATCTTCCTGCGGCTGACGGCGGAGGGCTGGCAGGACTGGTCGGACGCGCTGTCCGAGCGGCTCCGGGACGCCGCGGACCCGGGTCCGGCCGCCGTGGCGCGGGCGTTCGCCGCCACGCTCGCGGCCCGTGGCATGTTCTGCGACCTGCTCGCGCACGCACCGCTCAACCTCGAACGCAACGTCTCGCTCGACGCGGTGCGCGACTTCAAGCTCGCCACCCGCGCCGCCCGTGAGCCGATCACCGCGGCCGTCCGCGCGCAGGTGCCCACCCTGAACGACCAGGACGTCGTCGACCTGATCGCCACCGCCGTCGCCCTGGCCGGGGCGATGTGGCAGATCGCGAACCCGGGCGCCGAGGTCGCCGCCCTCTACCGCAGCGACCCGCGCCTCGCCCACGCCGTCATCGAGGTCGAACCCCGGCTGGCCCGCATCCTGACCGCGACGATCCTCGGACTGTCCGCGGGCGCGGGTTCCGCGCAGGACTGACCGGCGGTCACGCCGCCGCGTGAGTGCGGAGTCCTCCCTGGTCAGGGCGCACCGACGATCCGCGCGTGCGCGCCGCGTTCGCCGCGTGGAACGGATCCTCCGGGAGCAGGGCGAGGCCTGACGTCCTTGCGGACACCGGCAGGCCCCGGTCCGAGCAGGACCGGGGCCGGTGTGCGCGGTGGCTCAGCCGAAGTCGGGGATGGGGTGGTCCGGGGCGAGGGCGGCGGCGATGCGCTGGGCGATGGTGTGGGCGCTGTGGCCGCCCGGGGCGCAGCTCCTCGGGCGTCCACTGGCGGAACGGGTCGGCGTAGACGGCCTCCTGGAAGCGGGGGCCTTGACGTTGCCGTTCCGGAAGTGCATGGCGGGCTCGGCCGGGACGCCCGTCATCGACTCGCCGAGCGCGGTCGTGACGAGCTCGCGGCCGTCGACGGTGACCCTCAGGATGACGGACTTGAGGTCCATCTCGGCCTTGGCCTGCTCGGCGATCCGCAGGACGTCGAGCGCCGGGCCGCGCTCGGGCCGCGGAGAGCTGACGCAGGGGCGGCGGTGGGCTTCCGTACCGGCCAAGCCTGCTCCGACCCCCGGACGGTGGCGGCCGACCCGCGGGAACGTCACCCGTCGAGCTGCCCGGACGACGCGTGGCCCGTGGTACCGCGGTACTACGGGCGCGTCGATGATCGGCCCCCGGTACCACGGATCCGGCCGCCCCTGCCCCTAGCGTGGAAGGCGAGGGCGGCCGGGACGGCCCGGCCCCGGAGCACAGGGATGACCGATGATCGAGGCACACCAGCTGACGAAGCGGTACGGCGAGAAGACCGCCGTCGACCGGCTGGACTTCACGGTCCGGCCAGGCACGGTGACGGGCTTCCTCGGGCCCAACGGGGCGGGCAAGTCCACCACCATGCGGATGATCGTCGGTCTCGACGCCCCCACCAGCGGAACGGTCCGCGTCAACGGCCGCCGCTACGCCGAGCACGCGGCGCCGCTGCAGGAGGTCGGCGCGCTGCTGGAGGCCAAGTCGATCCACCCGGGTCGCTCCGCCTTCAACCACCTGATGGCCCAGGCCCACACCCACGGCATCCCGCGAGGCCGGGTCGACGAGGTCATCGAGATGACCGGCCTGCAGTCGGTGGCCCGCAAGCGCGCCGGGGCGTTCTCGCTCGGCATGGGCCAGCGGCTCGGCATCGCCTCGGCCCTGCTCGGCGACCCGGCCACCGTGATGCTCGACGAGCCGGTCAACGGCCTCGACCCCGAGGGCGTCCTGTGGATCCGCAACCTCCTCACCGGGCTCGCCGCCGAGGGGCGCACCGTCTTCGTCTCCTCGCACCTGATGAGCGAGATGGCCCTGGTCGCCGACCACCTGATCATCGTCGGACGGGGTCGGCTGCTGGCCGACACCACCGTGCAGGAACTGGTCCGCCAGGCCGGCGGCGACGCGGTCAAGGTCGCCAGCGCCGACCCGGCCGGGCTGCGCTCCGCGCTCGCCGGACCGGGAGTGGAGATCACCGGCCGAGCCGGCTCGGAGGAACTCCTGGTCACCGGCCGCACGGCCCGCGAGATCGGCCTCGCCGCCGCCGAACAGGGCATCGCGCTCTTCGAGCTCACTCCCCGCACGGTCTCCCTGGAGGAGGCGTTCATGGAGCTGACCCGCGACGCCGTCGAGTACCACGGCACCACCACCGCCAAGGCCGCCGACACCGTCGGCACCGAAACCCCGAGGAGCGCGGCATGAGCGTTGTCGCACCGAGCCCGACGTCCGCGCCCGCCGACCTCCGGCCCGCCCGCCCCGCGTACAAGGTGACCGCACTGCGCGTGCTGCGCTCCGAGTGGGCCAAGCTGTGGTCGCTGCGCTCCACCTGGATCACCCTCGGCCTCGCCCTGCTCTTCCTGGTCGCGTTCGGCCTGATCGCCGCGTCCCAGTTCAAGTCGCGGATCAGCGAGGGCCGCCCGATGGACCGGGACTTCGCCACCGCGAGCGCGCTGAGCCTGTCCCTGTTCGGCACCAATTTCGCCCAGCTGGCACTCGGCGTCCTCGGCGTCCTGGTCGCCGCCGGCGAGTACTCGACCGGCATGATCCGCTCCACGCTCGCCGCCGTGCCGCGCCGCCTGCCGGTGCTGTGGTCCAAGGCCGCCGTGTTCGGGGTGATCGCGCTGGTCCTCGGCACCGTCGGGGTGTTCGCCACCTTCCTCGTCGACAGCCGGATCCTCGCCGACACCCGCGCCGCGATGACCCTCTCCGACACCGGGGTCGTGCGCGGCCTGCTCGGAGCCGGGCTCTACCTCGCGCTGGTCGGCGTGATCGGCGTCGCGCTGGGCGCGCTGCTGCGCTCGGTGGCGGGCGGCATCGCCGTCCTGGTGGCCTCGCTGATGCTGATCCCCGGGCTGACCTCGCTGCTGCCCAGCTCCTGGCAGGGCGACATCAGCCCCTACCTGCCCAGCCACGCGGGCGAGGCGATGTTCGCCCTCCAGCACGACAGCACCACGCTGTCGCCGACGGCCGGACTGGTCGTCTTCCTCGGCTGGACGGTGCTCGCCCTGACGGGAGCCGCCGTGCGCCTGGTGCGCACCGACGCCTGAGGTACCAGGCGTCAGGCCTGATGCCTGAGGCACGGCGCCTGCGGCACGAGGCCTGAGACAATCGGAGTGCGGCGCCGGGACAGACCGGCGCCGCTTTCCGCGATCGTGCAGTACAGACGTCCGACCAGGGAGGTGCCACCGGTGAGCGAGCACGCCACCTCCACGGGCCCGTTCACCGGAGCCGAGGTCCTGTCCGGCCCGCTGTTCGCGCGCCTGGCCCGGATCGGCCAACGGGTGCGCCAGGCGGACCGCGACCACCCCTGGGTGCTCGACGCCGCCGTGGTCGTCGCCGCCATCCTGCTGTTCTGCCTGCCGGACCTCCTCCCCGGGCACGGCGAGGGCCCGCGCGAGCACCGGATCGTCCTCGCCCGGCTGTCGCTGCCCGCGACGCTGGCCCTGCAGGCGGGCCTGGTCGTCCCGCTGCTGTGGCGCCGCCGCCGGCCCACGGCGGCCTTCGTCGCGATCATGGCGGTCTTCGTCCTGCAGTGGTCGCTGGGCGTCGGCCTGCGCGCCGACGCCGCCCTGCTGGTCGCCCTGTACAGCCTGGCCCTGCACGGCCGGCTACGGCACCTGGCCTGGTCCTGCGGGGCCATGGTCGGCGCCGTCGCCCTGGTCGCCGTGGCCGTCTCCGGTGGGGGGCTGCCGGTCGGCGACGCCCTGTTCTTCCTGTTCAGCGCCGCCACGGCGGCCGTCGCCCTCGGCATCGCGGTACGCATCCGGCGCGCCCAGCTCGCCGGACTGCGCGAACGCGCCGCCCGCCTGGAGATCGAACGCGACCAGCGCAGCCGGCTCGCCACCGCCACCGAGCGCACCCGGGTGGCCCGCGAGATGCACGACATCATCGGCCACAACCTGTCCGTCATCGTCACCCTCGCCGACGGCGGCGCCTACGCGGCCCAGGCCGCCCCCGAGCGCGGCCGGGAGGCCCTGCTGCTGATCGGCGACACCAGCCGCCAGGCACTCGGCGAACTGCGGCGCATGCTCGGCGTCCTGCGCGACCAGGGCGACGAGACCGCCGAATTCACCCCGCAGCCGGGCATCGCCGACCTCGACGGGCTGTGCGCCCGCATCCGCGCCGCCGGACCGCAGGTCGTGTACACGGCGGCCGGCGACCTCGACCGCCTGGACCGCGGCATGCAACTCATGGCCTACCGCATCGTCCAGGAATCGCTCACCAACACGCTCAAGCACGCCGGCCCCGACACCCGGGCCCACGTCACCCTGACCGCCGACACCGACCGGCTGCGGGTCCGCGTCCAGGACAGCGGGCCGCCCCCCGACGCCCGCACACCCGCGCACCCCGGCGGCGAAGGCCACGGCCTCGCCGGCATCCGTGAACGCGCGGCGCTCTACGGCGGCACCGTCACGGCGGGCCCCGGCCCCGGTGCAGGATGGAGCGTGGAGGCCGTACTCGACCTCACCCCCGACCCGACAGGCGGACCGACGTGACCACCGTCCTCATCGTGGACGACCAGCCACTCCAGCGGTACGGGTTCCGCATGCTGCTGGAGAGCCAATCCGACACCGAGGTCGTCGGCGAGGCCGCCCACGGCGGCGAAGCCGTCCGGCTGACCGCCGACCTGCGACCCGACGTCGTCCTGATGGACATCCGCATGCCCGGCATGGACGGCATCGAGGCCACCCGGCAGATCGTCGCCAGCGGCGGCCGCTCCCGCATCCTCGTGCTGACCACCTTCGACCTCGACGAGTACGCCCACGCCGCGCTGCGCGCCGGAGCCAGCGGCTTCCTCCTCAAGGACGCCCGCCCCGAGGAGCTGCTCTCCGGGATCCGCTCCGTCGCCGGGGGCGACGCCGTCGTCGCCCCCGCCATCACCCGGCGCCTCCTCGACGCCTACGCCCACCGCCTGCCGATCCGCCCGCCCGGCACGGCACCCGCCGCCGACCCCCGGCTGGAAGCCCTGACCGACCGCGAACGCGAGATCCTGATCGCCGTCGCCAACGGCTGGACCAACGGCGAGATCGCCCAACGCCTGGTGCTCGCGGAGTCGACCGTCAAGACGCACGTCAGCCGCGTCCTGGCGAAGATCGGCGCCCGGGACCGGGTACAGGCGGTGATCTTCGCGTACGACCGCGGCCTGGCCCGGGCACAGCCGCCGGTCTGAGCGGGCACCCGCCGGGTTCCCGGGGTGGTCACTTTCGGTCGCTCGCGTGGTGATCCGTCGGGCTCCCGGGTGTCCGGCGGCGGTGCGGTGGGCCCGGGCGCAGGACGACGGCGCCGGCGGCGAGCCAGCCGGCGGCGAGGAGCCAGCCGCCGAGGACGTCCAGGGGCCAGTGCACCCCGAGGTAGACGCGGGTGAGGCCGATCGCGACGGCGAACACGGCGGCGCCCGCGATCGCGGCCCCGGCCCGGGCCGGGCGGGCCCGGGCGACGGCCAGGGCGAGCAGACCGGCGCTGACCGTGGCGGTGAAGGAGTGGCCGGAGGGGAAGGAGAACCCGGACGCGTCCGTCGCCCAGTTCATCCGCGGCGGCCGGGGCCGTCCGCAGGCGTGCATCACGCCCAGCCGCAGGAGCTGGCCCGCGATCAGCCACAGCACGGGGCCCGTCAGCTGCAGGACGGCGCGGCGTGGGGAACGCGGCGCGGGCGCGGCGCGGAGGGTGACGGCCCCGGCGGCGAGGGCGAGGAGGTAGGGCACCACGCCGCTGCCGAGCCAGGTGAGGGCGACGGCCGTGTTCCGGGCGGCGGCCGGCCGGTGGGTGACACTCCAGTCATTGGCAGCCCGCTCGAACGGGTACGGCGCCCAGCCGTGGGCGGCCGTCAGCACGGCCACGACCGTGAACAGCACGCCCGCGATCCCCGCGACGAGGAGCCACCGGCGCCCGCCGTCGGCCGCCCGCGCATCGGGTTCGGGCGGGCGGGCAGGTCCCGGCGGGGGGTTCATCGAGCACGACGCCTTTCCTCGGGAACGGGGTTCGGTCACCGTCGGGGTTCGGTCGCAGCCGCCTCCGGTCGCGTCCGGTCGCGGCCGCCGACCGGGGGACGGCGACGCCAGGCCCTATGCTCGCGGCGCGCACCGCCCGGCGGGGCGCAGCCACGCCACGGCGGCCCCGACGACCCGTCGCCCGCTCTCCGGGCGGCCGACTGATCAGCCGGCCGCCGTGATCCCCGCGTGCCCTAGGGCGGACCGGGCCGCGTGGATGCCGCACAGGCCGTGGACGCCGGCGCCGGGTGGGGTGGCGGCGGAGCAGAGGTAGACGCCGGGGATGCCGGTGGCGTACGGGTCGAGGGCGGGGCGTGGGCGCAGGACGGTCTGGAGCGGGGTGTTGGCGCCGGTGCTGATGTCGCCGCCGACGAGGTTGGCGTTGTGGCGCGGCAGTCGGCACGCCGGGGTGATGGTGGTGGCGAGCACGCGGTCCCGGAAGCCGGGGGCGAAGCGTTCGAGTTGGGCCAGGATCTGCCTGGAGGCGTCTCCGTCGTAGCCGTGCGGCACGTGGGCGTAGGCGTACACGGGGTGGGTGTCGCCGCGTGAGCGGCCGGGGTCGGCGAGGTACTGCTGGGCGACGAGGACGAAGGGGCGTTCGGGCATCCGGCCGTGGGCAATCTCCCGTTCGGCGTGGGCGATTTCCTCCAGGGTGCCGCCGAGGTGGACGGTGCCGGCCCGGCGGCAGTCCTCGTGGCGCCACGGGATGCCGTCGGCCACGGCGAAGTCCATCCGGAAGGCGGCCGGCCCGTGCCGCCAGCGCCGGTAGGCGCGCCGTACGCGTGGGGGCAGTCGGTCGCCGCAGATGTCCGCTGCCGCGCCGGGGGCGACGTCCAGCAGGACGAGACCGGTCGGCGGCAGTTCGGCGAGGGAGCGCACCGGGTGCCCGGTTTCGAGGTGTCCGCCGAGTTCGGTGAGTCGGGCCGCGAGGGCGGCGGTGATCCGGCCGGAGCCGCCTCGGGCGACGGGCCAGCCGCGGTGGTGGGCGGCGGCGAGGAGGAGCAGGCCGACGGCGGAGGTCAGCGGGCGTTCGAGGGGCTGGAAGGCGTGGGCGGCCGCCCCGGCGAACAGGGCCCGGGCCCGGTCGGTGCGCCAGCGCCGGGCGAGCACGGTGGCGGGTTGCACGGCTCGGCGCCCGAAGTCGGCGAGCAGCAGCGGGTGTCGGGGTACCCGCAGGAGCGGGCGCAGGGCGTCGTCGGCGAGGGCGTCGAAGTGCTCGCTCGGCCGGGTGAACACCCGCAGCCAGGCCTCGGCGTCGGCGCCGAGCGCGCGGGCGCTGTCCCGGACCGAGCGCAGGGCCACGGCCGCGTCCCCGTCGTCCAGGGGGTGTGCCAGGTCCACGTCGGGCCAGGCCCAGTGCAGGCCGTGCCGGGCGAGGTCGGGGGAGCGCAGCAGTGCGGAGGCCACGCCGAAGGGGTGCACCGCCGAGCAGTGGTCGTGCAGCAGGCCGGGCAGGGTGGTCTCGCCGCTGCGGGCGCCGCCGCCGATCTCCTCGGCGGCTTCCAGCACGGTGACCGCGAGCCCGTGCACGGCGAGCGTGAGGGCGGCGGCCAGGCCGTTGGGACCGGAGCCGACGACGACGGCCTCGGTGACGGGGTGCCTGGGCTGCCGCGCCTCCAAGGGACCCACCGGTCACCGTCCCTTCCCGGCCCGAGCTTGCCCGGGGCCGTCCGCGGGCCGCGGCGTTCCGGACGTCGGCCATGGCCTCCCACGGTAGGGGCCGTCTCCTCCCACGGTAGGGGACCGGGGCGGCCGGCCCCGCTCCCGCCGCCGTTCCAGGCCGAAATCGAGGCCGCCCTCGCCGCCCGCCCGTTCCCGAGGGCACGCCCCCGGGTAGCCGGCTCGCCGGCGATGACCTGGTGAGTCGCTCGCGGACCCGGACGTGACCGGAGCGGGGTCAAGGTCCGGTCGGGATCGGAGGGTCAGTCCTCGAGGGCGACCACCGTGGTGACGGCGGTGAAGAGCAGCCAGGCGAGGATGGGGAGGGCCAGGGTGACGACGAGGGGCCACTGGGCGAGGCAGAGGGTGAAGCTGCCGAGGAGGGAGACGAAGGCCATCCCGAGGGCGGTGGCCGGCGGTACCGCCTGGGCGCTCGCGCTTGGCCAGGCCAGGCCGTACAGGGTCAGGGCCGTCCCCGCTCCGACCAGGAGGGCCACCTTGAGGCAGGTCAGCCAGGGGATGTCGGGTACCGAGGCGCGGTGCCCGTGCCAGGAGACCTCGACCGCCCGGCCGTTCCAGATCTTCAGGTCCACGTCCGTGCCGATGGCGACCTCGTCGTAGAAGGCCTCGCCGACGTCGAAGGTGTGGCTGCGCGCCGTTTCCCGGGCCACGGTCAGCTCATAGCTGGTGGAGTCGCCGCTGTTGTCGACCTTCCCCGCCGTGACCTTGCCCGTCTCGTGGCGTACGCAGGCCGCGCCGGGCGCGGCCGCCGCCGTTCCGCAGTCCGGGGCGGCGAGGTAGGCGTCCACCGAGCGGTAGCCGCCCACGAACCAGCTGAAGGCGACGAAGACGGTGGCCAGGCCCGCCAGTAGGAGCAGGCCCCGGGCCAGCGTGCGGCCGACCGCCGCCAGGACTCGGGGCCGGCCGGGCGGCCGCGCGTCCTTGATCCGAGCGTTCATCGCAACCCCCATCGATCGCGTCCCGGGCACCTCCCCGATGCCCAGTGGGGATGATTCCAGGGAGACGGCTGACGGGAAAGCAGACCGGGCTCCTTGTAGCGCAGTTGTGGAAATCCGGCCGGGTCCGCTGGTCAGCGCAGCAGGAGGCCCGCGAGTTCGTCGAGCAGTTCGGTGACCCGGCGGGCCTGGTCCGGGTCCGGGACGGCCTTCGAGATGACCGGCTCGGCGGGCTGCGCGACGCGGGCGCGGATGGCGGTCCGGGCGCGCTCGGAGACGGTCAGCAGGGTGCGCCGCCCGTCGGCCGGGTCGGCGGCGGCGTCGAGTAGGCCGGCCTCGCGCAGCCGGGCGACGGAGACGGAGACGTGGCTCTGGGCGAAGCCGGTGCGGACCCGGATCTCCTGGACGGAGGTGGCGGGGTGGCGGTACACGTCGGAGATCACGGCGATCTCGCCGGCGGTGAGGTGCGCGGAGGCCGGGTCGGTGATCATCGCGCGGCCGAGCTCGGTCAACCGCTTGCCGAGTCTGAGGAGTTGCACGCCGTCCATGCCGTCATAATACATCTTCACCGATGCATCGGTGGCGATGTACATTGCGGGCATGACGACCTCCGAACCGCTGAGCCCGGTGTCCCGCACCTCCCTGTCCGTCGCCCGGGTGCGGGCCTACGAGAGCGCCCGCCCCGACCCGCTCTTCGTCGACCCGTACGCCGCCGCCTTCGTCACGGCCGCCGCGCTGCCGCTGCCCGCAGCCGGCCAGGGCAGCGGCCTCGCCAGGGCCCTGGTCGCGCACGGCATCCTGCGCACCCGCCACTACGACGACCGCCTCCTCGCCGCCGAAGCCGACCAGGTCGTGCTGCTCGCGGCGGGCCTCGACACCCGCGCCTACCGGCTGGACTGGCCCGCCGGCACCCGGGTGTTCGAACTCGACCTGGCCCCGGTGCTGGCCTTCAAGGAACAGGTCCTCGACGGGCTCGGTGCCGCGCCGAGGAGCGAGCGCACCACCCTGTCCGCCGACCTGCTGGACCCGCACTGGCCCGCCCGGCTGGTCGAGGCCGGGTTCGACCCGTCGCGCCGCTCGGCCTGGCTGGCGGAGGGCCTGCTGGTCTACCTCACGCCCGAGGAGGCCGCCGGACTGCTCACGGCGGTCGCCGGCCTGGCCGCCCCCGGCAGCCGCCTGCTGACGGAGAAGGGCGGGGACGTCAGCGCCGCACCGCACGAGCCGTCCCTCGCCCACATCACCGACCTGTGGCGCGGCGGCCTCGGCCCCGACACCCACGGCTGGCTCGACCGGCATGGCTGGACCACCGCACTCACCCCCCTGGACCAGGTCGGGGAACGCTACGGCCGCCCACTCTCCGGGCCCTCCACCAGGGGCTTCATCGAGGCCGTCCGACGCACGGACGGCTGAGCCCGCGCCCGGCCGGCCCCGCCCGCTGCTCCCGACCCGCCGCAGGGCCCGGACCAGTGGCGTCGGCGATGGACGAACTCGCCCGGCGGCTGGGCCTCGACCCGCTGGTGCTCCGGGAGAGGAACGTCATCGGCCCCGGCGAGCACATGGAGGGCCCGCTCGGCGAGGAGGAGGACCTCCACATCGCCTCCTACGGACTCGACCAGTGCCTCCAGGTGGTCCGCAACGCCCTCGCGCACGACACCAGCGCCGAACTCGCCCCCGAGGGCTGGCTGGTCGGCCAGGGCTTCGCCATGGCGGCCATCGCCTGCGGCCCGCCCGGCGGCCACATCGCCGACGCGACGGTGAAACTGCTGGAGGACGGCACGTACGACATCGCGGTGGGCACCGCGGAGTTCGGCAACGGCACCACCACCGTGCACCAACAGATCACCGCCGGAGCCCTCGGCACCACGCTCGACCGGATCTCGATCCGGCAGTCCGACACCGACGTGGTGAAGCACGACACCGGCGCCTTCGGCTCCGCCGGGACCGTCGTCGCGGGCAAGGCCGTGATGAAGGCCGCCGACGCGCTCGCCGAGCGGATCCTCTCCTTCACCGCGGAGTACGCCCGCACTCCGCGCGGCCAGCTGCGGCTCACCGCCGACGCGGTCGAGTGCGACGGGCGGGCGGTCGCGCTCAAGGAGGTCTTCGAGGCGGCTCGCGGGCAGGGCGTGGAGCTCAGTGCCGACGGCCACTTCGGCGGCTCACCGCGCTCGGTGGCGTTCAACTCCCAGTGGTTCCGGATCGCGGTGGACCCGGACACCGGTGAGATCCGGATCCTGCGCAGCGTCCACGGTGCCGACGCCGGCAAGGTGATGAACCCGCTGCAGTGTCGCGGCCAGGTCGAGGGCGGCGTCGCCCAGGCCCTCGGCGCGACGCTGTTCGAGCAGGTCCTGGTCGACGACCGCGGCGAGGTCAGTACGGCGGCGTTCCGCCGCTACCGGCTGCCCGCCTTCGCGGACGTGCCGCGCACCGAGGTGCACTTCTCGCAGACCTCGGACGCCATCGGGCCCTTGGGTGCCAAGTCGATGTCGGAGAGCCCGTTCAACCCGGTGCCGCCGGCCTTCGCCAACGCCCTGCGGGACGCCACCGGGATCCGCTTCACCGAGGCGCCGTTCCTGCGGGACAAGGTCTGGCGGGCCCTTGACGAGCACCGCCGGCGGCCCGCGGCGCCGTGAGCGGGAGGCGGCCCGGGACGGTCCGGGACGTGGCCCGGGAGGCGGCCCGGGGCAGTCCGGGCGGCGGTCCACTGTCGGGACCGCCGGACCACGGCCCCCTCCGCACCCCTCGCCATCAGGTGATCACACAAGAGGAAAACCGCACCCTACCCCTTGTGTTTACGATGCCTGATACGCGTCAGCCATCGCATGTGCGAGACCCCCACGTCGCACATGGCGCACAAGGAGCAACAACATGATCGTCGGAGACCTCCTGGAGCTGGACGACCTCCACATCGAGGTCGCCTGGGCGAGCCCCCACCAACTCGACCGCGAGGTGACCGGCGTGACCTCCACCGACCTGCAGGACCCGGCGCGCTACCTGCAGCGCGGCGAACTGGTCCTCTCCGGACTGGTCTGGTGGCGGCCGGACGAGAGCCAGGCGGCGATGCGCTTCGCCAACTCGCTGCGCACCGCCGAGGTCGCCGCGCTCCTCGCCGGCGAGGGCACCCACGGCACCGTCCCGCCGGAACTGGTCGAGGCTTGCCGCCGGCACGGCGTACCCCTGCTGTCGGTCCCGGCCGGAACCGGCTTCCGCTCCGTCACCGACCGCGTCTACCTGCGCCTGTGGGGCGACCTGCAGGCGCACGCCGAGGGGCAGGCGGCCCTCCCGGCCGCCGCCCGGCACGCCCTGACCCAGCTCCTCCGCACCGAGGCCTCCCTGGACGACCTCCTGGAGCGGGCCGTGACCGACCTCGGACTGCCCGGCTGCTCCCTGACCACGGGCTCCGGCCGGGTGCTGGCCTCCTCGGAGCACTCCTCTGCGCACTCCTCTGCGCACTCCTCGGCGCCCTCCGCATCGCGAACCGCAGCCCGAGCCGCGGCCACGCCCGTCCCGGTCGGCCCGCCCGGCGAGTCACCCTTCGACGGCTGGCTGCTGCAGCCCCACACCGAACCCGGCCCCACCGCCACCGCCATGCTGCACGGCCTGGCCGAACTGCTCACCCCGCTCGCCACCCGCGACCGGGCCACCGCCACCGCCCAGCGGCAGACCGGCACCCGGCTGATCGAACTGCTCGACTCCGGCGCCGACACCGAGGCCGAACGCGCGCTCGCCCTCTCCGGCCTGCCCCCGCACCAGAGCCTGACCCCGGTCGCCGCGCGGATCGACGGCGCCCCCGCGACCTGGACGGCCGCCGCCCTCGCCGAGGCCCTCCATGAACTGTCCGCCCCCTTCGTCGCCGCCCCCGACGGCCGGGGCGGCGCGGCGGCCCTGTCCCCGGCCCCGGAAGCCCGGATCGCGGAGACCCTGCAGCGCGTCCTCCCCCGCCTGGAAGCCGGACTGACCGGCCGACGGCGCCTGCGCCTGGGCATCGGCTCCACCGTCGAACCGGCCGCCGGGGCCCTCAGGACCGCGCTCGTCCAGGCCCGCTACGCGCTCCACGTCGAGCCGCCCGGGACGGTCGGCCGCTGCGCGCGGATCACCTCCCTCGAAACGCTGCTCCGGGGCGTCCCCGCCGAGATCACCGCGGACTTCCGCCGCCGGCTCCTCGCGCCGCTGATCGAGCACGACCGGACCAACACCGTCTCCCTGCTGGACACCCTGGACGCCTTCCTCCGGCACAGCGCCTCCTGGTCCAGGACGGCCGAGGCACTCCACCTCCACGTCAACACCGTGCACTACAGGATGAAGCGGATCGAGGAGCTCACCGGCCGCAGCCTGCTGAAGCTGGAGGACCGGCTCGACCTGTGGGCGGCGCTGCGCTGCACACCCGCCTGACGCCGCAGGCCCGGCCCGCCCGGCCCGCCTCCGCCCGGTCGCCGCTGGTCCGGCCCTCGCCCTGGCGCAAGCCGTCCTCCTCCTCGAAGCGCTCCGTCCGCCCGGGGCGGCTGCCCAGGCGTAGCCGGGCCGAAGCTCGCCGTCACCCGTTCGGGGCGTTTCGGCGCCCGTCGCCGGGCTCTCACCAGGCCGCGGGCTCGGGGGGCCAGGTGTCGGCGGCCAGCACGCCGGTGGCGTAGGCGCGGGCGACCAGGGCGGTGCGGTTGGGCACCCGCCAGCGCCGGGAGAGCCGGGCGAGGTGGTAGTTGACGCCGTCCGCGGTGAGGCCGATCTCCCGGGCGATCTGCGCGGTGGTGGCGCCCCGGGCGGCCGCGGCGAGGATCCGGGCCTCGACCGGGCTGACCTCGACCTGCGGGCCCGGCGGCGGCACCTCCCGGGGTGCCTCGACGGTCCGCAGGGAGAGCAGCAGGTTCGGGGTCTGTTCCGGGGTGTCGCCGACCAGGTCGACGGTCATCTCGCCGTGCCGTTCGCCGCCGTCCGCGGGCGTCCAGGAGACCCGGGCCGGGTACCGCGAGCGGCGGTGCAGCCGGACCGCCTCGGCGAGCGCCTGCAGCGTGTCGCTGTCCTGGAGGGTGAAGAACTCCAGGATCTTCCGCTCGCGCAACTGCCCCGGCAGCAGGCCGAACTCGGCCGCCATCGCGCGGTTGACGATCAGGACCCGGCCGCCGAACTCGACCACCGCGATCGGCATCGGCACGTGGTCGAGCAGGCGCAACGCCCGGTTGCGCCAGATCACCGCCGCGTTCTGCGGGCTCCCCGGTACCGGACCGCAGTCCTCGGTCGGTTGCATCTCCGGCCTCCCCTCCCCGTGGCATCCGCGCATCCGGAGCTGACGGTTCGTAGGCAAGCCCGCGGACGCTCCGGGTACTACACAATCATGTAGTGATCACGGCCGGTCCTCCCTCCCGGTGGGCACAGAGTGGGAGAGCCGAACTTTTCCGCTGCGGGAGGGACCCACCATGACCGAGATGATGACCGAGACGAGGAACGGGGCAAGCGACGGGGCGACGGCCGAAGCCGGGGCCGAGACCCGGGACGGAGCCGGGAGCGGAGCCGCGGGCGAGACCCCGGCCGTCCCCCTGGTGGACATCTCGTCGGCGCCGCCGATCGCCGCCCCGATGCTGCGGACCATGGAGCTGGCCAGAGCGCACGGCCCGGCCTTCGTCCAGCGGCTGCACGGCCGGGACACCCTGGTGGTCAGCGGCCTGGAGCTGGTCGAGGAGCTGGCCGACGAGACCCGGTTCACCAAGTCGATCGGCCCGGGCCTGGTCAACGTCCGCCAGTTCACCGGCGACGGCCTGTTCACCGCGTTCAACGACGAGCCCAACTGGGCCCGGGCGCACGACATCCTGATGCCCGCCTTCGCGCTCGGCTCGATGCGCACCTACCACCCGGTGATGCTGCGGGTGGCCCGCCGGGTGATCGACTCCTGGGACCGCCGGGAGGCCGCCGCGCTGCCCGTGGACGTGCCCGGCGACATGACCCGGATGACGCTGGACACCATCGGGCTGGCCGGCTTCGGCTTCGACTTCGGCTCCTTCGAGCGGGACGAACCGCACCCGTTCGTCGACGCGATGGTGCGCTGCCTGGAGTGGGCGATGACCCAGCTCACCCGAGACCCGGAGCTGGACCACAGCGAGCGCGACGCGGCCTTCCGGGCCGACGCCGACTACCTGGCCGACGTCGTCGACGAGGTGATCGCCGCCCGCGCCGGGGAGGACGAGCAGGGCCCGGCCGAGGACCTGCTCGGCCTGATGCTCGGCGCGGTGCGTCCCTCCGACGGCACCCGGCTGGACGCCGAGAACATCCGCAACCAGGTGATCACCTTTCTGATCGCCGGCCACGAGACCACCTCGGGCGCGCTGTCCTTCGCGATGTACTACCTGGTCAAGCACCCGGCCGTGCTGCGCGAGGTGCAGCGCGAGGTGGACGCCCTCTGGGGCGACCAGGCCGACCCGGAGCCCTCGTACGAGGACGTCGGACGCCTGCGGTACACCCGGCAGGTGCTCAACGAGGCGCTGCGGCTGTGGCCCACCGCGCCCGCCTTCAGCCGCGAGGCGCGCGAGGACACCCTGCTCGGCGGACGGATCCCGCTGCGCGCCGGGGAGACGGTCTTCGTGTCGACTCCGATGCTGCACCGCGACTCCGCGTGGGGCGACAACCCGGAGCTGTTCGACCCGTCCCGGTTCGACACCGAGCCCGAGGCGGCCCGCTCCCCGCACGCCTTCAAGCCCTTCGGCACCGGCGAACGCGCCTGCATCGGACGGCAGTTCGCACTGCACGAGGCCACCATGCTGCTCGGCATGCTGGTCCACCGCTACCGGCTGATCGACCACGCCGACTACCGGCTGACCATCAAGCAGACGCTCACCATCAAGCCCGACGAGTTCACCCTCGGCCTCGCCCGGCGCACGCCCGTCCCCCCGGCCGCCGAGCCGGCCACCGGCGCGGACCCGCGGACCGGCGCCGCCGCCGAGCGCCCCGGCCGGGTCCGCCAGGGCACCGGGCTGCTGCTCCTGCACGGCTCCAACTACGGCGCCTGCCGCGAGTTCAGCCGGCAGCTCGCGGAGGCCGCCGCCGACCTCGGCTGCGACACCGCGATCGCCCCGCTGGACGCGTACGCGGACGGGCTGCCCACCGACCGTCCGGTGGTGATCACGGCCGCCTCGTACAACGGGCAGCCGACGGACGACGCGGCCCTCTTCGTCCGCCGCCTCCAGGAGGACGGCGCTGCGGACGGCGTGGAGTACGCGGTGCTCGGCATCGGCGACCGCACCTACGCCGCCACCTACCAGCGCGTCCCCGTCCTGATCGACGACCGGCTCGCCGCCCTCGGCGGCACCCGGCTGCTCGCCCGCGCCGAGGCCGACGCCTCCGGCGACCTGGCCGGCACCGTGCGGCAGTTCACCGAGGCGCTGCGCGTCGCCCTGCTGGAGCGGTACGGGGACGCCGACGCCCCGGCCGCGCCGTGGCAGGAGGCCGCGTACACGGTGACCGAGGTGGCCGGCGGTCCGCTGGCCGCGCTGGCCGCCCGGCACGACATGACCGAGCTGACCGTCACCGCCGTCGACAGCCTGACCGACCCCGGCTACCCCCGGGTCAAGCGCCTGGTCCGGCTGGCCCTGCCCGAGGGCGCCGGCTACCGGACCGCCGACCACCTCACGGTGCTCCCGGCCAACGACTCGGCCCTGGTCGAGCGCGCGGCCAAGCTGTTCGGCGCCGACCCGCAGACCGTGCTCAACATCGTGGCCCACCGGCGCACCGGCCTGGCCCTCGACCGCCCGCTGACGGTGCGCGACCTGCTCACCCACCACGTCGAGTTGCAGGACCGCCCGACCGCCGAGCAGCGCGCCGCGCTGGCCGCCCGCAACCCCTGCCCGCCCGAGCAGGCCGCGCTGCGCGCGCTGCCCGAGGACGACCCGCGCACCCTGCTGGACCTGATCGAGGACCACCCGGCCTTGCAGGGGAGCCTGACCTGGCCGGTGCTGCTGGAGCTGCTGCCGCCGATCCGGCCCCGGCACTACTCGATCTCCTCCTCGCCGACCGGCGGCGCGGGCGAGGTGGACCTGATGGTCTCCGTGCTCAGCGCCCCGGCCCGCTCCGGGCGGGGCACCTTCCGGGGCACCGGCTCCGGCCACCTCGCCCGGCTCGCGGTCGGCGACACCGTGCTCGCCCGGGTCCAGCCCTGCCGGGAGGCGTTCCGGATCGGCCACCGCACCCCGGTGATCATGATCGCGGCCGGCACCGGCCTGGCACCCTTCCGGGGCGCCGTCGCCGACCGCCGCGCGCTGCTCGCCGACGGGGCCGAACTCGCCCCCGCCCTGCTGTACTTCGGCTGCGACGCCGCCGAAGCGGACTACCTGCACCGGGCCGAGCTGGAGGCGGCCGACCGGGCCGGCGCGGTCTCGATGCGGCCCGCCTTCAGCGAGCGGCCGCAGGACGGGCGGCGCTTCGTGCAGGACCGCCTCGCGGCGGAGGCCACCGAGGTCTGGGAGCTGCTCGCGGCGGGCGCCGAGGTGTACGTGTGCGGCGACGGCGGGCGGATGGCGCCGGGCGTCCGGGCGGCCTTCCGGGAGCTGTACCGGGAGCGGACGCCGGGGGCCGACGAGCAGCGGGCGCAGGCCTGGCTGCAGGGACTGATCGAGGCCGGGCGGTACGTCGAGGACGTGTACGCGGGCTGACCGGGCCGGACGCGGCCGCCGGCCCCGCTGCTGCGCGCAACGGGGCCGGCGGCTGGTCGGTTCGTCGGCTCAGGGTCCGGACGGCAGGGTCCGGACGGCTCAGGGTCTCGACGGCTCAGGGTCTCGGGGATCAGTACACGTTGACCCCGTACGCGGCGAGCGCCGCGTTGACCGGCTGGAAGAAGGTCGTGCCGCCCACCGTGCAGTCGCCGCTGCCGCCCGAGGTGATGCCGAGCGCCTTGGCGCCGTCGTAGAGCGGGCCGCCGGAGTCGCCGGGCTCGGCGCACACGTCGGTCTGGATCAGGCCGCGCACGGTGCCGCCGCCGCTGTAGCGCACGGTGGCGTTGAGCCCGGTGACCTTGCCGCCGTGCGTGCCGGTCGTCGAGCCGGTGCGCTTGACCGCCTCGCCGACGAACGCGTTCGGCGCGGAGGTGAAGCCGCCGGGGTGGCTCAGGGCAGAGTTGTCGTAGCGGACCAGCGCGTAGTCATGGCTCGGGAAGGTCGAGGCGACGGTGGCTCCGACCGACGTCGTGCGGGCGGCGTCCGTGTACCACTGGGGGGCGACGTTCCCGCAGTGCCCGGCGGTGAGGAAGTAGTGGGCGCCGGCGTCCGCCACGTTGAAGCCGAGCGAGCAGCGGTACTGGCCGCCGTAGATGGCGTCGCCGGCGGCGAGCAGCGGGGCGAGGGTGCCGGGGACGCGGCGGACGGTCAGGACGGACGCGTCGCCGCCGGACGCCTGGGTGATCCGGTCGAGCGCTTCCGTGGACACGGTGCTGTCGGCGGTCACCACGACGCGTCCGGCGGCCTCGTCGACGTACCACGCGGTGCCGTCGACCTCGGCGTGCAGGACGGCGTCGCTGACGGCCGCGAGCTGTCCGGGTTCGGCGGTGCGGGTGGGGGCGGTGTGGGTGGGGGCCGCCGCGGCGCCCGGCACGGCGACCGCGGTGGCGGTCAGCAGGCCGAGGGCCACGGCGAGCAGGCGGGTACGGCGTCGAGTGGTGCCGGTGCGGGGGGTCCCGCGCTTGGTCCTCACCGATCTCCTCCTGGGAGTACGGCCCCTGGGGGGTTGGGGGCCGGGAGGCGCGGTCAGACGGTGGGCGGGCTCCGGCTGTGCTGTCCGGTAGCACGACGGATGATCTGCCCCTGACAGGCGCTGACCGGAAGTATCAGGAAACGGACGGTTCGGTACAAGCTTCCTGACCGGGTGTCGGCGGATTCCGCAGCCGGTATGACTGTCCGTCAATTCAGCGCCGTGCGGGGCGATCCGATGAAAGTGTTATCGCTGCGGCCCGGTGGGGTCTCCCAGGCACGGGAACGGACGCACGATGCCGCGGGTGAGGTCCGCGGCGGGGCTGCGGAGTTCGAGATGGGGCGCTCCGCGCGGAGGCGCGGCCTCCACCGCGTCCGTTCCCGCCGCGCCGCCGGATCGTCCCGTCCGGCCGGACGCGCCCGGCGGTCCGCACGTTTCCCCCACGACGGCGGACCGCCGGGGCCACCGCTCGGGTCACTGCTCGGATCACCGAACGGGTCACCGCCGGGCGTTCGCGGCGGCCTGCTCGCGGGTGAGCCGCCACACCTGCTCCTCGCCGGTCTCGGCCGGAGCGATCGCCTCGGAGGGGCGACGCAGGTGCACGGTGAAGCCGAGGCGGGCCGGGATCGCGCCGCTGGCCCGGTTGCCCGGGTCGTGGACGATGTCGACGCACTCGACCCCGGGGAGGCCGAAGGCCTGGTCGACCAGGGCCGCCGCGGCCCGGGAGGCCAGACCGCGCCCGATGGCGGCGGGGTGGAGCCAGTAGCCGATCTCGAGGCCGTCGTCCGGGGCGTCGTCGCGCCGGTACAACCCGCAGGCGCCGACGATGGCGCCGTCCAGCACGATCGCGTAGGCGAAGTCCTGCCCGCTCGCCCAGCGCTCCGCCCGGGTGGCCAGGTACTCGGTGGTCTTGGCGCGGCTGTGCTCGGCCACCCACGGCATCCACGGCCGCAGGTGCTCCACCGACTCCTCGATGACCGCGAAGAACTCGGGGAAGTCGGCCTCGCCGGCGAAGCGGCGCAGCGTCACCTCACCCAGGTCGATGACGTGCCGGGGGCATTCCGGGGGTGCCGGGGACTCCGTGCGTTCCGTGCGTTCCATGGACAGAGGATGGTCCGCATCCGTCTCATCGGGCAAATGGACCGGGGCACGGCGGCCGGGCGGCGGTGAGGCCTCCTCAGGTCCGTTCGCCGACGGACCCGGGGAGGACGGACACGGCGTGCCGCCGCAGCAGGACGGCGGCCTCGCGGTCGGTGACGTCGTGGAACTCGTCGTACCAGGGGCCGGCGGCGTGCGCGTAGCGGGGCAGGGGGAGGCAGACCAGCTCGTCCACGTCCCGCCGCAGGTCGGCCGCGATCCGGGCGTCGCCGACCGGCGCCGCGAGGATCAGCCGGTCCGGGTGTTCGGCGGCGACGGCGTGGACGGCGGCGCGGGCGGTGAGCGCGTCCGTCAGGCCGTCGAAGACCAGGACCGCGGTCCGCCCGTGCAGGGGGTGCCGGGACCGGCCCTGGCGGTACAGCGACTCGCGACGGTGCACCTCGACGCGCTCGCGCTGGACGCTCGCGCCGAGCTGCGCCGCGGTGACACCGAGGATCGTCAGGGTGTACCGGTCGAACAGCGGCGGGTCGCGGTCGGCGATCGCGCCGATCGGGTGGTCGCAGCCGGGGACGACCAGCGGCCGGACCACTGCGGCGTCGAGCGGGGCGTCCAGGGCCTCGGCGACCTCCGCGGCCACCGGCAGCCCGCCGGGGGCGAGGCCCAGGACCACCACCCGGTGACGGGACCGGCCGTCGAGGAGCGGGGCGAGCCGTTGGGCGAGCTGGTGCCCGGCGGTGCTGCGGTCGAGGAATCTCACGGGCGGCTCGTCCTCCTCGGGGTTCTCCCGCGTGCCCTCTCGGGGTTCTCGCGGTGGCGGCCGTGTGCGTGCGGCACCGGCCCCGCCACGGGGGCGGCTTCCCCGCCACGGCACGCTCTGACGTCCGGCCCCGGGAATCCCTGACGTCCGGCCCCGCGGTTCCCTGACGTCCGGCCTCGGCGGTTCTGCCGGTGTGGCCACGGCGAGCCGGGGCAGACGCGGGTCGTGGACGTCCGACGGACAGCGCTTCCGGCCGTCGCCGGGCGGCGGCCGGGTCCGGGGACGGCCGTCCGCGCGGCCCGCCAGGGCGCGCGCGATGATGGTCCCGACGGCGCACCGCCGTCCCGACCCGACCGGGAGCGAGCCATGCCACGGCCATCCGAGGGGCCATCCGAGAAACCCTGTGAGCCCGCCGGAGACCACGCGTTCGGCGACCTGCGCGTCGCGGTGGCCGACGAGGGCCCGGTACGGGTCGTCACCGTGGCCGGAGAACTGGACCACGACACGGCCGATGCGCTGCGCGCCGCGCTCGCCGCGCCGCCGCCGCACGGCGTCGAACGGATCGTGATCGACTTCACCGACCTGCGGTTCTGCGACTCGACCGGCCTGAACGTCCTGCTCCGCGCGCACCTGGACGCGCAGGCGGCCGGGCTGCGGCTGGAGCTGGCCGGCCCGAGCCCCGTCGTGGCGCGGCTCCTCGCGGTCACCGGGGCCGACACCGTGCTGCGGATCCACCCCGACCTCGGTTCGGCGACCAAGGCGCCGCGGGGCACCGCCGGGCCCGCCGCTCCGCCCGAGCGGACATGAGGAGGGCGGCCGTGGACCGGCTCGGCGACGGCGAACTGCCCGGACCGGAGCAGATCCGGCGACTGATGCTCGCGGGCAGCGCCGGTGCGGTGCAGCGCAGCCGTGCGTTCAGCCGGCAGGTGCTGCGGTCCTGGCACTGGCTGCCGACCGCCGACGAGGAGCGGCAGTTGGTGGTCGAGGACGTCCTGCTGATGGTCTCCGAGCTGGTCACCAACGCCTGTCTGCACGCCCCCGGCGGCCCGCGTGAGCTGCGGTTGCGCTGGGACGGCGAGCGGCTGCGGGTCGAGGTCGCGGACGCGAGTCCGGTGCCGCCGAGGCTGCGCCCGTACGCCGACCCGGGTCGGCCGGGCGGGCACGGGCTGCGGGTGGTGGACCGGCTCTCCCGGTCCTGGGGCTCGGAGCCGGAGGGCGGCGGGAAGCTGGTCTGGCTGGAGGTGGCGGGCCCGCCCGTCGGCTCCGTCCGGGGCTGACGGCTGCCCCTCGGCGCCGCAGCTGTCCCTCCCGTCCGCCCCGTCCGCGGCCACGGGTGTTTCCTTCGGCCCGAACGGGATAACCGCGCTGTCGCAGGCGTCAGCGGCCAGGGAGCACCGGGCTCCGGGGCCCGGACGCGGCGAGAGGAGCCCGAGGCTCATGACGAAGCGCCCGCAGTGGGCCGGGAACCCGGCCGCCGATCGGGTCGAAGGGCTCGTCGTCGAGGCCAGGCCGTGGGCCCGGGGCACCGTGCTGGTCCTCCACGGCGAGCTGGACCTGGACTCGGTGGCCGACCTGCGGTCCGCCGTCGAGGGTGCCCTCGCCGAGCCGGCCGCCGTCATCGTGATCGACTGCGCCGGGCTGGAGTTCTGCGACTCCACCGGGCTCAACGCCCTGCTCCGGTCCAAGGCTCGGGCCGCCCTCGAGGGGAGCCGGTTCGAGCTGGCCCGGCCCAGGCCGCTGATCCTGCGCATGCTCGAACTCACCGGGGTCACCGACGCCTTCGTGATCCGCGAGGCCGTGCCGGACTGAGCCCGCCCGGCGCGGCTCCCGTCCGGGCCGCCTGCATCGTTTCCCTTCCCCCGGCCTGCCCGCCTTCCCGCCTTCCCCGGCCCGCACCGCCTGCCCCACCTGCGGCCCCGGGGCCCGCAGTGGCACAGTGGGAGCAGGGCGGCGGACCCCCGCCGTCCCCGGACCCGAGGTGCCCGGACGGCGCACCCCGGCCGTGTGGGCGATCCGGACGGTGGACGGATGGACGAGCACCCGGTACCCGGCGCCGCGGCGGCCGACCCGGCCGAGCAGGCGCTGCGGCAGTTGCTCGCGGGACTGACCGCCGTACGCGACGGGGACTTCCGTACCCGGCTCGCCCCGGACCGGCCGGGCGTGCTCGGGGAGATCGCCGAGGTCTTCAACGGGATGGCCGACCAACTGGCCCGGGTGACCTCCGAGGTGACCCGGGTGGCGCGCGAGGTCGGCACCGACGGGCGGCTCGGCGGCCAGGCGCAGGTGCCGGACGCGGCCGGGACCTGGCTGGACCTGACCGACGCGGTCAACGCGATGGCGGGCAACCTGTCCTGGCAGGTGCGCAACATCGCCCAGGTGACCACGGCGGTGGCGCGCGGCGACCTCACCCAGAAGATCGAGGTGGAAGCTCGGGGCGAGATCCTGGAGCTCAAGAACACCGTCAACACCATGGTGGACACGCTGTCCTCGTTCGCCGCCGAGGTGACCCGGGTGGCCCGCGAGGTCGGCAGCGAGGGCCGGCTCGGCGGGCAGGCGCAGGTGCCGGGCGTCGCCGGGACGTGGCGCGACCTGACCGACTCGGTGAACGTCATGGCCGACAACCTCACCGCCCAGGTCCGGGCGATCGCCTCGGTGACCACCGCCGTGGCCGAGGGCGACCTGTCGCAGAAGATCCGGGTGGACGCGCGCGGCGAGATCCTCGAGCTGAAGGAGACCATCAACACGATGGTCGACCAGCTGTCCGCCTTCGCCGGCGAGGTCACCCGGGTGGCCCGCGAGGTCGGCACCGAGGGGAACCTCGGCGGCCAGGCCACCGTCCGGGGCGTCTCCGGGACGTGGAAGGACCTCACGGACAACGTCAACGTGATGGCCTCCAACCTGACCGGCCAGGTCCGCTCGATGTCCGAGGTGGCGACCGCCGTGGCGCGCGGCGACCTGTCCCGGAAGATCACCGTCGAGTCCAAGGGCGAGGTCGCCGCCCTGGCCGACGCGATCAACACCATGGTCGACACCCTGTCCGTGTTCGCCGACGAGGTCACCCGGGTGGCCCGCGAGGTCGGCACCGAGGGCATCCTGGGCGGCCAGGCCCGGGTACCCAACGTCGCCGGGACGTGGAAGGACCTCACCGACAACGTCAACTTCATGGCGCACAACCTGACCAGCCAGGTACGCAACATCGCCCAGGTCACCACGGCCGTCGCCGAGGGCGACCTGACCCGCAAGATCGACGTGGACGCGCGCGGCGAGATCCTGGAGCTCAAGAACACCGTCAACACCATGGTGGACACGCTGTCCTCGTTCGCCGCCGAGGTGACCCGGGTGGCCCGCGAGGTCGGCAGCGAGGGCCGGCTGGGCGGCCAGGCCCGGGTGGAGGGGGTCGCCGGCACCTGGAAGCGGCTCACCGAGAACGTCAACGAGCTGGCCGGCAACCTGACCCGGCAGGTCCGGGCGATCGCCGAGGTCACCAGCGCCGTCGCGGCCGGCGACCTGACCCGCTCGGTCAGCGTGGACGCCTCCGGCGAGGTCGCCGAGCTCAAGGACAACATCAACGCCATGGTCGGGTCACTGCGCGAGACCACCCTGGCCAACCAGGAGCAGGACTGGCTGAAGTCCAACCTGGCCCGCTTCTCCGCCGCCATCCAGGGCCGCCGGGACATCCGCTCCGTCGCCGAGATGATCACCGACGAGCTGACCCCGCTGATCGGCGCCCAGTACGGCGCGTTCTTCCTCGCCGTGGAGGGCGAAGCCGACACCGAGCTGGCCCTGATCAGCGCCTACGGCCGCCCGGCCGGGGAGGAACGGCGGGTGCGGCTGGGGGAGGGCCTGGTCGGACAGGCCGCCCGCACCCGGCGGACCGTCCTGGTGGACGACCTGCCGCCCGGCTACGCCACCGTCGCCTCGGGCGCGGGTGCCGCCGACGTCCGCTCGGTCGTCGTCCTGCCGATCGCGCTGGAGGAGTGGCTGCTCGGCGTCATGGAGTTCGCCTCCGTCCACTCCTTCACCGAGGTCCACCGCGACTTCCTGGAGCAGTTCACCGAGGCCTGCGGCGTCAACATCGGCACCCTGCTCGCCAACGCCCGCACCGACGAGCTGCTCGGCGAGTCCCAGCGGCTCACCGCCGAACTCCAGGCCCGATCCGAGGAGTTGCAGGAAGGACAGCAGGAACTGCGGCGCTCCAACGCCGAGTTGGAGGACAAGGCCGCCCTGCTGGCCCAGCGCAACCGCGACATCGAGGCGAAGAACCTGGAGATCGAGCAGGCCCGCCAGGAACTCGAGGAACGCGCACGGGAGTTGACCCTGGCCTCGATGTACAAGTCCGAGTTCCTGGCCAACATGAGCCACGAGCTGCGCACCCCGCTCAACAGCCTGCTCATCCTCGCCCAGCTGCTCGCCGAGAACACCGGCGGCAACCTCACCCCCAAACAGGTCGAGTACGCGGGCGTGATCCACTCGGCCGGCACCGACCTGCTCCAGCTCATCAACGACATCCTCGACCTCTCCAAGGTGGAGGCCGGGAAGATGGAGCTGACCCCCGAACCCTTCGCCGTGCGCGAGCTGCTGGAGTACGTGGAGTCCGGCTTCGAGCCGCTGGCCGACCAGAAGGGCCTCACCTTCGAGGTGACCGTCGGCCCGGCCGTCCCGGAACGGATCGTCACCGACCAGGCCCGGCTGCGCCAGGTACTGCGCAACCTGCTCTCCAACGCCGTCAAGTTCACCGACGCCGGCCGGGTCGAACTGCGGATCGAACGCGCCGAAGGGCCGGACCTGCCGCCCGAACTCGGCCGCCCGCAAGCGGCGGTGGCCTTCCACGTCGAGGACACCGGGATCGGCATCGACCCGGACCACCTGGACACCATCTTCGGCGCCTTCCAGCAGGCCGACGGCTCCACCGCGCGACGCTACGGCGGCACCGGCCTCGGCCTGTCGATCAGCCGGGAACTCGCCCGGCTGCTCGGCGGCACCATCACCGTCCGCTCCACCGTCGGACGGGGCAGCAGCTTCACCCTCTACCTGCCGCTCGGCGAACCCGAACAGCCGTCGGACCACGCCCCGCACGCCGCGCCGCAGGTCCTGGTGGTCGAGCCCGACCCGCCGGCCCTGCTCTCCCAGCTCGCCCGCTCCGCCGTCGCCGAACTGGGCGGATCGGCACCGCCGGTGCGGGTCGACGGGGTCGGCGACGAGGCCGCGCTGCGGGACGCGCTCGCCGGCGGCCCGTACCGGTGCGTGCTGCTCGACCTCGCCCGCTCCGCCGGCCTCGCACCCGCCCTGACGGACGCCGCGGCGGCGGGCACACCCGTGCTCGGGTACGGCGGCGAGGGCGACACACCCGGGAGCGTGGAGCGCGCCCGGGGACTGGACGACCTGCGGGAGCGGCTGATCCGGCTGCTCGACGACGGGCCGTCGGCGGCGGGGGAGGCGGCGGCGAAGGGGGAGGCGGGGGCGCAAGGAGCGGATCCCGTCCAGGACCCGGCGGCCCCGCAGAGGGCCGACCCGCTCGCCGGACGGACCGTGCTGATCGTCGACGACGACATCCGCAACGTCTTCGCCCTCACCGCGGCCCTGGAACAGCACGGGCTGACCGTCCTGCACGCCGACGACGGCCGCGCCGGACTCGACCTGCTGCGTGCCCACCCGGAGACCGACCTCGTCCTGATGGACGTCATGATGCCCGGACTCGACGGCTACGCGGCCATCGAGGCGATCCGCGCCGACACCCGCTTCGACCGGCTGCCCGTCGTCGCCGTCACCGCCAAGGCCATGCCCGGCGACCGGGACCGCAGCCTGGCCGCCGGCGCCGACGACCACGTCACCAAGCCGGTCGACACCGTCCACCTGCTCGACCGCATGCGGACCCGGCTGGACGCCTTGTGACCACGAGCCGACCGGACCCGCCATGACCGCCGCGCGGGAACCCGCGGACCGCCCGGAGCCGCAGCCCGTGGGCGCCGCCGCGGGGCAGGAACCTGCGGGCGACGCGGCGCGGGAGGCCGCGGACCGCGCGGCCCGGGCGTTGGCCGAGACCGTCCGGCGGCTGCAAGGGGCCGCCACCCGGGCACACGCCGAGGCGCGGACCAGGGCCGCCGTCGACCTCGCCACCGGCATCCTGGCCGAGCGGCTCGGCCTGCGGGTCGCCGAGGCCGCCGCGTACCTCGCCCGGCTGGCCCGGGAGGCGGGCGTGCCGGTCGCCGGGCTGGCGGCGGACATCGCCGGGCTGCCGGAGCCGGCCCCCGAGGCGGGAACCTTCGGGGCCCCCGGCGCCGACCCGCGCGACCTCGGTGCACCCGACGTCGGTACGTCCGACCTCGGTACATCCGACGGCAGTGCGTCCGACCTCGACGCGCTCGACCCGGACCTGCCCGAAACCGGCTCGCCCGTCGCGCCCGCGCTCGCCGCCGCGTCCGACCTGCAGCGTGCCGCCGAGGCCGTGCTGGACCAGACCGGCGCGGCCCTCGGCGCCCGTGCCGTGGCCGTCTGGCTGCGGCTGCCCGGCGGCGTGCTCGCCCTCGCCGCGCATGCCGGGCTGTCCGCCGACGAGACCGCCGCCTGGGACCGGGTGCCGCCCGGCGTCCTCACCCCCGCGCAGTGGGTGATCGGCGGCGGGGTGGCGCTGTGGCCCGGTGAGCCGGGGACCGACGCGCCCTCGGTGGGCGTCGGCTCCGCCCGGGCCGTCCTCCCGCTGGTCGACCAGGGCCGCCGCCGGGGCGCCCTGGAGCTGGTCTGGTCCGGCTCCGCCCCGGCGCTCGGCCCGCCCCAGCACCGCCGGCTGTACGCGCTCGCCGACCTCTGCACGACCCTGCTCGGCCCGCCCCGCGAGCCCGTGACGCCCGAGGAGACCGCCGCCCTCCTGGAGGGGCTGCTCACCCCCGCCCTGCTGCTGGAACCCGTCGTCCGGGACGACCGGGCCGCCGACTTCACCATCCGGCGGTTCAACGCCCGGTTCCGCGACCCGCTCGGCCGCCCCCGGGACACGCTGGAGGGCGCCTCACTGCTGGAGTCCTACCCGGTCGCCTGCGCGGCGGGCCTGCTCGACCGCCTGGTCCACGCGTACGAGACGGGCACGCCGTGCCCGGCCGAACGCGTCCGGCTGGCCTTCCAGGACACCGGGGCCGCCGGCCCCGCCGCCGCCCTGCTCGCGGTCGTCCCGCTCGGCGGCCGACTGCTGGTGTGCTGGCAGCTGGACGACGAGCGGGCCGAGGAGGACGAGCGGACCGCACTGCTGCGCCAGTCCCACCGGCTCGTCCGGGTGGCCGGCTTCGAGGAGCGGCCGGCCGAGGGCCGGATCCGGTGGAGCGACGGGCTGCGCGAGCTCTACGGGCTGCCGCCGGACGCGGCGCCGGTGCCGCTGGCCCGGCTCGCGCGGCACACCCACCCGGACGACCGGCCCGCGATCCGCCGCCTGCTGGACACCGTCCGGCACCGCCACCGCACCGCCTCGGCCGTCATCCGCCTCGACCGGCCCGACGGCACCCACCGCTTCACCCGGGTGATCGCCGAGCCCGTACTCGACGACGCCGGACAGCTCACCGCGATCCGCGGCGCCTACCACGACGTGTCCGCCCAGCACTGGACGGAGGTCGCGCTCGGCGCCACCCGGGAGCGGCTCGCCGACAGCGAGCAGGAGTCCGCCGAACGGGAGCAGCTGGCGCTGCGGCTCCAGCAGGCCATCCTCCCGGCCGCACCGCCTCCGCTCGGCGTCACCGGTGTGCACGCCGCCGTCCGCTACCGCCCCGCCGCCCAGCGCGACCGGGTCGGCGGCGACTGGTACGACGTCATGCCACTGCCCGACAAACGGGTGCTCCTCGCGGTCGGCGACGTGGCCGGACACGGCGTCGGCGCGGCCACCGGGATGGTCGCGCTGCGGCACGCCCTGCGCGGCCTCGCGGTCACCGGCGCCGGCCCGGGCCGGCTGCTGGAGTGGGCCAACGCCGTCGCCCTGCGCGAACCCGGGCAGGTCACCGCGACCGCCGTCTGCGTGCTGCTCGACCCGGCCGACGGCGAGCTGCGCTGGGCCCGGGCCGGCCACCTGCCGCCGATCCGGCTCGGCGCCGACGGCGCCCACGTGCTGCCCCTGCCGCACGGCGTGCTGCTCGGCGCCCTGGACGACGCCCAGTACGGGGAGAGCACCGCCCGGCTCGACCCCGGGGACGTCCTGCTGCTCTACACCGACGGGCTGGTCGAGCGCCGGGACCACCCGGTCGAGGAATCCGTCGAGCAGCTGATCCGCGCGGCCGGAGCCCCCGGCCCGGACCTGGAGCAGTACCTGGACCGGCTGCTCGAACTCAGCCCCGCCGACACCGACGACGACACCTGCCTGATCGCCGTCCAGACCGAGTAGGGCCACGGGGCAGCACCGGGGGCCGCAGGACACGGCCCGTTACGGACCGCACGGTCCGGGTAGGCGCGACCTGTCGGGGGCGCAGAACGGGACGGAAGGGACCCCCATGTTGCTGCTAGGACTTCTGCTGATGTCGGCGTCCGGCGCGTTCGTCGGGCTGCTGATCGCGGACAACCTCTCCGGCGGGCCCGACTACCAGGTCACGATCCTGGGAAACGACCTCGTGACGTTGAACACTCTGGGCGTCTTCCTCTCCGGCGTGGCCCTCGCGCTGCTCTTCTGCCTCGGCCTCGCCCTGATGCGGTCGACCCGGCGGGCCGGGCGTGCGGTGGGTGCGGCGCGACCGGCACGGCGCCGGGTGGCGTACCAGGAGGCCGAACCGGTGGAGCCGGTGGAGCCCGTCGAGCGGGTGGAGCCGGTAGGGCGGTCCGCCCCGGCGGAGCGCGCGGCGCCGGTCGACGGCGAGCGGGCCTACGACGATCGCCGCGCAAACGACGAACGGGCCTACGACGAACGGGCCTACGACGACCGGGCCTACGGCGAGCGCTCCTACGACGACCGCCGCGCCAACGACGAACGCGCCTACGGCGACCGCGCCGCCCAGGCGACGGGCTCCGACGAGGGGTTCGCGCGGCCGGATGAACCGCCGTCAGAGGAACAAGCCGCCGAGCAGGGTGGCCGGGAGGCGTCACCACAACCGGGAGGCCGGATCCGTCATCTGTTCGGCCGCTGACCGAAGCCCGCACACGGACCGAAGCCCGTCGAGTCGGCACGGAGGAGAGGCGATCGCATGTCGAGGGCCCGGGCGCCCTCCGTCCGCCCGGCCGCGCAAGCGGTGCGGTTGCCACTCGCGGGCCGGCGAGGGGCGGCGGCCGAGGCGCGCGCCGTCACCGCCCGGTTCCTGGCCGACGTGCCGGACCGGGCCGTGGTCGCCGACGCCGTGCTGCTGGTCTCCGAACTCGTCGGCAACGCGCAGCGCCACACCGCCGGCCCCGGCGCACTGCTGCTCGTCCGGACCGACGGCGCGCTGCGCATCGAGGTCAGCGACCCCAGCCGCCGCCCGCCGATGCCCCGGGCACCATACGGCGACGACGGATCGGGGGGCCTCGGACTGTTCCTGGTGAACCGGCTCAGCCGGCGCTGGGGCTGGCGCCCGCTGGGCCCAGGGAAGGCGGTCTGGTGCGAGCTGCGGATGCCCGCGCAGCGGTGTCCGCCGGGCCCAGGCGGGTAGGTGCCCCGAGTAAGCCGTCCACGGCGGACCCGGCAGCCGCCCCACCGGGGCGAGCGCACCGGGACAAGCCCGTAGAGCCTGCCCATCCACCACGGGAGGCCACCATGGACCTCGCGTTCCTCACCCCGCTGCTCGACCGGCCCGGCCCCTGGGCCACCGTCTACCTCGACACCGACCGTGCCACCGAGGACGCCGTCCGGCGCCGGGCGCTGATCGACCGCGCCGCCGTGCACCGGCTGGCCGACGCCGGCACCGACGAGGACACCTGCGCGGCCGTCCGCGACCACCTGGCCGCCGAACCAGCCGCCGGCTCCCCGGCCGGGCGGGCGCTGTTCGCAACCGACGGTGAGGTGGCCCTGGACGTCCCGCTCGCCGTCTCCCCGCCCGACGTGGCCGCCACCTGGGCCCCGCTTCCGCACACCAGCCCGCTGGTCGGCCTGCTGGACGACGCCGCGCCCGCCTGCCTGCTCGCCGCCGTCGACCGCACCGGCGCCACGCTCGAGCGGTACGAGCTCGGCCGCAGCGACCCGCTCGGCACGGTCGAGAGCCCGCAGTGGCAGGGCCGGGGACACCGCGCCCCGCCCGCCGACCGCTACGAGTGGCACTACCGGCACCGCGTCGAGGACACCTGGGACCGCACCGCCGGGATCATCGCCGACCACCTCGCCCGGGTCTGGCCGGACAGTGGCGCCCGCCTGCTCGTCCTCACCGGGGAAGCCCGTGAGCGCCGGGCCGTCCACGACCGGCTGCCGAGGCAACTGCAGCCCCTGACCGTCGAGTTGGAAGGCGGCGGCCGGTCCGACGGGAACATCGGCGAAGCCTTCGGCCGGCGCCTCGCCGAAGCCTGGGACGACCACCGCGCCCGGCACCTGGCCGAGGTGCTGGAAACCTTCCACACCGCCGTCGGCCGCCCCGGCGAGCACGGCACCGACAGCGCCGGCACCGAGACCGCGCCCGGGCCGGCCGCCCGGGGCATCCCCGCGGTGGTGAGCGCCGCCCGGCAGCACCAGCTCGCCGCGCTGCTCCTACAGGCGAGCGGCCACGACCCGGAACGCCCGGTGTGGACCGGTCCCGAACCCGAACACCTCGGCGTCCACCGGGCCGACCTGCGCAGCATGGGCGTCGCCCACCCGGCACAGGCCCCCGCCGCCGACGCCCTGCTGCGCGCCGGCGCGGCCTCCGGGGCCGAGGCGCTGCTCGTCCCGGACACCGTCCCCGGGCCGCCCGGAGGCCTCGGCGCGGTCCTGCGCTGGCCCGCCTGACGGCCGTTCGCCCCACCTGACGGCGGCGCGGCCCGCCTGACGGCCGTTCGCCCGCTACCGCTCGCCGACCCCGGGCAGCACCGGCTTCACGTCCAGCACCGGGGTGCCGTCGATGGCCTCCAGGTCGCTGACCCGCAGCCGCAGGCCGTCCACGGCCAGGACGGTGACCCGGTGCAGCCCGATCGGGTTGGGCCGGTCCGGCGAGCGGGTGGCGAACACCCCGGTCTCCGGCCGGGAGCGCTCCCCGCGCGGATGCACCGCGAGCACCTCCCGGTCGGCCCGGTCCAACCAGGTCAGCAGCAGCACCTCCTGGCCGACCGCCAGGTCCCGCAGCCCCCGGCCCACCGACGCGTCGAACGCCACCCACGCGGCCGGCCCGCCCTCGTCCCCCTGCCGGGGCGCCCCCGCCCGCTCCAGCAACGGCGACTCCACCCGCCCGATCACCCGCACCTCGAAGCTCTGCTCCGGTTCGCCCCGCCCGGGGAAACCCGTGTCCGTCATTGCGCCCTCCGTTGCAGTCCGGGACTCCGTCCGCCAGCACCGTAGCGGGCCCGACCGTCGGCGGCCGGGTGCTCGGCGGCGGGTGTCAGGAGCTGATGCCGACGGCGTGGCGGTAGGTGGCCGGGTCGGGGAGGAAGTCCAGCATGGCCCGGGCCACGTCGGCGCGGGGCATGCTGTTGCCGGCCGGGCCGGCCTCGACGGCGTGGCGGTACCGGCCCAGGCCGGGCTTGTCGGTGAGGCGCGGGGGCCGTACGGCCGTCCAGTCCAGGCCGCTGTCGCGCAGGACGCGCTCCATGGCTTCGAGGTCGGTGTACACGTCCTTGAGGACCGCCCACAGCAGGGGCCCGAACAGCTTCGCGGTCGCGAAGGCCTGGCCGGTCCCGGCGCGGTTGAGGGGCGCGGCGCTGACGACGAGGAGGCGCCGGACCCCGACGGCTGCCATGGCGGTGGCCGCCGCGCGGGCGGAGGTCGAGGCGGGCTTGAGGGGATCGGAACGGCCGGCCTGGCCCATGCCGGAGAGGACGGCGTCGGCGCCCTCGATCACCGGCTTCAGGGAGGCGGGGTCGAGGGAGTCCGCCCTGACCACGGTCAGCCGGTCGTGGTGGACGGTCAGCCGGCCCGGGTCGCGGACGGCGGCCGTGACGTGGTGTCCGTCGGCGAGCGCATGGGCGACCAGATGGCGGCCGACGCCGCCGGTGGCGCCCAGAACAGCGAGTTTCATGACCCCTCCCGGGGGTGGGTGAGTGCTCACTTCCTTCTTCTTCGATGGTGAGTGAGTACTCACCCACCTGTCAAGGTAGGATCACGTCCATGACGCATGACGGACATGACGGAACCGAGCCGCTCACCGGGGCGGCGCTGACCCGGGCGCGGGTACTCGACGCCGCCGCCCGCCTGCTCGGCACGGTGGGGCTCGTCCGGGCCACCACGAAGGAGATCGCCCGGGAGGCGGGCTGCTCGGAGGCGGCGCTGTACAAGCACTTCCGGGACAAGGAGGAGATCTTCGTCCGTGTCCTGCGCGAACGCGCCCCGCGTCTCGCGGCCGCCGTCGCCGAGCTGCCCGGCCGGGCAGGGGAGGACACGGTCGGCGAGCACCTGGAGGCGGTGGTCCGGGTCGCCGTCCCGTTCTACCGGCAGTCGTTCCCGATGGCCGGATCGCTCTTCGCCAGCCCCGAGCTGCTCGCCGCCCACCGCGCCAAGCTCGGCGACTCCGGCCCGCACCACGTCGGTGTGCACCTGGCCGACTACCTGCGCGCCGAGCAGCGGCTCGGCCGCGTCTCCACGGCGGTCGACCCGGACGCTGCCGCGATGCTCCTGATCGGCGCCTGCTTCCACCGCGCCTTCCTGGAGCTCTTCTACGCCGGTGAGGGCCCGGCCGAGGCGATCCGTCCGGTCACCCTGGACGAGTTCGCGACCGCGACGGTGCGGGCCCTGCTCGACGGAATCCGGTGACTCGGCGCCATCCGGGGACCCGGCGCCATCCGGGGACTCGACGGCCTCCGCTGATCAGTGGCCCGAGGGCGACGGACGCTCAGCGCCCGGGCGCGAGGTAGCGGCGGCCCGGTATCTGCTCGAAGATCAGGTTGGTCCGGGTCTGGGCTACCGCCGGGTGGGTGGTGAGGTGGTCGACCACGAAGTCGCGCAGCGCCTCGGGGCCCGCGACGCCGACGTGCAGCAGGTAGTCGTCCGAGCCGGCCATGTGGAAGACGGCCAGGACGCCGGGCAGGTCGGGGGCGGTGCTGCGGAAGCTCTCGTTCTGCTCGCGGGTGTGGGCGCGGAGCCGGACCGAGATCATCGCCTGGAGCGGCAGCCCGATCGCGGCGGGGTCGAGCTCGGCGCGGAAGCCGCGGATGATGCCGCGTTCCTGGAGCGCCCGGACCCGGGCCAGGCAGGTGGAGGGGGCGATGCCGACGGCCGCCGCGAGGGCGTTGTTCGGGAGGCGGGCGTTGTCGGCCAGGGCGCGGATGATCGCCCGGTCCACGTCGTCGACCGGTGCCCGCCGGGCCTGCGGATTGTTCGGCATGCCCGCCAGGATGGCAGCCGTTTCCGCAGATTCGCAAACCTGATCGACACCGGATCGAATGTTCTTCGGAGGAGCTTCCCGTGGGCGGCGAAAGGTTCCATCCTTGCCGCGACCGGCGAACGCCCGTCGCCACCCACCGTGAGCCCGGAGTGCCCTGCCCATGAGCCCGACCGCGTCCGCCACCTTCGCCCCGGCCGCCGACCCGGACGCCGCCGCCCCGACGGCCGTCGACCCCGGCCCGGAGCTGGCCGGCGGCGACTTCGCGCTCCCGGCCGGCGGACTGGACGACGCACAGCGGCTCCGCGCACTCGACGCGGTCGACGAGTACCTGACCCGCAAGCGCAAGCACCTGGTCGGGTACCAGGCCACCCAGGACATGCAGGGCACCGCGCTGGACCTGGCCCGGTTCATGCCCAACAACATCAACAACCTCGGCGACCCGTTCCAGAGCGGCGGCTACAAGCCCAACACCAAGGTCGTCGAGCGGGCCGTCCTCGACTACTACGCGAAGCTGTGGCACGCCGAGCGCCCGCACGACCCGGCCGACCCCGAGTCCTACTGGGGCTACATGCTGTCCATGGGCTCGACCGAGGGCAACATGTACGCCCTCTGGAACGCCCGGGACTACCTGAGCGGCAAGGCGCTGATCCAGCCGCCGACCACCCCCTTCGACGCGCTGCGCTACGTGAAGGCCACGCCCGACCGGTCGAACCCGAACGCGCACCACCCGGTGGCGTTCTACTCCGAGGACACCCACTACTCCTTCGCCAAGGCCGTCCGCGTCCTGGGCGTCGAGACCTTCCACGCCGTGGGCCTGGAGAAGTACGCCGACGAGTGCCCGCTGGTCGACCCCGTGACCGGCCTCCGCACCTGGCCCACCGAGGTGCCGTCCAGCCCGGGGCCGTCCGGCCTGTCCTGGGACGGCCCCGGCGCGATAGACGTCGACGCCCTCGCCACACTCGTCGAGTTCTTCGCCGCCAAGGGCCACCCGGTCTTCGTCAACCTCAACCTGGGCAGCACCTTCAAGGGCGCCCACGACGACGTCCGCGCGGTCTGCGAGCGGCTGCTCCCGATCTTCGAGCGGTACGGCCTGGTCCGCCGCGAGGTGGTCTGCGGCACCGACCCGGTGACCGGGGAGCCGCTGGTCGACGTGCGCCGCGGCTTCTGGATCCACGTGGACGGCGCGCTCGGCGCCGGCTACGCGCCGTTCCTGCGCCTGGCCGCCCAGGACCCGGAGGCGTACGGCTGGACCCCCGAGGTGGAGCTGCCCGAGTTCGACTTCGGCCTGCGGCTGCCCAGCGCCGAGTGCGGCGAGGTCGACATGGTCTCCTCGATCGCGATGAGCGGCCACAAGTGGGCCGGTGCGCCGTGGCCGTGCGGGATCTACATGACGAAGGTGAAGTACCAGATCTCGCCGCCGTCCCAGCCGGACTACATCGGCGCGCCGGACACCACGTTCGCCGGCTCCCGCAACGGCTTCTCCCCGCTGATCCTCTGGGACCACCTGTCCCGGTACTCCTACCAGGACCAGGTGGACCGGATCCGCGCGGCCCAGGAGCTCGCCGCCTACCTGGAGCGGCGGCTGGTCGCCATGGAGCGGGAGCTCGGCGTCGAGCTCTGGCCGGCCCGCACCCCGGGCGCCGTCACCGTGCGGTTCCGCCAGCCGAGCCCGGAGCTGGTGGCCAAGTGGTCGCTGTCCTCCCAGGACGTGCTGCTGGTCCCGGGCGACGAGACCACCCGGCGCAGCTACGTGCACGTCTTCGTGATGCCCTCGGTCGACCGCGCGAAGCTGGACGCCCTGCTGGCCGAACTCGCCGAGGACCCGGCGATCCTGGGCCTACCGGTCGAGGACGCTCACCGGTCCCCGGCGTTCGGGTAGGCGTTGACGCCCTGCCCGTCGATGTCCGCCCCCCACTCGTCCGCACCGACGGCGCCCACGCAGTAGCCGACGCCCTGCACGGTGCCGCCGGCCTCCTGGCACTGCTCGGCGGTGACGTCGTACGGGAGCGCCCAGGCGGGGGCGCCGGCGGCGCAGACGAGGAGGGCGGTCGCGAGCGGGACGGCCAGGCGGGCCGACGGTGAAGTGATCATGCGCCCTACGACAGCACGGAGTCGGGACGACGGCGAGTCCGGAGCGGCCGTTCGCCGCCCACCAGGTCGGGTCGCTCTCCGCGGGACTGCCGGACCGCCGGCCTGCGGGCCTGCGGGCCTGCGGGACTGAGCGGGCTGTGCGGCCGAGCGGCTTTGGTTCCCGGCTGCCCGACCAGGCATGATCGGGGCATGGTCGAACGAGTCATTGCAGCGTGTGACGGAGCAGCCAAGGGCAACCCGGGCCCGGCGGGCTGGGCGTACGTGGTGGCGGACGCCCAGGGGGCGCCCCAGCGCTGGGAGTCCGGGGCGCTCGGGCACAGCACCAACAACGTGGGCGAGCTGACGGCGCTCCAGCGGCTGCTGGCGGCGACCGACCCGGCCGTGCCGCTGGAGGTGCGGCTGGACAGCACCTACACCCGCGACTCGGTGACCAAGTGGCTGAAGGGCTGGAAGCGCAACGGCTGGAAGACGGCGGCCGGCAAGCCGGTCGCCAACCAGGAGCTGATCCAGGCGATCGACGCGCTGCTGGAGGACCGGGACGTCACCTTCGTCTACGTCCCGGCCCACCAGGTGGACGGCGACCCGCTGAACGCCATCGCCGACAAGGCCGCCAGCGACGCCGCCCGCACCCAGCGGGACGCCTCCGGCACCGCCGCCGACCTCCCCGAGCCCGACCCGGCCGCCGCCCCGAAGCCCCGCACCACCCGCCCCGCCTCGGCCGGCAGCCCGGCGAAGCGCACCTCCTCGGGCACCGCCCGTACCCTCGCCGCCCGTTACCCCGGCACCTGCCCGTGCAGCCGCCCGTACGCCAAGGGCGACAAGATCACCAAGGTCGGCAGCAGCTGGGGCCACCCGGAGTGCGTCGCGGCCCACGCCTGACAGCGGGTACCTGGACCGCCGTCGCGCTGAGTCCGCCGGGGCTCCCGTCCGTACATCCCGGTGGGAAGGTCCCGGCGGAGCCGGAGGTGGGTGCGGTGATCGTCTCGGCGACGGCGGAGTTCCATGTCGGGGACCGGGTGTGGGTCTATCGCGAGTCGTCCTACGCCGCGGTCGAGAGCGCCGTCGTCGTGGCCGCCCCGGTGGACCGCAGCCTGCGGCTGGAGTTCACCGACGGTCACCGCAGCCATCTGCGGTCAGGCCGGGTCGAGTTGTCGGCCAGGCGTGCCGTGCAGGCGGTGTAGGGGCGGAACGCGACCGGCCGGCCGCAGGTGCGGCCGGCCGGTCGTGGTGGCGGGGTCGAGCTGGATCAGGTCTCCTGCGTGATCTCCTTGATGTCCTCGAAGCTCATGCCCAGCGAGTTGAACGCGCGGGCCTGGGACTCCGGGACGCCGAGCTTGGCGAGCTCCTTGAGCTGGGCGTCGGTCAGCGGTGCCGCGGTGGTGGCCGGGCCGCCCTCCGGGGCGAGGCCGCCGCCGGGGCCGGCGGCGAGGCCGAGCACCGCCTTCGTCAGGTCCGCGCTGGTCATCTTCACCGCGCCGGCCGGAACCTGGACGTTCGGGGCCGACTGGTTGAAGGCGAGCTTCACCGGGAAGTTGACGCCCGGCTCGATCTTGTCCTGCAGCTGGGCGAGGTCGAACGTGGCGGAGGAGAAGGCGCCGTTCTTCAGGTAGAGGTCGACGCCGACCTTGCGGTCCGGCACGTCGCTCGGGGCCTGGCTCGGGAACTTCCCGAACTGCTGCGGGAACTTGTCCGCGACCGGCTTGACGGCCTTGAACATCTCGTCCACCAGCTGGCGGGCCGGGGCGCTCAGCCAGATGTGCTCGGCGCCGTCCTTCTTGCCCTTGTCCTCGTACGTGACGGTGCGGCTGAGCACGTCCTTCAGCGAGTTGACGAGCTGTTTGGCGGCCTCCGGGTCGGCGGTGGGCGCGGCGCTCGGGGTGGCCTTCTTGCCGTCGTTCTTCTTCGCCTCGTCGGCGAGCTCCTGGAGGTCGAGCGAGACCCACGTGCCGGCCAGCACCTCCTTGACCGGGCCCATGTCCGGCGGCAGGTCCTTGCTGACGGCGTCCACCTGGGACGGGTCCTCGCCGACGAGCTTGACCAGGCCCTTGGCGTCGACGTGCAGGTAGCCCGTGGCGTCGACCTGGCGGTACTCCAGCAGCGCGGTGCCGTTGCGGTCGGAGAGCACGTAGGAGATGCGCACCGACTTGTCGAGCGTCAGGTCGTTGCCGGCGGCCGAGCCCTTTGCGCTCTTGAAGGCGTCGATGTCCTTGAGCGGCTTGTCGCCGGAGACCGCGACGGCGAGTGTGAGCCCGGACAGCGCCTTGGCGCTCTTCTCGTCGATCTGTCCGTCGGCGCGCTTGCGTCCGGCGCCCTTGCCTCCGACGCCCTTCTCCCCGGTGGCCTTGGCGAAGGCGACGATCTGCTCGGGGGTGGCGTCGATGGAGAGCGCGAAGCCGGCCGACTTGCCGTCACCGACCTTGTCGAAGGCCTTGGACACCTTCTGGGCGGCGGAGAGCTGCTCGACGGTGCCGCAGGCGGCGAGACCGGTGGCGAGGACGGAAGCGGTGACGGCGACGGGTATCGCACCGCGAGCGGCCTTGCGGATGGCGGTGTTGATGGTGCAACTCCTGTGTGACTGGGCCCGATCGGACTGACGGGCCTTTCCTCCCCTGCGGCATGCAGCGCCACAGCGCCTACACAGGTGAACACATTATCAGCAAGTAGTCACACGATTATTTGGCCCAGGCTTTAACCAATCCGGCCCGAGAACGCCCGATGCGGCCTGATCCGTCGTCCGCCCGCCGGGCGATGGCGGTGGCCGCCGCGCTGACCAGCGGAAACATGGCAAAACCTTTGCCAGGAAGGGATGTTCAGAGCCCGCCCACCACCTGCTAACCTCAGCCGATTTCCCGCCGGGCAAGGTCGGCGGACACGACGGGGTAAGAGGTACCGAAAGCATGGCAATACGCCGGGCGAAGCAGAAGGCCCAGGTCATCGAGAAGCTCTCGCAGGTGGCGCCGCCGGGGGAGACGTTCATCGCGTGCGTGCACGTGGAGACCGGCCCCAGCCCGTGGCTCAACGCGGTCTTCGACGAGGTGCCGCTGCTCGGCCTGATCGTCGCACTGACCCGTCAGTTCTACTTCCTGACGCTCACCAACAGCTCGATCGTGGTCAACACGGCCAGCCGCTGGACCAACCGCCCCGGCGAGGTGGTCGCGGTCTTCCCGCGGAACGCCTTCCCGGTGAGCCGGGTCAAGCGGGCCTCGATCTGGAGCTCGATGTACCTGCAGCTGCCCACCAGCACCAAGCCGACCCGGCTGAACATCCACCGCTACTGGCGGGCCGAGATGGACCAGCTGAGCACGGCCTTCCCGCCCGGGTCGATCGACCCGTCCTCGCAGCCGTTCGAGCTCGCGCCCACCGGCATGCCGTACCCGGGGCAGCCCGGCCAGGCATACCCGCAGCAGGGCCAGCCCTTCCCGCAGCAGCAGGCCTACCCGGCGCCGCCCGCGCAGCCGTACCCGCCGCAGCAGGCCTACCCGGCCCCGCCGGCCCAGCCGTACCCGCCGCAGCAGCAGCCGTACCCGGCGGCGCAGCCCTACCCGCCGCAGCAGGCCTACCCGGCGGCCCCGGCCCAGCCGTACCCGCCGCAGGCGTCGCCCTACGGCGGCCAGCCGGGCTACCCCGGGCAGCAGTGACCTCGCCGTAGGCGGCCTGAACACGCGTCGGCCCCGGCTCCCCGATGGGAGCCGGGGCCGATCGGCTTTCCGTGACTACTGCCCCTGCAGGGCGACGACGACGAAGACCACCACGACGACGACGATCCCGACGAGCACGCCGATCACCGTCGGCGTCAGCCGGTCCCGGAACTGCTTCGCCGGCTTCACCCGCTGCGTCGCGTCCGTGCTGTACTCCCACCAGTTCACCAGCCGCCGGAAGTTCACCTCGAAGTCCGCGGCCGGGTAGATCGCGCTGGTCTGCAGGCCCGGCAGCGAGCGGCGCCGCCCGTCGGTGAGGTGGATCCGCGCCGCGTACGACGTCGAGCCGTTGCTCTTGGTCTCCCGCACATCGATCCAACGGACCTCGTGCCACGGGTAGGTGCGGCCGCGGCCGACACCCCAGCAGACGGTGACGCCGTCGCCGCCGACCCGGCTCCAGCAGCGCCAGCTCAGGACGAAGGCCGGGACGGCGAGCACCAGGGTCCCGAGGACCAGCCAGAGTGCGCCCCAGGTGCCGAGCTTCATCCCGCCGAAGACGAGTTGGAGCACGATCACGACGAGGAGCGGCCCGAGGTTCGACCACGAGGGCCGGAACAAGTCCTTCCCCCGGAAGATCAGTTCGTTCACACGGCGCAGATTACGCCTGCGCCCCCGGGCCGGAACAGGGGGGTGCGGATCACTTCCCGGGGACCTCCTCGCCCGCTACCTGCGGCCCTTCCGGCCGGCGGTCGCGGCCGACTCCCGGAGGGTGCGGCGCGCCGCGCCCAGGGTGAGCAGGCCCCACAGGACGGCGGCTGCGGCGGTGACGTAGAGGCCGCCGCCGCGGAAGGACAGGTCCTCGTCCAGCGAGGCCGGCGGGGCCCAGCCCTCCGGGTCGACCAGGACGTTCATGGTGGTGCCGACGTCGGACCTGCCCGAGCAGCCGAACCCGCCGACCTGGCCGTGCGGCAGCGGCTGCCCGTCGGCGCGGCGGATGTCGCAGGTCCAGCTCACCTTCCCGCTCCGGTCCTTCGCGCTGTGGGCGCCGGTGACCACGACCTCGGTCTTCACCGCGCGATGGGACAGGATCTGCGCGCGGATGCTCGTCGTCGGAAGCACCATCAGCAGCACACCGAGCAGGACGGCCGGCCAGATCACCCAGCCGCGGGCCCGGACGACCCCCATGCCGATGATGCCCGTCGACAACACCAGGAACGCGGGGATCGTGCAGAGGAGCTGGTAGTCCGGGTCGGTGGCGATCGCCAGCAGGCCGACCATCAGCACCGGGGTGAGCAGCCCGACCAGCCACGCCGTCCGGCGGACCGCCCGCGGCGACAGCTCCGGTGCCGGGCGCCTGCGAACCCGCTTCGGCGGCCGGACCACCCCTTCGGCGAGCGGTCTCTTCTGCTTCTTCCTGCCTGCCATGTGGCCCCCGTCCGGTGGTGCGGTGGTGCGTTCTTTTCGTGCCCACTGCCGTGCCCGCTGCCGTGGCCATTGCGGTGCCCGTTTGCGGTGCCCGTTTGCCGTGCCTGCGACAGTGTGACCGCAGTCCCCGACGGCCGGAAGAGCGGGGGCAGGCAGGGCGGTCCGGTGACCGCCTGTTCGCTGGTTCGTGCGGGTGTTACCGGCGAGTTCACCGAATGCTCGCCCGACGTCTTGCGGTCCGTGCCGACCGGCACGTTGGATACACAACATCCCGCGACCCGACGGGTCCACGACACGCCCCACGGAGCCCAGATGCCGCTGTCGTCCGTCCGCCGTGCCCTCGCCGCCGGCGCCGCCGCCACCGTGCTCGCCACGCTCGGCGCCGCCCCCGCCTCGGCCGAGAGCGCGCCGGCCGCCACGTCGACAGAGAAGAGTGCGCCCCCGCTCGACGTGCTCACCTACAACGTGTTCCTGATGAGCACCACGCTCTACCCCAACTGGGGCCAGCAGTACCGGGCGCAGGCGGTCACCTCGGCGGACTTCTTCCAGGGCCACGACGTGGTCGTGCTGGAGGAGGCCTTCGACAACGCGGCCTCCGACGCGCTGACCGCGAAGGCCTCGGCCGCGTACCCGTACCACACGCCCGTGGTCGGCCGCTCCACGAGTGGCTGGGACGCCACCTCCGGCAGCTACAGCTCCACCACCCCCGAGGACGGCGGGGTCACCCTGCTCAGCAAGTGGCCGATCCTGCACAAGGAACAGTACGTCTACAAGGACGCGTGCGGCTCGGACTGGTTCTCCAACAAGGGCTTCGTCTACGCCGTGCTGGACGTCGACGGACGCCGCACCCACGTGGTCGGCACCCACCTGCAGTCCACCGACTCGGGCTGCACCAGCGGCCAGGCGGCGGACATCCGCGCCAAGCAGCTCACCGCGATGCGCGGCTTCCTCGACGCCAAGCGGATCCCGGCCGGCGAGCCGATCGTCCTCGCGGGCGACCTCAACATCGACTCCCACGGCTCCGAGTACCAGGCGCTGCTGGACAACGGCAACCTCGCCCCGGCGTCCGCCCGCACCGGCTGGCCGTACTCCTTCGACACCGCCGACAACTCCATCGCCGCCTACCGCTACCCGGGCGAGCCCAGGGAGGACCTCGACTACGTGCTCTACCGCGCCGACCACGCCCGCCCGCAGCAGTACACCAACCAGGTCGTCCGGGTGCACAGCGCGCCCTGGACGGTGAGCAGTTGGGGCAAGAGCTACACCTACACCGACCTCTCCGACCACTACCCGCTCGCCGCGCACTGACGCCGCGCGGGCTGCCGAAGGGGCAGCGGGGTGTGGGATGCGTCACCGTCACGCCCCGGAGGCGGTTCGGCCCCTTACGATCCTGAACGCCGAGGTCGGGCGCCGTCGTACCCCGGCGGCGCCCGCCCGGTGACCAGCGATCGGCCCGAGGAGAAGCGCACGTGACCACCCCCACCACCGCGCCCGACAGCTACTACCAGCGCACCGGCGAGAACCGCTACAAGCCCACCCTCCAGGCCCAGGGCGCCTGGCACCCCGACGAGCAGCACTTCAGCCCGCTCGGCGGCCTGATCGTCCACGCGATCGACCAGTACCGTGCCGGCCGCCCCGGCAACGGCCTGGCGCTGACCCGGATCAGCTTCGACATACTCGGCCTGATCGCCCTCGAGGAGTTCGAGGTCACCGTGGAGACCGTCCGGCCCGGGCGCACCATCGAACTGGTCGAGGCCACCGTGATGATCGGGGAGCGCGCCGTCGTCCGGGCCCGCGCGTGGTTCCTCGCCGAACTCGACACCGCCGCCATCGCCGGGACCCACGACCAGCGGCTGCCCGCGCCCGAGGAGTTCGAGCCCTGGACGATGAGCGGGCTGTGGGGCGGCGGCTACATCTCCTCGATCGACGTCCGCCGCCGCGAGACGGCCCCCGGCCGCGCCGCCGCCTGGATCTCCAGCCGGGCCGGACTGGTCGCCGGAGAGCCCAGCAGCCCGCACGCCTCCTTCATCGCGCTGGTGGACACCGCCAACGGCATCGCCGCCCGGCAGGACCCCACCGAGTGGATGTTCCCCAACACCGACCTGACGATCCACCTCCACCGCCGCCCCGAGGGCCCCTGGACCGGCCTGGACACCAGCGTCAGCTTCGGCCCGGCCGGTCACGGTGTCACCAGCACCGTCCTGCACGACGAGTACGGGCCGGTGGGCCGCGCCGAGCAGATCCTCACCGTCCGCCCGCAGAACGGGAGTTGACCGGCCCGACGATCGCGCCGGTCAATCCGATGCGGCCGTGATGCCCCGAAGCGCCTCCGACGGCGCCGCCCTCTGAGGGGGCGGCGCCGTAGCGGTGTGCGCTCAGGAGGGCGGGCTTACGCGGGCAGCGAGTCCATGAAGGAGCTGACGGAGAAGACCGCCCGGCCCGGGCCGGCGGGGCCGTAGCCGGGTGGCGAGGAGAGCCCGAACTCCTCCAGGGTCGCGCGGTAGGTCTGTAGCAGCCGGATGTGGTACTCCAGCGGTGCGCCCTGCGGGTTGGCCTTGCCGAGCGGGGTGGTGGGCTCGGGGCACCAGGTGGTGAAGCGCGGGACCACGCCGTGGGACATGAAGAAGCGCAGGCCCTCCTCGGTGGAGGCGATCGCCTCGTCGACCGTGGTGAAGCCGAAGGGTTCGGCCATCTCCACGCCCGCGACGAAGTTGGGGATCACGTTCTCCGGCCCGAACACCTCGGTGGAGTCGAGGATCCGGCGGTGCCACTCGTCGCGCCCGACGTAGCGCTCCTTGCCCGGGCAGTACAGCTCGAAGAGCCGCCGGTCCCACACCTCGAAGTTGGGGTGGTAGATCCGCACGCCGTAGTCGTGGAAGCGCTGGACGTCCTCGCGCGGCAGCGCCTGGGCCACCACCTTGCCGATCCAGCGGCCGGGGAAGCGTTCCTCGATGGCCTTGGCGTACTGCCCGTAGAAGTCGGCCTCGTCCCGGCCGCCGACGTGCGAGGTGATCGCGCCGCCGGTGAGGGTGTACGCCTGGGAGGCGCGGGCGGTGTCGTGCTCGTCGATCAGTGCCAGCGCCTCCAGCACCTCCTCGACCGGCTTGACCCCGGTGTACGGGCGGCCGGCGGCCTTGTGCTGGCGCCAGTTGTGGTTGATGTCGCAGTACTGGCACTCCTCCTTGGCGCCGAAGTACTGGCAGACCCGGAACACCGTGAGGTAGATCAGGTAACCCCACTGGATGGTCGGGGCGACCTCCATCACCGACTTCCCGTTGGCCAGCGTGTGCCGGTAGTAGTCGGGCATCGGCGGCAGACCGACGTCGGCGATCCGCGCACCGTCCAGGTAGAGGCCGAGCGTGCCGTCCTCCCCGGCGCCGACCCGGTACGGCGAGTCCGGGTTGACCCGCACCGACACCACCGTGCGGCGCAGCCCGTACGGCCCGCCGGTCAGCACGATCTCCTCCGGCGGCCGGTTGAGCGCGGCGGCGCCCAGCTCGGGCAGGGTGCGGTGGTCGAAGGAGAAGATGAAGTACGACTTCGGCTTGACCTCGCCGCCCCCGTCGGTGCCGGCACTGCCGCTGAGCGCGGACTCGTCGAAGGCCATGCCGCCCCGCAGCAGGTCCTCCTTGATCACCGCCTCCCGGGGCACGTCGGGATAGCGCTCCATGAGCCCCTCGATGAGTGCGGTGCGGCTGCGGGCCTGGCTCTCCATGCGCTGGTCTTCCTTCCTGGCTCCGATCCTCCACGGAGCCGTGGCCATTCTTCTCCCCCTTACGCGCCCGGCCGTGCCCGGCCACGCGAAGGAAGACCGACAGGTCGTCGACGATGTCGGCGGCACGGTGGAAGCTCCGGGCCCAGGGCGTGTTCGAGGAGTTGGGCCGACCAGAGGATCCCACCGGCCCAGAGGTCGGCCGGCCCGCGTTCCAACGGGTTCTCCGGAGTGAGGTCGGCCATCTGCATTCGAACAAACCCCGCCGCGAAGGGCACAACGCCGACGGCCGGAACGGGACACGGGTGGGGTGCGCCGGGTTGACGCGGGGGGCCGGGGGCGTCGAGGGGGTCGATGCGGGGCGGGGCGCCCTGTGCGGGCAGATGCATGACAGGGGCGCAACCAAACGCCGCCAGCATGAACGTTCACCCTATCGGGTGTAGAAGATCGTCCGTTGCGTTCCGGAACGGGCCTTCGCGCCTACGGTTGGGAATCGAGCGAAGACGGGGTCCGTTGCCAGGAGTTCCCTTCGCGGCGGGCGAGATGACGACCCGTCATATCGTGCGATCCTTCTCAGAGGAGGCTTCATGCCCCTGTGTGTCCGAGCGGACTCACCACCCGGGCCCGCCGCCGCCCCGGCGGTGGGCTCATGAGCTCCCCGGCGATCGAGCGGATCCTGCGCGGGCCCACCGGACTGGGCACCGCCGGGCTGCAGTTGAGGCCGCAGGTCCCGGCGCCTGAGGCCGTGACGCCTGAGGTCCCGGAGCCCGAGGTCGCGGTCCCCGAGGTGTCGGCCCCCGAGGTCGCAGCCCCGCAGGTCGCGATCCCCGAGGTGTCGGCCCCCGAGGTCTCGGCTGCGGAGACCCCGGTGTCCGAGGCCGTGGTGTCCGAAGTCGTGGTGTCCGACGTCCAGGTGCCGCCCGTCCCTGCCTTGTCCGTTCCTGCCCTGTCCCTCCCCGCCTTGTCCGTCCCCGCCCTGCCCGGCGTGGCGGCGCTCGGATCGGCCGCGCTCGGGGTGGCTCCGGCCGCCAAGGCTCCGAGCGGTGGCAAGCCCAGGACCGGCGACCCCATCCCCGGTCTCTACCACCACCCGATCGCCGAGCCCGACCCGGTCCGGGTGGAGGCGCTCAGCCTGAAGATCAAGGCCTGGGCGATCGACGAGATCGAGCTCTACCCGCCGGAGTGGGAGAAGGACTTCGACGGGTTCTCCACCGGGCGCTACATGGTGGCCTGCCACCCCGACGCACCCAGCATCGACCACCTGATGCTCGCGGCCCGCCTGATGGTGGCCGAGAACGCGGTGGACGACTGCTACTGCGAGGACCTCGGCGGATCGCCGGTCGGCCTGGGCAGCCGCCTGCTGCTCGCGCACACCGCGATCGACCCGCTGCACACCACGCCGGAGTACCACCCGGCCTGGGAGGCTTCGCTGTCCGAGGACGCCCCCCGGCGCTCGTACCGCTCGGCGATGGACTACTTCGTCCGTGCCTCCACGCCCTCCCAGTCGGACCGCTTCCGGCACGACATGGCACGGCTGCACCTGGGGTACCTGGCCGAGGCGGCCTGGGCGGAGACGGACCACGTGCCGGAGGTGTGGGAGTACCTGGCCATGCGCCAGTTCAACAACTTCCGCCCCTGTCCGACGATCACCGACACCGTCGGCGGTTACGAGCTGCCCGTCGAGCTGCACGCGTTGCCCGCCATGCAGCGGGTGATCGCGCTCGCGGGCAACGCCACCACGATTGTCAACGACCTGTACTCGTACACCAAGGAGCTGGCCGGCCCCGGCCTGCACCTGAACCTGCCCGTGGTGATCTCCGAACGCGAGGGCGTCTCGCGCAAGGAGGGCTACCTGAAGGCCGTCGAGGTCCACAACGACCTGATGCGCGCCTTCGAGGCCGAGTCGGCCGCCCTGGCCGTCGCCTGTCCGGTGCCGACTCTGGTGCGCTTCCTGCGCGGTGTGGCCGCGTGGCTCGACGGCAACCACTACTGGCACCAGACCAACACCCACCGCTACACCCTGCCCGACTTCTGGTGACCACTCGCCCCCGGCGGTGACACCCGAGCTCGGCGACGACACCCGTGCTCGGTAACCATTCTTAAGAACCTTGGAGTTGACCCATGTCCCTGACCGACGACCGCACCACCTCCGGCAAGGCCATCCCCGGCCCGGCGACTCCGTACCAGGGCGACATCGCACGCTACTGGGACCACGAGGCTCGCCCGGTCAACCTTCGTCTGGGCGACGTCGACGGCCTCTACCACCACCACTACGGCATCGGCGAGATCGACCAGGCCGCGATCGGCGACCCGGCCGACAGCGAGCGCGAGAAGAAGGTGATCGCCGAGCTGCACCGCCTGGAGTCCGCCCAGGCCGACGTGCTGCTCGACAACCTCGGCGCCATCCCGGCCGACGGCACCCTGGTCGACGCCGGCTGCGGCCGCGGCGGCTCGATGGTGATGGCTCACCAGCGCTTCGGCTGCCGGGTCGAGGGCCTGACCCTCTCCACCCAGCAGGCCGACTTCGGCAACAAGCGCGCCGCTGAGCTCGGCATCGGCTCGTTCGTCCGCTCCCGGGTCGCCAACATGCTGGACATGCCGATCGAGACCGGTTCGGTCGCGGGCTCCTGGAACAACGAGTCCAGCATGTACGTCGACCTGCACGACCTGTTCGCCGAGCACTCCCGGGTGCTCAGCGTCGGCGGCCGGTACGTGACCATCACCGGCTGCTGGAACCCGCGGTACGGCCAGCCGTCGAAGTGGGTCTCGCAGATCAATGCCCACTTCGAGTGCAACATCCACTCCCGCCGCGAGTACCTGCGGGCGATGGCCGACAACCGTCTGGTGCCCCAGGCCGTCATCGACCTGACCCCGGACACCCTGCCCTACTGGGAGCTGCGGAACACCACCTCGCTGGTCACCGGCATCGAGGAGGCGTTCATCGAGTCCTACAAGGACGGCTCGTTCCAGTACGTGCTGATCGCGGCGGACCGGGTCTGACCGAGGTCCGATCCGACCGAAACACCGACGGCGGCCTCCCTCGCACCCGCGGGGAGGCCGCCGTCACGTGTGCGGCCTCGCTACGGCCGGGTGAAGGTGAGGTGCGTGACGCCGCTCGGGCCCGTCACCGCCTCGGTGCGGAAGCGCTGCTCCAGGCCCTCCAGCCCCGCCCAGAGCGACTCGCCCCGGCCGAGGACGATCGGCACCACGACCACGTGCAGGTGGTCGATGAGGTCGGCCTCCAGGAAGGCGCGGACCGTGCTCGGGCCGCCGCCGATTCGCACGTCCTTGCCGCCGGCCGCTTCGCGGGCCTGGCGCAGCGCCTCCTCGGGCGTCGCGTCGATGAAGTGGAAGGTCGTCCCGCCCTCCATCTCGAGCGTCGGGCGCGGGTGGTGGGTGAGCACGAAGACGGGGGTGTGGAACGGCGGGTTGGAGCCCCACCAGCCCTTCCACTCCTCGTCCTGCCAGGGGCCGCGCTGCGGGCCGAACTTGTTGCGGCCCATGATCTCCGCGCCGATGTCGTCGCCCCAGGCGCGGGCCATCGCCTCGTCCACGCCGGTGTCGCCGCCCTCCTCGCCGTGCATCCGCCGGAACGTCCGGGTGTTGAAGAACCAGCCGTGCAGCCGGTGGGCGGCGTGGCCGAACGGCGCGTCGAGGCTCTGCCCCTCGCCCGTGCCGTAGCCGTCGAGGGAGATCGAGAAATTGTGGACCCGGACCAGGGACATCGGCTTCCTCCGCCGCTCGGCTTCTCGGTGCGGGCGGGCCGCACCCTGTTCGCGGGCCCACGCTAACCCGCGGGTCCGACACCCTGAGGCTCCGTCACCGTCTCTGGCGTGGCGTGGCGTGGCGTGGCGGGGGCGGGGGTGTGGGCGGTGGGTCGCGAGTGGCGGATGTGGAGGAGGGGGAGGGGACCGGCGGAGAAGCAGTGCGCCCGTCACGCTATTGTCGGGCCTTCTTCACGCGGAGCACGCCCAGGTGGGCGATGCTTCGTCAGGCTGCCCGGAGGAGGGCAGCCGGCACGTTCCGAACCTCGGGGGGTTCCCATGACCGTACGCCGCACTCTGTCCGGATTCCTGGCGGCCGGCCTGCTCGCCGGCGCGGCCGCGCTGATCACGACCGTCCCGGCGGGCGCCGCCCCGAGCGGGACGGGCGACCTGCCGTTCGGCTCGGCCACCACCGTCGGCCTGCACAACACCTACGACCCGGCCGCCTTCCCGTACCTGGCCCAGGGGCTGGACACCGGCACCGGGATGATCGAGCTGGACCTCTGGCCGAACATCGTCACCAAGGAGTGGAAGGTCAGCCACTCCAACCCGCTCGGCAACGGCAACAACTGCACCGCCGCGACCACCCCCGCCCAGCTCTACAGCGGCGGCACCAACAAGAACCTGGAGAACTGCCTGGACGACGTCCGGGTCTGGCTCGCCGCGCACCCGGCGGCCGGGCCGCTGGTCATCAAGCTGGAACTCAAGCCGGGCTTCTCCGCCAACCTCGGGATGGGCCCCGACCAGCTGGACGCCCTGATCGCCCAGCACCTCGGCTCCGCCGTGCTGCGCCCCGCCGACCTGCTGGCCAAGCCGGGCGGCGGCTCGTACGCGAGCCTCGACGAGGCGGTGCGGGCGGGCAACTGGCCGAGCCGCTCGGCGCTGGCCGGGAAGGTGCTGCTGTACGCGATCCCGGGCACGGTCGAGCTGGGCAACCCCTTCGACACCCTGCACACCGACGTCGAGTACGGGCGGCACCTGCGCGACCTGGCGGCGGCGGGCCGGCTCGGCCAGGCCCAGGTGTTCCCGGCCGTGCTGGGCGCCGCGGCCGGCGACCCGCGTGGTCAGTACACCGGCGCGGACGCCTCGATCCGGCCGTGGTTCGTGGTCTTCGACGGCGACGCCGCCACCTACGTCAACGGCATCGACACCGCGTGGTACGACAACGCGCACTACCTGCTGGTGATGACCGACGCCCACAAGGTCGCGCCGGAGATCAGCGGCACCGACCCGACAGCCGACCAGGCGCGGGCCCGCATCGAGCAGTTGGCCAAGGCACACGCGAGCATCGTGTCGAGCGACTGGCGCAAGCTGCCGGCGGCGCAGTCCCTGGTCCTGCCGCGCGGCTGACGGCGTGACGCCTGCGGGCCCCGGATGGGCCCGCAGGCGGCCGGCCGCTGCGGTAACCGGCCAGGTCACGTCACCTTCGGGTACGTCGAGTTGACCCGAGGTGAAGAGTTGGATCATCACCGGCAAGCAGTACCACGAGGACTACTACACCGCCGACCACTACGCGACCTTCCGCAAGGTCGACTTCGGCTGCTGACCCGGCCACCGCTCCACCGCAGGGCCCCTAGAAACCGCCACCCCGCGCCGGGGCCCGTCCGTTTCGCCGTCTGCTTCACCGTCCACTGCGCCGTTCGTCTCGCCTGCGCGCCCGCTGTACCGCCCGTCTCGCCGTCCGGGGCCCCGTCCGCCGACCACCCACCGCCGCGCGGTAGCGTCGGCGCCGTACTGTCCGACTCCGGGAGGTTCCCGTGCCGCAGATCCTGGTCGATCACTCGGCCGAACTCGACTTCGACCGCGCGGCCTTGGCCGACGAGGTCCACCAGGCGATCACCGAGGTCATCGATACGACGGTGTCGCAGTGCAAGACCGTCTTCCGCCCCGCCGCGCACCACCGGGTCGGCGACGGCACGACCGGCGAGGCCGTGGTCCTGGTCGAGGTCAAGATCCTGGCCGGCCGCACCGCCGAACAGCGCGCCGAGCTGACCGACCGGGTCCTCGACGCCCTCCGCTCCCGGATAGCCGAGCCTGCCGCCCTCGGCGTCCAGGTCACCGAACTCGACCGCGACACCTACCGGTTCGTCCACCACCCCGGGCACTGACCGGCGGCGGACGCACAACGGTCCCGGGCGCGCGGCCGGTCGGCCGGGCACACGGGACCGCTGTCGTTCGGGCGGGGTCAGTCCGTGGGGCAGTGGGTGCCCGCCGTCGGCACGGTGCCGTCCACCAGGAAGGCGTCGACCGAGGCGCGGATGCACTTGCTCGCGCCGTACGCGGTGTGGCCCTCGCCGTCGCGGGTGAGCAGGACGGCGTTGCCGAGCTCGGCGGTGAGCTTCTCGGACCACGCGTACGGGGTGGCCGGGTCGCCGGTGGTGCCGACGACCACGATGGGCGTGGTGGCCGTCGATGTGATGACGTGCGGCTTCTCGGTGGCGCGGAACGGCCAGATCCGGCAGTCCGGGTCGAAGAGCGCCGCGAGCGGGTCGTGCTTGCTGACCAGCGGGGCCTTGGCGGCGAGGTCGGTGAGCGAGGCCTGCAGCTGGTCGCCGGCCGGGGCGTCGGTGGCGCCGTCGGCGCAGTGGATGGCGGTGTAGGCGTCCACCGAGGGGGTGTAACGGCCGTCCTTGTCACGGCCGTTGTAGCCGTCGGCCAGGGCGAGCAGGTCGTCGCCCTTGCCGCGTACCATCGCCCAGCCGAGGGTGTTGCGCAGCCCGCTCCAGGCCTTCTCGCCGCCGTAGAGGCGGCTGATCACGCCGGTCCACGCCGCGCTGGAGGTCAGGGTGCGGCCCTTCGCGGTCTTCAGCGGCTTGTCCTTGAGCCCGTCGAGGAAGTCGGCGAGCTTCTGCGGGGCCCGGCCGGCGTCGGTGCCGAGCGGGCACGGGTCCTTGGTGACGCAGTCGGCGGCGAAGGCCTTCAGGGCGCGCTCGAAGCCGGCCTCCTGCTCGATGTTGTGCTGCACCAGGGAGAAGGAGGGCGAGGTGGCACCGTCCAGGACGAGCCGGCCGACCCGGTCCGGGAACTCCTCGGCGTAGAGCGAGCCGAGGTAGGTGCCGTAGGACATCCCGAGGTAGCTGAGCTTCTGGTCGCCGAGGGCGCCGCGCAGCACGTCCATGTCCCGGGCGGTGTTGCGGGTGCCGACGAAGGGGAGCAGCTGGGCGTACTTGGCCTGGCAGGCGTCGGCGAGCTGCTTGCCGTGGTCGGCGCCGGGCTCGTCGGTGTTGAGCCAGCCGTCCCGGGCCTGGTCGTCGAGGCACTTGAGCGGGCTGGTGCCGGCCACGCCGCGCGGGTCGAAGCCGACGATGTCGTAGCGCTCGTGCAGCGGGCCGTCGAAGCCCTTGGAGTTGTACGTGACCATCTGGACGCCGGAGCCGCCCGGGCCGCCGGGGTTGAGCAGCAGCGAGCCGATCCGCTGGTCGGGCTTGGTCGCGGGGTTGCGGACCACCGCGACGTCCAGGGTGCCGGTGGCCGGGGTGCTGTAGTCGAGCGGGACCTTGAGGGAGGCGCACTGGAGGGCGGAGGTGTCCCCCTCGCTCTGCGGGTCCTTCGGGCAGGGCGCCCAGGCGAGTTGCTGAGCGTAGAACGCCTGGAGCGCCGGGTCTGCGGCGCCGGTCGGCTTGGCCGTCGGCGTGGGGGTCGGAGTGACGCTCGGCGTTGCGGCGTCGGCGGCGGCCGTGGTGGGCGCGGTCTTGCCGCTGCTGCCACTGGTGCAGCCGGCCAGCAGGGCGGCGGTGGCGACTGCCGCGACGGCGGCGGGCAGGATGCGCCGCGAGGTTCGGGGGATCATGGAATGCACCGCACACAAATATCACCTGGTCATCATCACATCAGTCACCTCGATATTCCGTAGGCGTACCGGACGTGGCCCGGCGGCCTCGCGCCGGACCCGGGGGCGCCCGATTCCACAGGGTCCCGAACGGTGCCATGCTGGGGCCATGACAGACAGCGGTGCGCTCACCCCACTCCGTAAGAGGTCGGAAGTCGGCGGACGGCGGCGGGAGTTGGCCGCGGCGACGGTTGGCTCGGTGGTCGAGTCCTTCGACTGGAACATCTACGCCGTCCTCGCGCCCTACTTCGCGGCAGACCTCTTCGGGCACGGCAAACACGGGGTCGGCGGGGTACTGGGGGCGTACGTGACCTTCGCGGTGGGCTTCGTGGCCCGCCCGGTCGGGTCGTACCTGATCGGCCGGCTCAGTGACACCCGGGGGCGGCGCTTCGCGCTGAGCCTCGGCATGGCGGTGATCGCCGTCGCCAGTCTGGGCATCGCGGCCGTGCCGGGCCAGCGCTCGATCGGGGTCTGGGCGGCGGTGCTGGCGGTCCTCGCGCGGGTGGTGCAGGGACTCGCCTTCGGCGGGGAGGCGCCGAGTGTGGCCGCGTACGTGACCGAGACGGCCCCGCCGCGGCACCGGTTCGCGTTCAGCTCGGTGTCGTACGGCGGGATCATCCTCGGCTCGCTGCTCTCCTTCGGGGTGCTCACGTTGCTGATCCACACCATCGGCAAGTCCGGCCTGGAGAACGGCGGTTGGCGCTGGGGCTTCGTGGTCGCCGCACTGCTCGGGCTGGCCGCCGTCTGGGTACGACGCTCGGCACCGGAGAGCGCGGAGTTCCACCGGGCCCGGGCGAGCGTGGCGGACGGCGCCCGCCCGCCGTTCCTGCGGATGCTCCGCGAGCACCGGTGGGCGGCGTTCACCGTCTTCCTCAACACCCTTGGTGGGACGGTCGGTTACTACTTCGCCCTGGTCTACCTGCCGCAGTACGCCGCCGCCTACCACGTGATCGACAAGGAGTCGGCCGCCTCGTTCATGACCGTGGTGCTCGGCGTCGTGCTGGTCACCATGCTGCTCACCGGCGCCGCCGCCGACCGCTTCGGCCTGCTGCCGGTCGCCCGGATCGGGTTCGCCCTGCCCATCCCACTGGTCGGGGTGCTGCTCGCCGGGCTGCGCCAGGGCTGGCTGCCGTTCCAGGTCGTCGCCGTGCTGCTGGGGATGCTGGTGGCGACGGTGCTCGGCACGCTCAACGTCTTCACCGGGCTGCTGTTCCCGACCGAGGTGCGGGCGGTCGGCCTCGGCGTGGTCAACGCGGCCACCATCGCCGCGTTCGGCGGCACCTTCCCGCTGCTCGCCGAGTGGCTCAGCGACCGGCACTGGCTCGGCGTGATCCCCGGGTACGTCACCCTCTGCACGATGGGCCCGGCCCTCGCGCTGCTGACGGCGATGAAGGTGCCAGGCTTCGCGGCCGCCGTCCGGGACACCGAGACTGTGGCCGGGCGTTCACCGGGAACCGCCTGACGGACGATCATCGACTGTGGTTGAGTGGTCCGGACTTACGCCGAACGGGGAGAGCGAGCGTGGACGTCAACACACCGGGCAGCAGCGCATCGGACAGCAGCGCATCGGACAGCAGGGCTGCGGAGAGCAGCACATTCGGCACCGACGCGTTCGGCACCGACGCGTTCGGCGCCGACGCGTTCGGCGCCGACACATCCGAAAGCTGGCTGACCGAGGCCGGGTTCGAGGAGCCGCCGCAGGCCGACCTGCGCACCGACCGGGCGCACTCCGCCCGGGTCTACGACTACCTGCTCGGCGGCAAGACGAACTTCCCGGCGGACCGCGAGGTCGGCGACCGCGTCATGGCCGACCTGCCCGGCGCGCGCGAGGGGGCGACCGCCGCCCGCGCGGTCATGCACCGGATGGTCCGCCGGCTCGCCGAACTGCACGGCGTCCGCCAGTTCCTCGACGTCGGCACCGGCATCCCCACCACGCCCAACCTGCACGAGATCGTCCAGTCGGTCGACCCGTCGTCGCGCGTGGTCTACGTGGACAACGACCCGATCGTGCTGGCCCATTCGCGCGCGCTGCTCACCAGCACCCCCGAGGGCCGTACCGCCTACGTCCAGGGCGACCTGCGCGAGCCGGAGCAGTTCCTCGCCGACCCGGCGGTCGCCGCCACCCTGGACCTGAACGAGCCGGTCGCGCTGACGCTGATCAACATCGTGCACTTCCTCTCCGACGAGGCCGCGCACCCGCCCGTCCGCAAGCTCCTGGACGCCCTGCCGACGGGCAGCTTCCTCGCGCTGACCGCCGGCACCGGCGACACCTCGCCCGATCGGGCGGAGATCGGCGCCCGCCGCTACGCGGAGGCCGGGATCGAGGTCCACATGCGCTCGCGCGAGGGCGTCGAGCGCTTCTTCGCCGGCCTCGAACTGGACGACCCGGGCGTGGTGCTGATCAACCGTTGGCATCCGGAGCTGGGTGAAGCGCCGTCCCCGGCACTGGCCGACGAGGAGGTCCCGGTGTACGGCGGAGTGGGCCGCAAGGCGTAGCCGACCCGCGAGGCGGAACCGGCCCGCGAGGGGTAGTCGCCTCCGTACGGTCCGCCACCGCCGATATTTCGTCAATTCGACGTCCGTCGAACCCGGAGTGCGCCAAAACCATCGTCTTTACGTGTACGTGTCATTAAAGTGACTGCCCGTCGAACCCCCACTCGACAGGCGGAGAACCCATGACCATTGCACGCAGGTCCATCCTCAAAAGCACCTCGGCGGCCGGAGCCGCCCTGGTGGCAGCAGGCTCGACGGCGGCCGCGCAACCCGCGGCCGCCCAAGCGGCCGACGACGCCCCCACCAGCCCACTCCTGCAGACCACCCCGCACCGCGCCGGAACGGCCGGCGTGACCGGTTTGCACCTACAGTTCGGCACCGACGCCGGCACGGAGATGACCGTCTCCTGGCTCACCCCGCAGTCCGTCCGTCGCCCGCAAGTGCGGTACGGCACGACGGACGGCGGCCTCGGCCGGGTCGTCCAGGCCGAGACCCGCACCTACCGGGACTCGATCGACAAGATCGAGGTGTACGTCCACCACGCACGCCTCACCGGCCTGCGCCCGGGCACCACCTACCTCTACAGCGCAGGCCACGACGGCGCCAACCCCGAGACGGGCACCTTCACCACCGCCCCGCGCGGCCGCGCCCCCTTCACCTTCACCAGCTTCGGTGACCAGGCCGCGCCCAACCTCCGCCGCCTGGTCACGTTCCCTGCCGGTATGCCCTCGCCGCTCGGCAAGTACCCGGTCTTCATGAGCAGCCAGGTCGGCACCTCGGCCTCCGCCGACATCGTCTCGGCCGTCGAACGCGTCGGCCCGCTCTTCAACCTCGTCAACGGCGACCTCTGCTACTCCTCCTACGCCGGGCGCCACGGCCAGAGCCGCACCGCGACCTGGGCCGACTGGTTCATCAGCAACAGCCGCTCCACCCGGCTGCGCCCCTGGATGCCCTGCGTCGGCAACCACGAGAACGAGGGCGGCAACGGCCCGATCGGCGCCCTCGGCTACCAGGCCTACTTCTCCCTCCCCGACTCCACGGCCTCCTCCGACGAGGAGACCCGGGGCATGTGGTACGCCTTCACCGTCGGCTCGGTGCGCTTCATCAGCCTCGCCAACGACGACGTGGCCATCCAGAACTCCGGCGACATCTACCTGCGCGGCTACTCCGGCGGCGCCCAACAGCGCTGGCTGGAACGCGAGTTGCGGACCGCCCGGAGCAGCCGGGCGATCGACTGGATCGTGGTGTGCATGCACCACCCGATGATCTCCAGCTCCATGCACGGCGCCGGCAGCGACCTCGGCATCCGCGAGACCTGGGGCAAGCTGTTCGACGCCTACGGGGTCGACCTGGTGCTGTGCGGCCACGAGCACTACTACGAGCGCTCCCACCCCGTCCGCGGCACCCTGCCCAACGACACCCGCACTCCGGTGCCGACCGAGACCCGCACCGACATGATCGACACCGGGCGCGGAACCGTCCACATGATCATCGGCGCCGGCGGCAACGCCGCCACCACACAGGACGACCTCTTCCCGACGCCCAAGGGCCGGGTGGTCATCGGGCTGGAGGACCCGAAGCCCGGTGCGCCGTACCGGGAGTCGGTCTGGCTCACCGAGGATGCGCCGTGGGCCGCCGTCCAGGACCGCGAACACGCCCACGGCTTCGCGGCCTTCGAGGTCGACCCCGGTGACCGGCGCGGCGGTACCACCACCATGAAGGTCACCTACTACACCTTCGACGGACCGCACGGCGACCTCACCCCGGTGGACACCTTCACCCTCTACCGCCGCCGGACCGACGGGCGCGAGGGCTGACACCCGGCGCGGCTGACACCCGGGCGGGGGGGGGGGCGCCCCCCGCCCGCCGGGGGGGGGGGGCGCCCCCCCGGGGGGGGGCGCGGGCGCGCGGGGGGGGGCGGGGGCGCGGGCGCCGCGGCCGGCCGCGGGGGGGGGGGGTCCCACCCCGGGGGGGGCACCCCCCGGGGGGCCGGGGGCCCCCCCCCCGGGGGGCGCCCCCCCCCCCCGCCCCGGTTCAGTGCCCGTTCAGTGCCGGTTCAGCGCCGGAAGGCGCCGGTCAGCACTTGCCACCAGCTGCGCCGCCGCTGCGCCGGGACGGTCGGGGCCACGCTCCGGCCCGTCCCGCCGGTTCCGTCCTGCGCGCCCGTCCCGGCGGCTCCCGCCGTCGGGACGGCCCGGGCCGCCCGCTCCGCTTCGGCCGCCTGCGCCGCCTGCGCCGCCTGCGCCGCGACCGCCGCCCGCTCCGCCTCCGCGACCGACACCGGGTCCGGGTCGATGTCGCGCGGGGTGAACTCCACGGGCAGCGCCGTCAGGTGCCGGGAGATCCAGGCCGAGCTCCAGGTCAACTCCTCCTCCGGTACGGCGAGTCGGACGTCCGGCAGCAGGGTGAGCAGGATGTCGATGCCGGCCTCGGCGACGTGCCGCCCGATGTCCTGGCCCGGGCACTCGTGCGGCCCCGCGCCGAAGGACAGGTGCGAGCGGTTGCCGTACAGCGGGGCGGCCAGGTCGGGGCGGACCACCGGGTCGACGTTCCCGGCCGCGAGTCCGAGCAGCAGCAGGTCCCCGGCCTTGATCTGCTGCCCGCCGAGTTCGGTGTCGGCGGTCGCCCAGCGGCCGGCCACCAGGGACAGCGGCGGGGAGTCCCACAGCACCTGGTCCAGCGCCTCGCCCAGGGTCATCTGGCCGCCGGACAGGTGGGCGCGGAAGCGCGGGTCGGTGAGCACCATCTTCAGCGAGTCGGCGATCAGGTTGACGGTGGTCTCGTTGGCGGCGAGCAGCACCACCCGAAGGTGCTCCATCACCTCGTCCTCGGTCAGACCGGCCGGGTGTGCCAGCAGACGGCTGGTCAGGTCGTCGCCGGGCTCCTCACGCTTGAGGGCGATGGTCCGGCGCAGGCCGGCCACCACGTACTCGTTGCTGGCGATGGCCGTCTCGGTGCCCTTCATCAAGTCCCGTGCGGCGTTGACCAGTTGTGGCCCGTACTCGTCGGGCATGCCGAGCAGCTTGGTCATCACCAGCATCGGCAGGTGCTCGGCGAACTGGGTGATCAGCTCGGCCCGGCCGGTCGGCCCGACCACCTGGACCAGGTCGGTGGTGAACCGCCGCACGTGGCGGCGGATGCCGCGCCGGTCGAAGCGGTTCAGGCCGTCCAGCACGGCGCCGCGCAGCCGGCGGTGCTCGTCGCCGTCCGCGAACACGCAGATCGGCTGCCAGGCGACCACCGGCAGCAGCGGGGAGTCCATCGGGATCTCGCCCGTGCGGAACGCCGTCCACAGGCGCGAGTCGCGGGAGAACAGCGAGGGGGTGCGCATCGCGGTGATGTTGGCGCCGTGGCCGAGGATCAGCCAGGCCCGGTGGTCGCCGTGCAGCAGCACCGGGGCCACCTCGCCGTACTCGGCGCGCAGCTTCTCGTAGAGGCCGGCCGGGTCGGCCTCGGCCTCCGGCCCGTACAGGCGCCGCAGGCCGCCGGGGCCGATCGGGCCGGTGGTGCCGCCGTGCGCCGGGCAGCCGGGTGGCGGGGTGGGGACGGCGTCGTCGGGGAACGGGGTGCTCACAGGGTCTCCGGTCACAGGGTTCGGGTGGTCGGCGCGGCCAGCTCGTACAGGTAGTGCATCAGCGTCATCAGGGTGTCCCGGCTGGATTCGCGGCTGCGCGCGTCACAGCTGACGATCGGCACGTCGGACGGCAGGTCGAGCGCACCACGCAGGTCCGCGAGCGGGACGCTCGGCGCCTCGGCGAAGCCGTTGACGGCGACCACGAAGGGCACACCGCGCTCCTCCAGCCGCCCGATCACCTCGAAGCTGACCTCCAGCCGGCGGGTGTCGACCAGCACCACCGCGCCGAGGGCGCCCTCGAAGAGGCCGTTCCAGAGGAACCAGAACCGCTCCTGCCCGGGGGTGCCGAAGACGTACAGCACGAGCCGGTCGCTGAGGCTGATCCGGCCGAAGTCCATGGCCACGGTGGTGGAGGTCTTGAGCTCGACCCCGGTCGGGTCGTCCACGCCGACCCCGGCCTGGGTCATGGTCTCCTCGGTGGTCAGCGGGCGGATCTCGCTGACGGAGCCGACCAGCGTCGTCTTGCCGACGCCGAAGCCGCCCACGATCACCACCTTGACCGCCGTGGTGACGGTGTCCGGCAGCAGGTCCGCGCCGACCGGCCCCACCGCCGTGTCAGAGCCGCTGAAGTCCATGGATCACCGCCTCCAACAGGGCCCGGTCGGGAAGTTCCGCCGCCGGCACGGCGGCGCGGGCCTCGATCAGTTCGTCGTCGAGTAGGTCCGCCAGCAGCACGGTGACCACGCTCGTGGGTAGCCCCAGGTAGGCGGAGACCTCCGCCACCGAGAGCGGGGAGCGGCACAGCCGCAGGATGGCCGCGTGCTCGGGCTGCAGGGCGGGGGTCGGCTCCGCGCGGGAGACGATCAGGGTGACCAGGTCGAAGACGCCCGGCCCGGACGGACCGCTGCGGCCGCGGGTGATCACGTACAGGCGGTCGGGCTCGGGGCCGTCCCAGCCGCCCTGGTCTGCCGTCATGCAACCGCCTCACTGTGCTCGTTCATGCGCGTGGCCGTTCATGCGCGTGCCCGTTCATGTGGCCGTCCCGCCGCCGCGCGGGTCCGGGGGCCGGTTCACGCGACCACCTCGGGGTTGCGCGGCGGCGTGGACAGGTGCTCGCCGATCCGGGCCACCAGGTCACGCATCTGGTGGCTCACCAGCCCGGCGTCCACGCCCTCGTCGGCGAGCACCGCGAGGTAGGCGCGGTCACCGGCCGCCATCAGGTAGAAGTAGCCGCCGTCCACCTCGATCACCACCAGCCGCATCGAGCCGTCGCCGTGCGGGAACTCGTGCCCGACCGCGCCGGCCAGGCTCTGCAGCCCGGCGCAGGCGGCGGCGAGGCGGTCGGCGGTGTCCGGATCGGTGCCGTACTGGGCGATCCGCAGACCGTCCGCGGACAGCACGATGACGTGGCGCACGCACGGGACGCTGTGCGCGAGGTCGTTGAGGATCCAGTCCATGTTGCTGCGGTGCGGAATCACTGCTCGCCTTTCCCTGCCGTCTCTTCAGTGGTGTGTCCGGGGCCGGTCTGCGCGGCACCGGGCCGACCGACCCGGCCGACCGGACCGGCGGACGGTCCGGGCCCGGTGCCCTTGATGCCGTCCATGAACGCCTCCAGCCACAGGCCGGGCTGCTTCGGCTCCGTGGCGGGGCGGGGAGCCTGCGCCGCCGGGCCCGCCGCAGGCCCGGCCGTCGGACCGGCGAGCGGCGCGGACGGTTGGGCGGTGCCGCGCGCAGGGGTGGCGAAGGCGGCGCGGCCGGTCGGCCGGTGGCGCCGGCGCTGCGGCAGGCCGGTGGCCGTCCGCTCGGTCACGATCACCTCGTCGTCCCCGGCCGCCGCCGAGACGGACGGCGAGCCCCACGGGCTGGTCGAGCCGTAGGACGGGCCGACGCCGGCCGAGGTGGTCCGGGCGCCCCAGGGCCGCGCCGGGGCCGCGTGCCGGGGCGGGTTCGGCGGGAGCGGACGGGGGCCGGAGAAGGCGCCGATGCCGTGCGCCCGCCCGGTCGGGGGAGCGGTGGTGAGCAGTTCCTGCGGTACGACCAGCACCGCGCGCACACCGCCGTACGCGGAGCGGCGCAGCGACACCTGGAAGCCGTACGCCTGGCAGAGCCGGCCGACGATGGCGAAGCCCAGCCGCGGGGACTCGGTGAGGTCGTCGAAGTCCTTGGAGACCATGGCCTCGCGCATCGCGCGTTCGGCGCGGGCCGTGGCCTCGTCGGTGAGGCCGAGACCGCCGTCCTCGATCTCGATCGCCATCCCGCTCTGCACCTCGGAGGCGCTCAGGTGCACGTGGGTGTGCGGCGGGGAGTAGCGGGTCGCGTTGTCGAGCAGCTCGGCGACGGCGTGGATCAGCGGTTCGACGGCCGGGCCGGTGACCGAGATCTGGGCCACCGGGTGCAGGTCCACCCGCTGGTACTCCAGGATCCGGGACATGCCGCCGCGCAGCACGCTGTAGAGGGCGATCGGCCGGGTCCACTGGCGGCCGGGGCGAGCGCCGGAGAGGACGGCGATACTGTCGGCGAGGCGGCCGGTCAGCGCGTTGCCGTGGTCCAGGCGCAGCAGGTCGTCGAAGACCGCCGGGTCGTTGCCGTGCCGGTCCTCCATCTCCCGCAGGTCCTTGGCCTGCCGGTGGATGATCGCCTGGACCCGGCGGGCGATGTTGACGAAGGCGCGCTCGGCGGAGTCGCGCCGGCTGACCTCGTCGTCGACGGCGACGGCGATGCCGTGCGCGACGGACACCAGGGACTTGCGGAACCTCGGCGACACGGCTACCAGGTCCTGCCCGATCGGGTTCAGCAGGACGTCCATCGAGTACCCGTACCGGGCCCCGGCGACCACCCGGCGCAGCTCGACCTCGGCCAGCCGCGCGAGCTCGTCCTCCTGCCCGGCCAGCCGGCGCTGGAAGTCCTCCGCCTGCCGGACGCTACGGTCCCGCAGTTCGCTCAACGCCCGCCCCCGGCGGGCCGACTCGGCGGCCACCACGGCCACCAGCACGGTGCCCGTCGCCCCGCACCACAGCACCCCGGCCCGGGCCCCGGCGCCCACCAGCGCCGCGGCGACCGCCACGGCCGCGGCCATCACGGCCGTCGGCAGCAGCCAGCCGAGCAGGGGCGCGCGGCGCCGTCTGGCGGGTGACGATCCAGCTCGAAGCATTCAGCATCCTCAAACGATCGGAACAGTACGGGGGACGGACGGCGACCGGCTCCGGAGGCGTGGTGCTGCAGCATAGCCAAGTTCAGGACAATCCTGACCGAAACTCAAAAATACTGTCCCTCAACCGACTTGTGGCAACTTGCCGGACATGCCCGACATCTCGCACACCAGTCCCGCGCCCGGCGGAACGCCGCCCCGCACCAGGCTTCTCGCCCCGCCGCCCCCGCACCGCCAACCCGCCCCGGATTCGCCCATCAGAAGGGTTTCTACGCCAAGTCCCCGCGCGAAAAGCAGAGTTCGTGCTAAGTGGCGGTCGGCGTCGAACGGTGATCACCCGTGCGGGGACGGCGCGGTCATGAGCAACATCTGTTGCGTAGTGAAGCAACGATCATTGACACGTGGCCGCAGCAGTCCCTACAGTGCGGGCCCATGGAGACGGACGATCTTGGTCGGCGGGTGGCGGAGGATGTGGTCGGTGGGGGCGGAGTGGAGGGGCTGCGGCGGCTGTCGGGCGTGATCGAGGCGTTGGAGGAGCGGCGGACGGAGCTGGTGGAGGAGTTGCGGCGCGGGCGCGAGGCCACCTGGGAGGAGATCGGACGGGCCTGCGGGATGACCCGGCAGGGCGCGACGCGGCGGTGGGCCGGGCGGCTGCGGGCGCGGTCGTTCGGGGTCGCGGCGGCGTCGTACCAGGCCGGGCGGCCGGGATACCCGCAGGCGCTCATCGGGTCCGCGGTGCCCCGGGAGGCCCGGCGGGTGCTCGATCTGGGGGCCGGGACGGGCAAGTTGACCCGGCTGCTGGTCGAGGCGGGCCTCGACGTGGTCGCGGTCGAGCCCGACGAGGGAATGCGGGCGCACCTGGCCGCGGCGGTGCCGAAGGCGGCCGTCCGGGCGGGCTCGGCGGAGCGCGTCCCGCTGCCGGACGGGAGCATGGACGCCGTCGTGGTCGCGCAGGCCTGGCACTGGTTCGACCCGGCCGTCGCGGTGCCTGAGATCGCCCGGGTGCTCGCCCCCGGCGGGACGCTCGCCCTGGTGTGGAACGTCCGGGACGAATCGGAGCCCTGGGCCGCCGAACTCGGCGCGCTGATGCACCGGTCGACGCGGCAGCGGATCGACACCAGGCCCGTCCTGCCGGCGCCCTTCGGCCCGCCCGAGCGGCTGGAGATCCGCTGGGAGCACGAGACCACGCGGGCCGGGATCGTGGACATGGTGGCCTCGCGCAGCTACGTCATCGCGCTGCCGGAGGGCGAACGCGTCCGGCTGCTGGCCGACGTCGGGCAGCTGCTCGCCACCCACCCGGACCTGGCGGGGCGGGACACGATCGCCCTGCCGTACCTCACCCGGTGCACCCGTGTCCGCCTCGGCTGAGCCCGGTACGGTGCGTGGGCCCGTCACCGTGCCCCGGCCCGTCACTGTGCGCCGCCTGGGCCGCGCGGATGCCGAGCCGTACCGGGCGTTCCGCCTGGAAGCCCTGCGCGAGACGCCCACCGCCTTCACCTCCCGCCACGCCGAGGAGCGCGCCAAGCCGATGGCCGCGACGTTGCGCCGTCTGACCGAGGCCGAGGACGGGCCGGGCGCCCTGCTCGGGGCCTTCGACGACACGGGCACGCTGGTCGGCACCGCCGGGCTCAAGGTGGCGTCGCGGAGCCAGGAGCGGCACAAGGGCACGCTGTACGGCATGGCGGTGGCCCGCAGCGCCGCCCGGCGGGGGATCGGCCGGGCTCTGGTGCGGGAGGTGCTGCGCACGGCCGCCGAGGACGGGCGGCTGCGGCAGGTGCTGCTGACCGTCTCCGAGGGCAACGAGGCCGCCCTGCGGCTCTACACCGCCTGCGGCTTCGAGGTGTGGGGCCGAGAACCGAGGGCCGTGCTGGTGGACGGGCTGGCCGTCGCGAAGCTGCACATGGTGCGGCTGCTGGACGCCGAGCCGACGGCGGCCGGGCGCTGACAATTGTCATGGCGCACCGGTGCGCGAGCACACTGCCCCGCGCACCGGGCCTGCGCCCACGATGGGTCCATGACCTCCACCGAGACCTCCACTGACCGCGAAACCGGCACCGGCACCGACCCCGATCTGCACCACCCCGACACCCGGCGGGCCTTCCGCACCGTGCGGCGGTTCGTCCTCGCCTACCTCGGCCTCAGCGTGCTGACGCTGGCGGTCGCCTTCGCCCTCCGCGACCACCCTTCCCTCGTCACCTCGGCGGTCTGGGTCCGCGGCACCATCGTCGTGGCCGGCGCCGCCGTGACCCTGCTGCTCACCGCCCGCGCGGCCCGCGGCTCCCGGGGTGCCTTCCGGCGGCTGCGGATCATCTCGGCCGCCATGCTCGCCGCGATCGCTACGATCATCGTCCTGCCGGGGCTCTTCCCGGTCTGGATGAAGGTCGAGCAGGGCCTGTGCGGGCTCGCCCTGCTGGGCGTGGCCGTCCTGGTCAACGGGCGGCACCTGCGTACCCTGTTCGCCAGGCTCTGAAAAGGGGGCGCGAGGGTGACCGACCTCGACCGCGAGACCGCACCGAGCGCGCCGCCGACGGCTACGCCGACGACTGCGGCAACGACTGTGCCGACGACGCCGAGCGCACCGACCACGACGAGCGCGCCGGGCTCCGCCCACCGCTGGGGGCCGGGCCGGCGACGCCTCCTGCTGGGCGCCGGGATGCTGGTCTTCCCGGCGCTCACCGCCGTGGCCGTGAGTCAGGACGTCGCCGGGCCGGCCGCGTTCGCCGGATACGCCGTGGTCGCCGCGTTCTGCCTCTGCTACGTGCTGACCGCCCTCGCCCTCGAACGCGGCCGACGGCACCGGGTCACACTGCTGCTGGCGGTGATGACCGCCCTGTTCCTCGCCGCGCTCCCGTTCGCCCACGCGGACGCCTTCTACCTCGCCACCGTGGTCGTCTCGGCGGTCGCGGCCCTGTGGCGTCGGCAGGCCGCCCGGGTGGTGACCGTCGCCACGCTGGCCGCGTTCCTGGTGCCGTGGGCGGTGCGCCCCTGGCACACCGGGCCCGGCGGATTCCAGGCGCTGGCCCTGCTGTTCACCGCGCTCACCTGCGGCGCCTTCGCCGAACTGGCCGCCACCAACGGGGAGCTGGTCGCCGCCCGGGCCGAGGTGGCCCGGCTGGCCTCCGAGGCCGAACGCAACCGGATCGCCCGCGACCTGCACGACCTGCTCGGCCACTCGCTGACCGCGATCACCGTCAAGTCCCGCCTGGCGCAACGGCTGGCCGACAAGGACCCGGACCACGCGCTCGCCGAGATGGCGGCCGTGGAGACGCTCTCCCGGCAGGCGCTGTCCGACGTCCGCGCCGCCGTCACCGGCTACCGCGAGGTGACCCTCGCGGGCGAGCTGGCCCGCGCCCGCGAACTGCTGCGCGCCGCCGGGGTGGTGGCCGACCTGCCGACGGCGGCGGACGCGGTCGGGCCGGAGCACCGCGAACTGTTCGGCTGGGTACTGCGCGAGGGCATCACGAACACGGTCCGGCACGCCCGTGCCGCCCGTTGCTCGGTGGTGCTCACCGCGACCTCGGTGGAGATCCGCGACGACGGTCGGGGCGATCAGGGCGGCCCCGGCGGCCCCAGAGGCCAAGGCGGCCAAGGCGACGGCAAAGGCCTCACCGGCCTGCGGGAACGGGTCGCGGCGGCGGGCGGTACGGTCGAGGCAGGCCCGCTCGCCCCGCGCGGCTGGCGGCTGCTGGTCACCGTCCCGCCGGGCGGCTCCGACTCCCCTCCCGAAGGGACGACATGACGATCCGCCTGCTGCTCGCCGAGGACCAGGAGCTGGTGCGCACCGCGCTGCGCGCCCTGCTCGACCTGGAGGACGACTTCGAGGTGGTCGCCGCCGTCGGCCGCGGCGACCAGGTCGCGGAGGCGGCCCGCGAGCACGGGCCGGACGTCGCCCTGCTCGACATCGAGATGCCCGGACTGGACGGCCTGGCGGCGGCCGCCGTCCTGGCCCAGCAGGCGCCGGAGTGCCGGGTCGTCATCCTCACCACCTTCGGCCGCGCCGGCTACCTGCGCCGGGCCATGGAGGCGGGCGCGGTCGGCTTCGTGGTCAAGGACGCGCCCGCGGAGGTGCTGGCCGACGCCATCCGCCGGGTCGCGGCGGGGGAGCGGGTGGTGGACCCGGACCTGGCCGCCGCCACCCTCGCGGCGGGCACCTCCCCGCTCACCGCCCGCGAGCGCGACGTGCTGAACTCCTCCCGCCCGGGCGCCGGGGTCGCGGAGATCGCCGCGAAGCTCTACCTCTCCGAGGGGACGGTCCGCAACTACTTCTCCTCGGCCATCGCCAAGACCGGCACCCGCAACCGTACGGAGGCCCTGCGGGTCGCGGACGAGCGCGGCTGGCTCTGAGCCCGCGCCACCCTCGACCGCACCCGCACCCGCCCCCGCCGACGCGAAGCTCCCCTGGCCCGCAACACCGCAACACCGCAACACCGCAGCTCCGACAGCAATTAAGTCATTCGACTGTTTCGGTGCTGCCGTTCCCGTTCGATCCTGGCCGGGTGCCCACACGTCGGTGCTGGGCGGTCATCACGCCAGGAGGCCCCGCAGTGCCCGGTACGCCCGTCGTCTTCGTCCATGGAGCGTGGTTCCATGCGCTGTGCTGGGAGGCGTGGGCCCAGCGCTTCACGGCCCGGGGCTTCACCGTCGTGGCCCCGGGCTGGCCGGGCGAGCTTCCCACGGCCGACGAGGCGCGGCGCCGTCCGGACCGGCTCCCGGACCTCGGGCTGGCGGCACTGACCGAGCACTTCACGGGTGTCGTCGGGTCGTTCGACAGTCCGCCCGTGCTCATCGGGCACTCGGTGGGCGGGCTGATCGTGCAGCGGCTCCTCGCCGCGGGTCTCGGGCGTGCGGCCGTGGCCATCGCCTCGGCGCCCATCAACGGCGTGCCGCTGCCCGGCCCGCTCGCCGCGCTCGGAATGCCGCCCTGCGCCGGGTCGGCCGAGCCCTCGACCGAGTCGCCGGCCGGCCGCCCGGAGGCACAACTCGCGCTCTCGGGAGGGCAGTTCCGGCAGCTCTTCGCGAACACCTCCGACGAACGGGAAGCCGCGGAACTCTACGAGCGGTACGCCGTCCCGGCCCCGCGCCGACTGATCACCGAGGTGGGCGCCGGCGGCCGGTCCGAGCTGACTGCCGTGGACGTCGGCCGCAGGGCCCGCGGGCCGCTGCTCCTGATATCGGGCCAGGAGGACCTGCTCGTACCCGACGCGGTGACCCGCGCCGTCTACAAGCAGTACGGCGACTCCGCGGCGGTGACGGAGCTGAAGCAGTTCGCGGACCGCAGCCACACCCTGTTCGTGGACAGCGGCTGGCGCCCGGTCGCGGACCACGTCCTCGACTGGCTGGCCCGGCAGGACATCCGGGCGGACCGGCCGGGGAGTTGAGACCCCCTCCGGATGCCACGCACACGGATGCCACGCACACGTGAGCCACGCAGATGCCTTCACACACATGTACCTCCCGCACATGTGCCCCTCAGAGGAGGGTGTACACCACCGAGCGGTCCAGCTTCTGCCGCCCGACCCGCCCCTTGGCGACGAGCGTCTCAAGCGTGTTGCGCACCACCTGCGGGGTGGGCTCCCGGTCCGGGTGCGCGCGCATCAGCTCCGCCCGCAGCTCCTTCGCCGCGCAGGGCTCGGTGTGACCGCGCAGGAGGTCCAGCAGGAGTTCGGTGAGGAGCGGCTGCCGCGTCTTGCCGCGCGGCCGCGCCCCGGCGAGTACGGGTTCGCTCTGCGCCTGCTCGGGGAGGGGCGACGGCTCCGACAGTCCCTCGTACCGCTCGGCAAGGGTCAGGAGCTCCTCCAGGAGGGCCTCCTCCTGCTCCAGCCGCTTGATCTCCTCGGCCAACTCCCTTTGCCGGCGCCGGTTGTCCTCCAGGTCCGACGCGGCCTGCAGGACGTACCGCGATCGGCGGGTGGCGGCCGATTGGCTGGTCACAACGTTCACTCCCTCGTCGTAGCTGGTGCTGCGCATGGTACCCCCGAGAGGCGGACGGCAGCGGCCTGTCCGGGGCGCACGTGTGCGGCTCAGCCCGCGCCGGGGGCCGGGGCGTCACCCAGCGCGTCGCGCAGGGCGGCCCGGGAGGTGATGCCGAGCTTGGGGAACACCCGGTACAGGTGTGAGCTGACGGTACGGGGTGACAGGTGCATCCGCTCGCCGATCTCCTTGTTGGTCAGGCCGGCGGCGGCGAGGTCGGCGATCCGGTGCTCCTGCCAGGTGAGGGTGGCCAGGTGGGCGGAGGAGGCCCGCGCGGGCAGGCCTGAGGCGCGCAGTTCGGCCCGGGCGCGCTCGGCCCAGGCGGGGGCGCCGAGCCGCTCGAAGGCCTCCGTGGCCCGGGCCAGCGGCTGCCGGGCCGCCGCCGGCCCCCGGGAGTGCCGGGTCCGCACGCCGTGGGCGAGCCGGATGCGGGCCAGCTCGAACGGGAAGCGGACGGCGTCCGGCAGCGTCTCCACCAGCCCGAAGAGCTCGGCCGCCGCTTTCTCGTCGTCGGTCGTCATCGCCAGCGCGCCGTACGTCACCAGCGCCAGCCGGGGCGAGATGTCGGGCAGTCCGGCGTCGCGCGCGGCCAGCGCGTGCCGACGCGCCTGGTCCGCGCGCCCGGTATGCAGCGCCGCCTCGACGAGGTCGAGCAGGGTGCGGGACGCCTGGTGCGCGTACGGCGTGAAGGAGCCCGGGGTGGTGATGCCGATCGCGTACAGGTAGGCGGCCTCGTAGTCGCCCTCGCTCAGCGCGGCGGTCGTGCCGACGGAGTCCGCGATCTGGGTGAGGAACCCCACCCCGCGCGGTCGCGCCCAGGCGTCGACGGCGGCCTGCAGCTCGCGGGCCCGGTCCAGGCGGCCGCGCATGGCGGCGAGGAGCGCGAGGTAGGCGCGGCTGTGGTGGGCGAAGAGGTCGTGGTCGTGGTCCGTCGCCAGCTCCAGGCTGCGCAGCCCGCTCTGCTCCGCCTCGTCCCACTCGCCGACGGCCATCTGGTCGAGCATGATCAGGTGCAGCATCGTCATGCCGGCCGACATCGCGCCGGTCGTCACCTCGCGGTCGACGACGCGCTGCAGGTGCGGCCGGTACGGGCCGAGCGTGTCCAGGTGGTAGGCGGCGACGCCGAGGCGGGTGACGTCCCAGGGTTCGAGGTCCTGCCGGCCGGCGAACGCGGCCTCCAGGCGCTCCCGTGCCCCGGCGCCGTGCCGCACCACGTCGCTCCAGGCGTCGCGGTAGATCAGCGAGCGCGTCGGCACCAGGTCGCCCAGCCGGTCCAGGAACGCGCGGACCTCCTGCCATGCGGCGCCGTCGCTCGCGTACTGGCAGTTCGCCAGCAGCAGGTTGATCAGCCGGCTGACCGTCTCGCTGTCTTCCCGTGCGCTGTCTCGCCGCAGTCCGTCGGCCCGCACGCCGTCGACCCGCACGCCGTCGACCCGCACGCCGTCCTCCCGCAGGCCGTCGGCCCGCAGGGCCTCGATCGTGGCGATGATCCGGCGTCGCGAGGAGCGCACCTCCCCGTCCTGGTACAGCGCCAGATAGGCGGCGGCGAGCACTGCGGCGGGCGATTCGCCGCGGCCCGGGACGACGTCCGCGTGGGCCAGCCGCTGCGCCCGGTCGAGCAGGCCGGCCTGCCCGGCGAGGTAGGCCGCGTCGCCCAGCCGCCGGGAGCGGTCGGCGTGGTTCTCGCTGAGTTCCGCGGCCCGGACCAGCCAGGCCATCGCGGCGACCGCGCCGCCGCGCCGGGTCGCGGACTCGGCGGCCGCCTCCAGTTCGGCGGCGATCCGCTCGTCGGGGTCCACCGTGGCGGCAGCCAGGTGGGTGGCCCGGCGCTCGATGTCGTCCCGGTGGAAGCGGGCGAGCGTGGCGTGCGCCGCGCGGCGTTCGTTGGGGGTCGCCAGCTGGACCACGGTCGAGCGCACCAGCGGGTGGCGGAAGACGAAGTCGCCGCTGACCGGGTCGATGTCCAGCAGCCCGCCGAACGCCGCCTCGTCCGCGTCGGCCATCCGGTACCGGGCGCCGCGGGTGTGGCCCACCGAGGGCCCGGCCTCCACCCCGTCCAGCGCGCCGCGCAGCAGTTCCGCGCGCACCTCCGCGCCCAGGGCCTCGATGCGGGTGCCGTAGACGTGCTGGAGGCGGCGCGGCAGCGGGACGCCCCGATAGCCCCACGCCTCCTCGGCCCCGCGCGCGGGCCTGCCGCTCAGGTAGGGCGGCAGCTCCTGCAGGGCCAGCGGGTTGCCCTGCGCCTCCCGCAGGACGACCCGGCGCAACTGTGGGTCGAGGCCCGGGTGCTGCCGGTCCAGGAGCTGCCCGGCCGCCTCCTCCGACAGGGTCGGCACGAACAGTTCGGGCAGGGCCGCGGTGTCCAGCCGGGACGGGATGTCCGAGCGCAGCGCGACGAGGAGCTTCACCGAGCCGCCGCTGAGCCGGCGGCCCGCGAAACCGGCCACCTCGGCGCTGGCGGTGTCGAACCACTGCCCGTCGTCGAGGACCAGCAGCAGCGGCTTCTGCGAGGACGCCAGGGACAGCAGGTCGAGGACCGCGATGGCGAGGGTCATGACCGACGGCGGCTTCTCCTGACTCCGCCCGAACACGACGTCGAACACCCCGCGGTAGCCGCTGTCGAGACGGCTGAGCTGGGGGAGCAGCGGGTGCAGCAACTGGTGCAGGCCGGCGAACGGCAGGTCCGACTCGGCCTCGACGCCGGTCGCCCGGATCACCCGGTGGACCTTCGCGGCCGCGAGTTCGGCGGCGTGCTCGAGGAGCGCGCTCTTCCCGACCCCCGTCTCGCCCTTGAGGACGAGTGCCTGTCCCTGCGCGGACGTCACGAAGGAGGACAGTACGTCCCCCTCGTGCCGGCGGCCGACCATCGTCCGGACGGTCCTGGCCGGCTCGTTCACGGGCTCCCCCTACGACTACGGTCCACAGGAAGCCCAGCGCTGCCGTGTCCTTCCGCCATTTTCCCACGGGCGGAAAGGTGTTCCGATCAGGTTTTCGGCCGACGTCACCATCGGCTTCCCTCCACACATAGGTGTGACCTCGGGAGGGAGCGGCGCACACCAGTCATCTGACGGTTTGTTCCCCTCCGCCGCCCCGAACCGTACAGCCCCGCAGCGCCTCGCCCCGGCCCGCAGCGCCTCGCCCCGCCCCGCGTCGTTCCGTACCGCCCCGCGCCGGACCGTCGAGCGGGCCGTCGAGCGGCCCGTGACGTACGGGAACCTTCGGTCAAGTGACGGATGCTCCGGACCGGCCGGTTGCAGAACAGTCGAGGGGACGACGGGGATCCACGAGAGGGGAAGACCGCCCATGAGCGGCGAAGGGTTCGGACACGGCGGCTGCCGGGAGGCGTCGAAGGACGTCCTCGAGCTCTCACTGGACGTCCGGCGGGTGCTGGGACGGGTCGAGCGGCAGCCCCTACGGGCGGACTTCCGCTTCGATCGGGACACACCGGTCCTCGTGTCCGTCACGCTCACCCCGCCCCGGGGACGGAGCGTCACCTGGCGGATCAGCCGTGAGCTGCTGTACCGGGGTCTCTCCGAACCGAGCGGCGAGGGCGACGTCCGGATCTGGCCGGTGCCAGGCGAACGGGGCGAACTGGCCTGGCTACGGCTGGCGTCGAGGGAGACGAGCGCCGTCCTTGAACTGCCCGTCGCCGCGCTGGCGCAGTGGTTCGAGGCGACCTACCGGCTGGTGTCGGCGGAGCAGACGCGGAAGGCCGCCGAACTGGACTGGGAGGCCTTCGTCACGCAGCTGCGCACCGAGCCGTGACCGAGCGCCGTGACCGACGGCCGTGACCGAGGGCCGTGACCGACGCCGGCGGCCACGGCCGAGGGAGAGTCCGACGAGGGGTCTTCCCGGGTGGGGCGGATCAGGCCAGGCGGAGCACCAGCTTGCCGGTGTTCTCACCGCGGAACAGCATCCGGAAGGTCTCCGGGAAGTCGTCCACGGTGCCCTCCACCACCTGCTCCTTCACCGTGATCCGGCCGTCGCCGATCCAGCCCGCGATCTCGGCGGTCGCCTCCGCGTACCGGCGGGCGTAGTCGAACACCACGAAGCCCTCCATCCGCGCCCGCCGCACCAGCAGCGACAGGTAGTTGGACGGGCCCTCGACGGCGCTCTCGTTGTTGTACTGGCTGATCGCCCCGCAGATCACCACCCGGGCGTGCATGGCGAGGCGGGTCAGCGCGGCGTCCAGGATCGGCCCGCCGACGTTGTCGAAGTAGACGTCGATGCCGTCCGGGGCGTGGGTGCGCAGCGCCTTGCGGACGTCGTCGGCGCGGTAGTCGATCGCCGCGTCGAAGCCCAGCTCCTCGGTGAGCAGCGCGCACTTCTCGGGACCGCCCGCGATGCCGATCACCCGGCAGCCCTTCACCTTGGCGATCTGCCCGACGATGCTGCCGACCGCCCCGGCGGCGCCGGAGACCAGCACGGTCTCGCCCTCCTTGAGCGCCCCGACGTCCAGCAGCCCGAAGTACGCCGTCATACCGGGCATCCCGAGGGCGCCGAGGTAGGTGGACAGCGGTGCGAGCGCGGGATCCACCGTCATCGCGCCCTTGCCGTCGGACACCGCGTACTCCTGGACCCCGAAGGCGCCGACCACGTGGTCCCCGACCCGGAACTTCGGGTGGTTCGACGCGACGACCTCGACCACCGAGCCCGCCCGCATCACCTCGCCCAACCCGACCGGCGGCAGGTACGACGGCCGGTCGTCCAACCACCCGCGCATCGCCGGATCCAGTGACACGTACCGCGTCCGCCCCAGGAACTCCCCGTCCCCGGGCACCCCGACCGCCTCACTCCCGTGCGTCCAGTCCTCCGCCCGCACCTCCCCGACCGGCCGCCGGGCAAGGCGGATCTGGCGGTTGACTGCGATGTCTCCGGTGTCTCCGGTCATGACGTCTCCTGGGGTGTGCACGCGGCTCTGGAACCCGACGCACCCGATTCTAAGCAAGCGCTTATTCATCTGACCAGAGCCGATGACCCACGGAGACCCGTAGGAACGCCCGGAGGTCGAGTCCGCCCGACCTGCCGGCCCTCGGAGATCTTCGGCCGGTCAGCCTTCCCCGGGCGCCGCGGCGGGGCGCCAGCCGAGGGCCGGTCCGAGCCGGGTCGCGAGGTCGGTGAGGATCTGTACGTAGTCCCGGTGCTCGAAGGTGAACGGCAGCGCGAAGGCGACCTCGTCGACCTCCCGGTACCCGGCGTGGGCGTGCAGCCGCTCGACGAGCTCCGCGGTCGTGCCGACCAGGTCGGGGGCGAACAGGAGCCGGGCCGGCCCCTGTGGGGCGTGCGTGCGCGGGGCGCGGGCGTACGCCTCGTACTTGGCGCGCTGTTCGGGCGTGGCGCTGTCGGTGGGGATGACCACCAGACTCTGGGAGACCCGGGCCCGCTCGCCGTCGGGGTGGCGTTCACGGAAGGCGTGGATCTGCTCGGCCTGGATCGCGGCGAAGTCGAGCGGCCGGTCGTCCGGCTCGGTCTTCATCACGCTGCTGGTGAGCAGGTTGAGCCCCTGTCCGCCGGCCCAGCGGGCGGAGCGCAGGCTGCCGGCGCCGTACCAGAGGCGGGAAACGAGGCCGGGGGAGTGCGGCTGGACCCGGCGGGAGTACACCTCGACGCCTTCGGTGCCGGCGAAATCGGAGGCGTCCTTGCCGCGGATCAGGGCGAGGAGGCGTTCGGCACGGCGGGGGCTGAAGTCCTCGTGCTCGCCGGTGTCGGGGTAGAGCGCGTCGCGTACGTGCTTGTAGTTGGGTGGGCGGGCCGACACTGAAGCCGGGGTTGAGCCGGCCACCGGACAGGATGTCCACGGTGGCGAGGTCCTCGGCGAGCCGGAGCGGGTTCTCCCAGCCGAGCGGGGTGACGGCGGTGCCGAGCTGGATGCGGCTGGTGCGCTGGGTGGCGGCGGCGAGGACGGCGACGGGGGAGGAGATCCCGTACTGGAGGTGGCGGTGGCGCAGCCAGGCGCTGTCGAAGCCGAGCTGCTCGGCGAGGGTGATGAGGTCCAGGGTGGACTCGTGGCCCCGGCGCGGGTCCGCCTCGTCGAAGAGCCCGATGGTCAGGAAGCCGAGTCTGCGCAGCGGGCGGGGGTCCGGCATGGTGGGCGGCTCCGCTGGGTGTGAGGCGGCCCGGGGGAGGGCCGGACGGTCCGTGCCCTCCGCACGTAGCGCCCGCCCCTCGGCCCGACAAGATCGGCAATGCGATCCGGACACCCGGCTGCAACGAGGCGCAACCGGGCGCAGCGGGACGCAACCGGGCGCCATGCGGCGCCATGTGGCGTCACGCGACATTACGCGCGGAGGGCCCCCGCCCGGGCGGGGGCCCTCCGTACGGCGGTCGTCAGCAGCTGCGCAGCTCCGGGCTCTGGTTGCGGATCTGGTTGTGCAGCGAGGTGAACTCGCGGTACGCCTCGCTGTCCTCGGAGCCGGGCCGGAAGGCGCCGACGCGGTGGCAGTTGACGAAGGCGAGCTTCACTCCGAAGTGGTCCTCCAGGCTGCCCCGGATGGCGTTGCTGGCGAGCGCGCGCAGCAGCTGGGCCCGCTGCTCGTCGCTGGGCGTGGTGTTGTCGGTGGTGAACTCCTCGTCACCGTCCGCGAGTTCGGTGCTGAGCCCGGCGACGACCTGGTAGGCGTAGGGGAGCGAGGCCCGGACGGTGGCCAGGAAGTCGGCCTCGTCGACGCGGCCCTCCCGGGCCTGGTCGAGGAGGGCGGGGGAGACGTCGAGCGACATGGGTGTCCTCTTTCGGGGGGTGCCGGGAGTGGCGTACGTGGGCATCGGTGCGCAAACACCTGCCCGCGATGGTTATCGAAGATGAAAACCATTGCGGTTAAGATTTCGGTATCCCCGACGCCCTGTCAAGTGCCGCCCCCCGAAGGGCTGACATCCGCCTCCGGCAGCCGGCGGACCTTGATGACGAGCGAGGCGATCACCACGGCGAGCGCCGCGAAGACGAGGCCCAGCTGGAAGGCGCTCGCGATGCCGTGCACCAGTACCTGTGAGGAGTACGGCTCGGGCAGCTGCCCGGTCGCCTTGAAGCGGAGGGCCTCCTGCGGGGTGGCCTGCTGGAGGAACTTCCCGACCTGCTGGCGGGCCTCGTTGCGGCTGGCGGTGCCGTACACCGTGACCAGGATCGAGAGGCCCAGCGAACCGCCCACCTGCTGGGTGGTGTTGAGCATGCCGGTGGCGGCGCCGGTCTCGTGCGGGGCGACCCGGGAGACGGCGGTGAGCATCACCGGGACGAAGATCGAGCCCATGCCGAAGCCGAACAGCAGGGTCGGCCCGAGGATGCCGCCGACGTAGCTGGTGTTGATGTCGATCCGGGTGGCCCAGGTGACTCCGGCCAGCACCAGGACCGAGCCGGTGACCAGGAACGGCTTCGGGCCCCACCGCAGTTGGTTGCGGGCGGCGAACTGGGCGGCGGCGATGATGGCCACGCTGATCGGCAGGAACGCGAAGCCGGCCCGCAGCGGGCTGAAACCGAGGATCTCCTGCACGAACAGGGTGATGAAGAAGAAGATGCTGAACATCGCCGCGGCCACGCAGAGCATCAGCCCGTACGCGCCGGAGCGGTTGCGGTCGCGGAACAGGTGCAGCGGGGTGATCGGCTGTGTCACGCGCCGCTCGTTGAGCACGAAGGCCGCCAGCAGGGCGACGGCGAGGCTGAACGCGGTCAGCGTCACGGTGTCCGTCCAGCCGTGCTCGGCGGCGCGGATGAAGCCGTACACCAGCGAGACCATGCCCGCGGTGGAGGTGAAAGCGCCGGTGAGGTCGAACCGTCCGGGGTGGCGTTCGGACTCGTTGATGTAGAGCGGCGCCAGGAGCGCGATCGCGATGCCGATCGGCACGTTGACGAAGAACACCCACCGCCAGGACAGCCAGGACGTCAGCATGCCGCCGAGCAGCAGCCCGATCGCGCCGCCCGCGCCCGCGACGGCGGAGAACACGCCGAAGGCCCGGTTGCGGTCCGGGCCCTCCTTGAAGTTGGTGGCGATCAGTGCCAGCGCGGTCGGCGAGGCGATCGCGCCGCCCAGCCCCTGCAGGGCCCGCGCGGCCAGCAGCCAGGCGGAGGACTGCGCGACCCCGCCGAGCAGCGAGGCCAGGCTGAACACCAGCACACCGACGACGAACACCCGCCGACGGCCGAGGATGTCGCCCGCCCGGCCGCCGAGCAGCAGCAGCCCGCCGAAGGTCAGGGTGTAGGCGTTGATGACCCAGGACAGGTCGGTGGTGTTGAACTTCAGCGCCTGCTGGATGTGCGGCAGCGCGATGTTCACGATCGTGATGTCCAGGACGACCATCAGCTGGGTGGCCGCGATGACGGTGAGGGCTATCCCTGGATGCTGGCCCCGACGTGCGGTCGCGGGCGGAGCCGTGGCCAGGGCACGCGAGGTGGCCATGGCAGGTTCCCCAATGGCTCGGGAGCGAACGAGTGGAAGGGGGACGGATTCGTTCACCAACCTCGACAGTATCCCCAGGAGATAGGGAACACAACCGTTCATTACGGACAAGCGGTGATTTCCGGACAACCGTCGATCGGGGGTGTAAACCCCGTCCCGGCCATGGCGGGTCATCGGGCAAGACCTCTTGCCGGCCCGGAGCTCGCAACACGAGACTGTTCGCCCTCGGCGAGTCGGTCAGGCCGGCTGGTCGCGGTGGGCAGCTTCGCTCTCCACGCTCAGGCCCTTGCGCGTGCGCTGGAGCATCTGGACCAGCAGCCCCTCCGACGGGCGCCGCTCGGCCAGCAGCCGGTTGCAGTGGAGGTGGACGTAGCTGCCGAGCAGCCGGTCGCGGTCCGTGGCGAGCCGCCCGGCAGCCTCCAGTTCGGACAGCCGGTCGACGGCCTCGGCGAGCGCGCTGCGGCGCTGTGCCAGGATCGTCTGCACCGCGCCGCCCAGCAGGGCCGGGCCCTGCGGTGTGCCGAGCAGGGTGCGCAGGCGCCGCTGGCGCACGCGGTAGTCCTCGCCGGCCTGGCGGCGGGCGGAGTCGTAGAACTGCCGGGCCTGGTCGGTGTACCAGTGCAGGCGCTCATCGGCGTCGAGGCCGAGCCCGGCGAGCAGGTCGTCGGTGCTGACGGCGGCGAGCTCGGTGAGGTCGCCGCCGTCCGCGCCGTCCGGGGCGTCCGAGCCGTCCGGGTTGTCCACGGCGGACGGGCCGTCCGCGAGGGGCTGGGTGTGTGCCGGCCCGGTCTCGGCGAGCAGCCGCATCACGGCCCGGCTGTCGGCGCAGAAGATCTGCTCGCTGACGTCGGTTCCCTCCGAACCGCCGTACCGCTCGAGTTCACGGTCGTAGGTGTCGATGACCAGCCGGGAGACCAGGCCCTCATCGGTGAGCCGGGCGGCGAGCCGGGCGATCTCCGGGAGCAGGTGCCGGGTCAGGGCCTCCTGGTCGCCCTTCCAGCGCAGGCGCAGGTGCGGGTCCGGGTCCGCGTACCGGATGAAGAACCACTGCTGCGCGAGCCCGGAGACCTCGGCCATCTCGCACAGGTGCCTGAGGGGGCCGGCCAGGAGGCCGTTCTCCTGGTCGTGGTCGCAGTAGAGCTTGGCGAACAGCCAGTCGCTTCCCGGCAGGCGGAGCCGGTCCCGGATCGGGACGGGGCGGTCGTCGCCGCGCGCGACCGTCGGCGCGGGCCCGGTCTGCGGTACGGCCTGAGGTACCGCCTGTGGTCCGGGTGTCGTCCGCGTCGCCGTCCCCGGGGCCACCCGCCTGCCCGCCTGCCCGTCCGCACGCCCGTCCGCCCGTGCTGCCGCCTGCGGGCGAAGGACGAGTGGTGCCACGAGCTCGCTCATGAAGACGCCGTCCGCACCGGGCACCCACGCGTCGGCGGTGTCGGGCAGTGCCTCCTGGAGCACGAGCAGCCCGGCCCGGCTGCTGCGGGCCTCGGCGCGCAGTTGTTCGACCTGGGCGGGGTCGTCGAGGTCGAGCAGCAGCCGGTTGTCGGCCACGGTCAGGTAGAGGCGCGCCGGGACCGACCACTGCGTGCGCCAGGCGGCCACGTGGGCGGCGAAGGCCTCGGCGCCGGCCGGCCGGCCCTCGCCGCCGTCGAGGGCCGGGCGCAGCAGCCAGCGGGCGGGGGCCAGCACGATCCGGCCGTACTGCACTCTGGGCAGGAACGGGAAGCCGGCCGCCGGGCCCCAGTCGAAGGCCGCGAACTCGGGTGAGCCGTCCCGGGCGACCTCGTCGAGGAAGCGGCAGACGGCGGGCGCCTGATGGGTGTTGAGCATGTGGCGCGCGGTCGGGCGCAGCACGGCGTCGAGCCGCCGAGACCGGAGCCGGTAGCGGTCGTGGAGGATGCCGACCAGGATGTCGTCGAGCGGCACGACCCGCTCGGCGGGCACCCCGGCGGGGACGTCGAGGACGATCTCGTGCTCGTGGACGGCGGGGCGCACGACGACGTTCGCCATCCGGTGGTTCGCGGGGAGGTAGACGACCTCGGCGGGCAGGGCGGCGTCGGCGCGGGCCCGGCTCTCGGCTTCGCCCAGGGCGCGCAGTGCCGCCGGGCCCTGCGGCGCGAGGAGGTCGGCGAACCGTCCGAGCGAGCGGCCGGCGCTGCTGGCGCCCAGGTTGGGTCCGACGACCAGGAGGAAGTCCCCGCGGTCCACGGCCTCGGGGGAGGCGGCGGCGACGAAGGCGGACAGCTCCAGGGAGAGCGGCGCGGGTACGGGTTCGGTCGACGGGTCCCGGGTCTGGAGGTCGGCCAGCAGGGCGTCGGTCAGTTCGACGACGCGCTGCCCGTCCCGCAGGGCGCCGAGGGCGAGGTCGGTGAGTGCGTTCGCGCGCCGGGCGGCCACCTCGGGCGGCAGCGCCTGACGGGCGCCGTGCGCGTGTGCGAGCGGGCCGATCCCGGTGTGCTCGTCCAGCAGCTCCAGCAGGGGCACCTCCCGGTCGTGGCCGTAGCGCTGGGTGAACGCGCCCCGGTGGGCCGACAGTTCGGCGCAGCCCAGCGGCTGCGGCGACAGGCGCAGGAGCAGCTCGGCCGCCTGGGCGCAGGCCTCGCCGACGTGGGCGGTGAGCCGGTCGCCGGCCACGGGCCGGGCCATGTCGGTCTGGAACGCCGGTCCGTCGGCCGGGTGGACGGCCTTCGCACGCTGGGCGATGCCGCGGGCCCGCTTCGGTGCCTCGTCCGCCGGGGCGCTGTCGAGATCGGCCATCTCGGCGAGCAGGTCGGCGAGTCGGCCGGCTGTGCGGGCGCAGGCGGGGCGGTCGGCGAGGCGGCCGCGCAGCTCGTCGGCCGGTTCGGTGGTGGTGAGGGCGGCGCGCAGGTCCGTGACCAGGAGGCGCTGGCGCCACAGGTCGGTGAGCAGCCGGTCGACCTGCTCGGGACTGCCGCCCGTGTGGTCCAACAGGTGGCGGCGCAGCGCCGCGTACGGGACGGGGCGGCGGGCGGCGCGCAGTGCCTCGCGTACGGCGGTGGTGAGGCGGACCGAGCCGGTGCTCTGCGCGGGTCCGCCGTCGGCCAGGGCGAGCCGGCCGTGGCGCTCGACCGCGTGGGCGCCGACCGCCCACCGGCTGTCGGCGCGGGCGGCTGGGTCGTCGTCCAGGGTGAGGCACAGGTCGGTCAGCCAGCCCATGTCCGGGCGTGTGCGGATGCGGTCGGCGTCGTTGCGCACGGACAGTGTGGTGCGCTCGCCCCAGCCCGCGAGGGACACGGCGGCGAACGCGCCGTACGGGGTGGGCCGGGTGCTCATCCGGATCAGGTAGCGGGCCAGCTTCAGCTCGGCCCGGGCGGCGTCGCGCGGGCTCGCCCCGGGGCGCTGCAGTGCTTCGAGCAGGTCGGGGCTGGCGATGGCCAGGGCCCGGCGGATGCGCGGGTCGGCGAGGGCGTCGCGGGGGTTCGCGGTGGTGGCGGCGCCCGGTCCGCGGGCAGGCAGCAGGGGGGTGCGGACGATCAGCCAGGGGGCCGGTTCGTAGAGGGGGGCGGGGCTGCGGCGGTGCGGCGGGGCCGCGTCGGCGGCGGCGCGGGTGTTCACGGGCGCTGCCGGGGCCGGGTCGGGGCTCGGGGCCGGCGTCATGACAGCGCCACGGCGCGGTCCCACACCGGCTCCTGGTCCGTCGCGGCGGCGAGCAGGACGAGGGCGACCCCGGCCGCCCCGTCGAGGAAGCCGGGCTGGTCGACGAGATTGCCCGCCGGCTCCACCGTCGCGATCCCCATCGGCCGTGACGGGTCGACGTGCGCCAGGATCTGCTCGGTGAGAGCGACGGCGGCCTCGGTGAACACAGGCAGCCCGGTGTCGTCGGCGAAGCGGAGCGTCACCTGGAGGAGCCCGGCGACGCCGTGGCAGAAGGTCGGGGAGTCGATGCCGCGCTCGGGGACGGGCCGACGGTAGACGGCCTCCATCGCCTGCACCGCCGCGCCGCACAGGCCGTCGTCGCCGAGCGCGCTGCCCGCCAGCCACAGCGCCCTGGCGATCCCCGGGCTGCCGTAGCACCACGCACTGCGGGTGGCGTGGTGCGCGCGGCCCTCGCGCAGGCCGGGCCCGCCGTCGACCAGCGGGACGACGGCGGGCCAGTTCGGCCCGGCCGCGTCGTCCACCCGGTGGGCCGACAGCCACTGGGCCGGCTCGCGGACGGCCGGTTCGAGGCCCTCGACCACGGCCCCGCTGCGGACGGCCAGGGCCAGCACCGCCAGCGGGCCCGGGATGCCGTGCGCCAGACCGCAGTTGAGGTTGCCGAACGGATAGGAGCGGGCCTGCTCCTCGTCATGGAGCAGCGCCACCGGGGTGTACCAGGCGGGCGGGTGCCCACCGGAGCGGGCGAGGCCCACGAGAGCGCGCAGCACCTGCGGGAGCGCCGGATGCGCGGGCCGGTCCGCACCGGAGGGCAGCAGGTGGGTGGCGATGCCGCTGAGGCCCGAGATGAGGTCGAAGGCCGACACCGGCACGCCCCTGCTCCCGCGCATGGCCGCCGCCGCGGACAGGCTCACCGCCGCGATCCGGCCGTCGAGGACCTGGCGCAGGCGCCGGTAGCCGCGACCGCCGCCCAGCACCGCCGCGCAGAACGCGACACCGCTCAGCCCCCCGAACACGCTCGGCGGGGCGCTGCCGCGCCGCTCCAGCGCGGCCACCGAGCGCGCGAGGTGCGCGTGCCCGGTGCGGTCCCAGCCCTCGGCGGGGAAGCAGCGGTGCAGCTGGGCGCAGAGCAGGGCCTGGCCGGTGTCGCCCTGCGCCAGCGACACGGGGTCCCAGCGCACCGATCCGGGGAACGACGTCTGCCGGGCGGCGAGTTCGATCGCCGCCCGCACGCGCGGGGGGTCGGTGGCCCGGTCGGCGATCAGCCGGGCGGCTTCGAGCGCACGTGCCCCGGCCGCCGGCCCCAGCCGGGGTGTCCAGCCGTCGCGGCCCTGCGCCGCCGGCGCGGGCGGTGTGGGCGAGGCCGTGCCGAATGCCGTCACATCCGGCATTGCGGGTTCGGTCCGCAGGTGAACACGTGCGGGTTGCAGGTGTCGCGGGTTTCGCACAGGTGGCACGTGGCCTGGCCACAGGTGGCGCAGGTCCCTCTGCCGCAGGTGATGCAAGTGAACCCGCCGCAGGTCACGCAGGTGGCTTCGCCGCAGGTGACGCAGGTGGCTCCGCCGCAGGTGACGCAGGTGTTGTCCTCACCGCACGTGGCGCAGGTGTTCTCACCACAGGTGGCGCAGGTCTGGCAGGTCTGGCAGGTCCTGCGGAGGGTGGCGCATACCGTGTCGTCGGTGCACTGGCACGTGTGCGGCTTGCAGCCGGTGTTGAATTCCGTCGGGCAGTCGAAGTCGGTGCCGCAGGCGAAGTCGGTGTGACAGGGGGCCCCGGTCTCCGGCCCGAGGGGCTGCATGCCCGTCGGGCGTGGCTGCCCCAGGCGGAGGTCGAGGTCGAACTCGTCCACGGGAGCGGCCGATTCCACGCGGGTGAAGTGCACGGTCGCGTCGCGACGCAGGGTGACCTTCGTCGCGTCGAGTCCGACGAACGGCGGCTGGTCGGTCGCGACGGTCTCCACCGAGAGCACGTCCGCGGAGGCGAACTCGGCGTAGTAGTCGAGCTGTTTGTTGAAGTACAGGCGCCGGAATCCGGTGCGGTCGCTGTCGCCCAGCAGGCCACTGAGGGTCAGCGTCTTGGCCGGCCGCTCGGATGGGTCGGAGAGGTTCCTTGCCACGAAGTCGTCCTGTGGGCGGTCGCCGATGCCGCTGGGCCCACCGGGTTCGGAGTTCTTGTCGGCCATGTCAACCTCGGGTGCTACTGATGAGGTTCCGCGCTTCCACGGCGGCGCCGGTTGCACAGGGTGCGGGTTCCCGTGGTGTACGGTCCGGGCCAGCCGGACGGCGGCGTCACCGGCGGGAGGCCGCCGTCCGCGTCAGACCGTCGGCCTGTCAGTGGTCCTGCCGCATGCCGGAGCTTGCGAGGAGACGGGCCCGGGACGAGAAACCGCACTGTCCGTGTTGACTCTGCGTCACGCTCGGTCCTGTCTCCTCTTTCCATTGTGGGCCCGCTTGCCCGTACCCGCACGGGCCCGTGGGCGGGGTGACGACGGATCCCGGAGCCGTCACCGAGGAGGTGCACCGAGGCGGCCTTGCCCTGTGATCCGATGGATACCGGGGAATCTGATACTGGCCCCCGCCGTCTGCCTCGTACCGGCGCTGGTCGCGGCCGGCGCGCGGTGTGGTGCCGGAGATGACGAAATTCTGACGGAACGCCCCGGTCGCTGGCCGTGGCCCGCCCTGAGCTGGTCGAATCGGGGCGTGACGAGAGAAGTGGAACATCCCAAGGGCAGTCCGGTGGGCCGGCGGGTCGTGCTGGGCCTGCTCGGGCTCGGTGCGGCCGGCGTGGCGGTCGGCCCGTACCTGCAGCGTGCCGAGTCGGCGTTGGCCGAGCGGGATCCGAGTGGACTCAGCGGGCTGTTGCCGGGCAACAACGGCTTCCGCTACTACTCGGTGGTGACCTCCGTCCCCGGGCGGGACGCCGCGAACTACGCGCTCACGGTGGACGGACTGGTGGAGCGCCCCACCACCCACCGGCTGGCCGATCTGCAGGCGATGCCGCAGCGGCGGCTGGTCAAGGACGTCCAGTGCGTCACCGGCTGGCGGGTGCCGAACACCCCGTTCGAGGGCGTGCCGCTGGCCCACCTCCTGGACGCCGCGGGGGTGAAGGACGGGGCGAAGGCCGTGCGCTTCAACTGCTTCGACGGCGAGTACACCGAGAGCCTGACCCTGGAGCAGGCACGCCGGGACGACGTGCTGGTGGCGCTGCGCATGCAGGACAATCCGATCTCGCACGACCACGGCGGGCCCGTGCGGCTGTACGTCGCGCCGATGTACTTCTACAAGTCCGCGAAGTGGCTGTCGGGGATCACCGTCACCGGCTCGGTGGAGCCGGGTTACTGGGAGCAGAACGGTTATGACGTCGACGCCTGGGTCGGCCGGTCGAACGGGCGGGACGATGCGCCGACGAGTTGAGCCGATCCTCCGCTTCACCCGGACCGAGCGCTGGGTGCACCGTACGACCGCCGCGCTGATGGGCGTCTGCCTGGCCACGGCCGCCTTCCTCTACCTGGCGCCGCTCGCCACGCTGGTCGGCAACCGGCCGCTGGTCGTCACCGTGCACGTGTGGTGCGGCGTAGCCCTGCCGGTGCCGCTGCTGCTCGGGCTGGCGTCCCGTGCGCTGCGGGCGGACGTCGCCCGGCTCAGCCGGTTCGTGCCGGCGGACTGGGCGTGGCTGCGGGCCGTCCGGTGGCGCTCCTGGGACCGGCCGGCGGGCAAGTTCAACGCCGGGCAGAAGCTGTACGCGCAGTGGACGCTCGGGTCGATGCTGGTGATCGTCGGCACCGGGTTGCTGATGTGGCTCACCCACCTCGCCCCGCCGTCCTGGCGGACCGGCGCGACCTTCGTCCACGACTGGCTGGCCGCTGCCATTGCGATCGTGGTCGCCGGGCACGTCCGGATGGCCTGGCGGGATCCTGAGGCCCGGCGCGGGATGCGGACCGGGCTGGTGGAGCGTGGCTGGGCCGAGCGCGAGCACCCGCACTGGCAGGCCGCGGACGCGGAGCCGGAGTAGGCCGGGGGAGCCGTCGTCGCGCGCCGAGCGCCCGCCGATCGACCGCCCGGAACCGGCGGCGGGGTGACGTGTCGTCAACGCCAGGTAGCGGGCCCGTGGGCGGCCGGTGTGGAACGCCACCAGGGGGCGGACGGCGTGCCGCCGGCCCGGAAGGCGGCTTCCGGGCCGGCGGCACGGGGGCGTCAGCCCGTGATCGGCTTCAGCGCGGCGGTCATCGTCGCCGCCATCCCGGAGGTGCCGTTGTAGGAGCCGACGGTGGCGTCGTCGCGGGCGTTGACGATGTCGTCCCCGGCGACCTGGTTGCGGTCGCCGACGATCACGGTCCCGTAGTTGCCCCCGGCGGCCTGGGCGGCGTCCATGGCTGCTCCGGCCACCCCGGCCGCGCCGCTCGCGCCGTTGTGGGAGCCGACGGTGGCGTCGTGGCCGGCGTTGATGATGTCGTAGCCGGCGACCTGGTTGTCGTCGCCGACGATGACCGTCCCGTGGTTGCCGCCGGAGACGACCTCGGCGCTCGCGGCGGTCGGCACAGCAGCGAGACCGGCGGCGGCGAGGAGGATCAGCGTCCGGGTGATGCAACGATTCATGAGGGATTTCTCCGCTTCTGTCAGTAGATGTCCATGTGTGGGCGAAGGTGACAGTAGGCGCTGCCCCTCGGGGCGGCGGGCGATGATCCGCCGCCCGTGGCGTGTCGGACGGGGTCACCGGGGCCGGTCGAGGCCACCTGTCCGAGCCGACACTTCGGCACCGGGCCCTGACGGGTTGACCCGTCCGGGTGGTCGGCGGCGCGGCACGCCGGGAACCGGGGGGAGCGGCGGGCTAGGGTCGGCGGGGCCGGTCCGCCCCACCACGGGAGAACGATGCCGAGGGTCCCCAGTCTCCGCTCACGGTGGGCGCGTGCCGCCGCCGGACTGGCCGTGGTCGCGTCCGCCCTGACGGGCTGCGGGAGCGGCGGGCAGGGTGGCCCGGTCGCGCTGAACTGGTACAACTTCCCGGACGACTCGGGCGCCCTCCAGCAGGCCGCCGACCGCTGCGGGCAGCAGTCCGGCGGGCGCTACACGATCCACTACAACAAACTGCCCCGCGGCGCGGACGGCCAACGCCAGCAGCTGGTGCGCCGGATGGCGGCGCACGACGCCGACGTGGACATCCTGGGCCTCGACGTCACCTGGCCCGCCGAGTTCGCCGAAGCCGGCTGGATCCGCGAGTGGACCGGGGCGATGCGCGAGCGGGCCACCGCCGACACGCTCGACGCGGCGGTGCGCACCGCGACCTGGCGAGGCCGGCTGTACGCCGTGCCGTACAACTCCAACACCCAACTGCTCTGGTATCGCGACGACTTGGTGGACGCCCCGCCCGGGACGTGGGCGGAGATGCTTGCCAAGGCCGAAGAGCTGGCCCGCGCGGGCAAACCGCACTACGTGGAGATCCAGGGCGCCCAGTACGAGGGACTGACGGTCTGGTTCAACACCCTCGTCACCAGCGCGGGCGGCTCGATCCTCACCCCCGACGCGCAGGCACCCGCGCTCGGGGCCCCCGCCGTCACCGCCGCCACGGTGATGCACGACCTGGCGACCTCCGCGGCCGCCGACCCCTCGCTGCCCAACCAGATGGAGGACCAGAACCGGCTCGCCATGGAGTCCGGCACGGCCGCCTTCGAAATCAACTACCCCTTCGTCTACCCCTCCATGAAGGCCAACCAGCCCAAGCTGTTCCCGCACTTCCGCTGGGCCCCGTACCCCGCCGTCACCCCCGACCGCCCCGCCAGCGTCACCATCGGCGGGATCGACCTCGCGGTGGGCGCCTACAGCCGGCACGCCGACCTCGCCTTCGAGGCCACCCTGTGCCTGCGCGACCGGGACAACCAGCTCACCAACGCCCTGAAGGGCGGCCTCCCGCCGTCCCTGCGCAGCCTCTACCAGGCGGCGGAACTCACCCAGAGCTACCCCTTCGCCGCCGACGTGCTCACCGCCCTCGACTCCGCGAGCATCCGGCCGCAGACCCCGGCCTACCAGAACGTCTCCATCGCCATCTCGCACACCCTCTCCCCGCCCGCCGACATCCACCCGGACAAGGACGTGGCCGACCTCCGCGGGCAGATCCAGGACGCCCTCGGCTCGAAGGGGCTGATTCCGTGACACCACCCACCGGAGCCCGCGACGCGGCCGCCCCCGCCCCGGCCGTCCACACCCCGGCCGGGCGCTCCCGCGGCGCCCGCCAGGAACGCCGGCTCGGCCTGCTGCTCTGCGCACCCGCGGTCATCGTGATGCTGGCCGTCACCGCCTACCCCATCGGCTACGCCCTCTACCTCTCGCTGCAGCGCTACGACCTGCGCTTCCCCGAACAGGCGCACTGGGTCGGGCTCGCCAACTACGGCGCCGTGCTGACCTCGAACTTCTGGTGGCAGGCGCTCGGCGTCACCGTGCTGATCACCGCGGTGTCGGTCGCCGTCGAACTGGTCCTCGGACTGGCACTCGCCCTGGTGATGCACCGCGCCGTCTTCGGACGCGGCACCGTCCGCACCGCGGTCCTGGTGCCGTACGGGATCGTCACCGTCGTCGCCGCCTACTCCTGGCAGTACGCCTGGACACCCGGCACCGGCTACCTGGCCGCCCTGCTGCCCGAGGGCAGCGCCCCGCTGACCGAACAGTGGCCCGCCATCGGCCTGATCATCCTCGCCGAGGTGTGGAAGACCACCCCGTTCATGGCCCTGCTCCTGCTCGCGGGCCTTGCCCTGGTGCCCGACGAGACCGTCCGGGCGGCCATGGTGGACGGCGCGACGTTCGGACAACGGCTGCGCCTGGTCATCCTGCCGCTGATGAAACCGGCCATCCTGGTCGCCCTGCTCTTCCGCACCCTGGACGCCTTCCGGATCTTCGACAACATCTACGTCCTCACCGGCGGCTCCAACGGCACCGGATCGGTCTCGATCCTCGGCTACGACAACCTCTTCACCGCGCTCAACCTCGGCATCGGCTCGGCGATCTCCGTCCTCATCTTCGGCTGCGTCGCGCTCATCGCCCTGGTCTTCGTCAAACTGTTCGGCGCGGCCACGCCGGGCGCCGAACCGGAGCACCGATGAGCACCCGCCACACCCGCGCGCTGACCGGCTGGGGCATCGCCAACCTGGTCGTCGTCCTCTACGCGCTCTTCCCGGTCTGGTGGATCGTCGCCCTCTCCTTCAAGGACCCCAGCACCCTCTCCGACGGCGACTTCGTGCCGCGCACCTGGACCTGGACCAACTACCGCGGCATCTTCCAGACCTCGGAGTTCACCCGGGCCCTGGTGAACTCGATCGGGATCGCGGTGATCGCCACCACCATCGCCGTCGTCCTCGGCACCATGGCGGCCTACGCGGTGGCCCGGCTGCGCTTCCCCGGCAAGCGGCTGCTGATCGGGGTGTCCCTGCTGATCGCGATGTTCCCGCCGATCTCGCTGGTCTCACCGCTGTTCAACATCGAACGGGTGCTCGGCCTCTTCGACACCTGGGCCGGATTGATCATCCCCTACATGACCTTCTCGCTGCCGCTGGCGATCTACACACTGTCGGCGTTCTTCCGGGAGATCCCCTGGGACCTGGAGAAAGCCGCCAAGGTCGACGGCGCCACACCATGGCAGGCGTTCCGGCTGGTCATCGCCCCGCTGGCGGCACCCGGCGTGTTCACCACCGGCATCCTCGTCTTCATCTTCTGCTGGAACGACTTCCTGTTCGCCATCTCGCTGACCTCCACCATCTCGGCCCGGACCGTACCGGCCGCCATCGCCTTCTTCACCGGGAGCTCCCAGTTCGAGCAGCCGACCGGCTCGATCGCGGCCGCCGCCGTGATCATCACGATCCCGATCGTGGTCTTCGTGCTGCTGTTCCAACGCCGCATCGTCGCCGGGCTCACCGCCGGCGCAGTCAAAGGTTGAGACCGCCCCACCCGGCGGACCAGGAACAGGAAGGCGAACCGTGGCCGAGATCGTCCTCGACGGCATCACCAAGCGCTACCCCGACGGCGCCCTCGCCGTCCACGACGTCAACCTCACCATCGCCGACGGCGAATTCGTCATCCTGGTGGGCCCGTCCGGCTGCGGCAAATCCACCACGCTCAACATGATCGCCGGCCTGGAGGACATCACCGAAGGCACCCTGCGCATCGCCGGACAGGTCGTCAACGACCGCGCGCCCAAGGACCGCGACATCGCGATGGTCTTCCAGAGCTACGCGCTCTACCCGCACATGAGCGTGCGCGACAACATGGGCTTCGCGCTGCGCCTCGCCAAGGTCGACAAGGCGACCATCGGCGCCAAGGTCGAAGAGGCCGCCCGCATCCTCGACCTCACCCAGCACCTCGACCGCAAGCCCGCCAACCTCTCCGGCGGACAGCGCCAGCGGGTCGCCATGGGACGGGCGATCGTCCGCGACCCCAAGGTCTTCCTGATGGACGAGCCGCTGTCCAACCTCGACGCCAAACTCCGGGTCCAGATGCGCACCCAGATCGCCGCGCTCCAACGCCGCCTGGGCACCACCACCGTCTATGTCACCCACGACCAGGTGGAGGCCATGACGCTCGGCGACCGGGTCGTCGTCATGCGCGCCGGCGTCGTCCAGCAGGTCGGCTCGCCGCAACACCTGTACGACGAGCCGGTCAACCTCTTCGTCGCCGGGTTCATCGGTTCGCCCGGCATGAACTTCCTCGGCGCCGCGCTGGAGGAGAACGCGCTGCGCACCTCACTCGGCGCGCTGCCGCTGGACGACCGCACCCGGCGCGCCCTCGAGCACGCGGACGCCCCGCGCGAACTGATCGTCGGCATCCGCCCCGAGGACTTCGAGGACGCCTCCCTGACCGAGCACGCCGGGGTCGGGCACACCGGCGGGGTCACCTGCACCGTCACCGTCGAGGTCAGGGAGTCCGTGGGCTCGGACGTCTACGTCCACTTCGCCGAGGAGGGCGGGCCGGCGCCGACGGACGAACTCGCCGAACTCGCCGCGGACTCGGGCCGGGCCGACACCGGCATGCAGGAGCACCGCGTCGTCGCACGGCTGAACACCGCCACCCGCGCCACCGAGGGCAGCCCGCTGGAACTGTGGGTCGACACCGCGCGGATCCACGTCTTCGACCCCCGAAGCGGGGCCAACCTGACCCACCCGGAACGCCTGCCGGACTAGCGCGGGGCGGGGGCAGGGGCTACGGCGTGCCGCCCTGTTGGCGGCTCATCCAGTCCGAGATGGCCTCTTCGGTCCGGGCGAGCTTGTCGGTCGGGCTGAACTGCAGCAGTTCGGTGCCGGCGTCGACGTACGGCCGGTGGCCCGGCGGCTGGTAGAAGGCGTCGCCGGCCTCGTACACCTCCTCCTGGTCGCCGAAGACGAAGCGCATGCGGCCGGCGATGACGTAGCCCCAGTGCGGGCACTGGCACGACCCGTCGGGCAGCGCCTGCAGCGGCCCGTCGAGGTCGGCGTCGGCGGCGAAGGAGACGAATTCGACGGTGTAGCCGTCCATCTCCGCCCGGCGGTCGGTCACCGGCCCGAACTCCTGGACCTGCGGCGCGGATTGCTTGGAAACCTTCGGCATTGCTACGGCTCCTCTCGGTGACGCCCCCCGAGACTTCCCGTCGTGTCGAGTCGACCACCCCGGACGGCCGGGCGCATCCGGAGGCGGACGCCCCAACGCGAGCTGCCGGTCCGGAGGACACCCAGGTCGGCGACGCGCGCGGGGGAGGTGAGGACCGGTGGTGTCAGACAGTCGCCGCCGGGGTGGCAGACGGGCGACGGGCCATCGCCTCGGAGGCCTTGGCCGTGGCGTACAAGGAGATGGCCAGGGCGACGACCAGGGCGGCGCCGGCGGCGAAGACACTGCCGGAGGAGACGGCCTTGGCGCTGCAGGCCTCGGTGCGGGCGGACCCGGCGAGGAACGGCACGACCACCAGGACCGTGACCCCGAGGGCGACCTCGCCCCAGACGACCAGGGGGAAGTGGCGCAGCGTGAGGTGGCGCAGGGAGGCGGTGTCGTCGGCGCGGCGGGCCCGGGCGATGCGCGGCATCAGCCAGAACTGGTTGACGGCGCCGGCGGCGACCAGGCCGAGGACGAGGACAACCTTGACGAGCAGGGCGAGGCCGTAGCCGGTGGTCCACAGCTGGGAGACCGAGCCGACGTGCTTCCAGCTGAGCCACAGGCCGGAGACGAGGACGGCGCCGACGCAGACCATGGCGACGAGGCCGAAGCGGCGCCACAGGTCGGCCCACAGCAGGCCGGCGCCGTCGCCGAGGCGGCCGCGGGTGCCGGCGAGGGCGACGAGCAGGGCGAGGCCGCCGAGCCAGACGGTGCCGGAGACGATGTGGACCTGGTCGAGGGCCAGGTCGAGCCAGCGGTCGAGGTCGGCGGGCGAGGTGGTCGGGACGGCGGCGACCAGGGTGGCGGCGAGCGCGGCCGGCAGGACGGCGAAGACGATGCGGTCGGTGTGCCGGCGGGCGGCCGGGACGAACAGGGCGATCAGCGCGGCGGCCGTGGCCAGGAGGACGAGGTTCTGGACCAGGTAGACGGTGCCCTGGGCGACCCAGGCGTCCTTGGCGGCGGGGGCCTGGAGGAAGTCCCGGATCCGGCCCGGGGCCAGGGCGTCGCCGAAGGGCATGCCCTTGCCGGAGCGGGCGACGCGGGCGGCGAGCTGAAAGTAGCCGGCGACCAGCAGCACCACGCCCGCCCCGGCGAGGCAGGCCGCCGATCCGAACCTCAGGACCGCGGCGTCGTCGCTGTTCCCGCTGCGCTCGGCGGTCCTGAGGGCGGGGCGGACGGTGGTGGCGTACGTGACGGTGGTGCCGATGGCTCCGCTGAGGCCGATGAAGTAGCCGGTCTTGGTGAGGACCCGCCAGAGCTGGGGCGTGGCGTATCCGGCCGTGTTCGCGGCCGACAGCAGACTGTTCATGAGGGAAGGCTAACCTTTCTAAGGATAGCCTTCCCTCATTCTTTGCCCTTGATTGTTCTACCGTCATCAATCTGTGACTCGCGGTCGGGTCGGACGGCCACGAGCAGGACGAGGGCGCCCGCCTGGACGACCGTCACCGCCGCGATCAGGGCCGGCACGGACACCTCGTACAGCGCGCCGGTCAGGGCGCCCGCCGCCAGGGTCGCGGCGCCGACGACGGCGGCGAAGACGCCGTAGGCGGTGGCCCGTCGGGCGGCGGGCACGAGGTCGGCGACGGTGGCGCGCAGCGTCGACTCCTGAACTCCCATCACCGCTCCCCACAGCAGGACGCCCGCGACCACGGCGGCCCGCGAGCCGCTGAAGGCGAGCGCGGTCATCGCGGTGACCAGCACCGGCAGCACCGCGAGGACGCGCGGCCCGACCCGGTCGTACAGCCAGCCGGTGGCCAGCGCGACGACGGCGTCGGCGAGCATCGCGGCCGCGTACAGCACCGGCACCAACGACACGGACACCAGGTGGCGCTGGACCAGGTGGAAGGAGACCACGCCGAAGGTGGCGAAGCCGGCGGTCGTCGCCGCGGTGAAGGCCGCGTACACCCAGAACGCGCGTGGCAGCCGCGGCGGTTCGGCCTCTTCGCCGCCGTCGCTGTTGCCGCCGCAGGGGTGGCCGGGCGTGGAGGCGGGCTCGTAGCGGGCGGGTTCGGGCACGCGGGCGCGCAGCCACACCAGCACGGCGAGCGCCGCGACGCCCGGCACGGCGAGGACGCCCAGCGCGGGCGCGTAGCTACCGGTCACGGCCAGGACCCCGGCCACGGTGAGCGGGCCGATCACCGCGCCGAACTGGTCGAGTGCCTCGTGCACCGCGAACCCCCGACCCCGGCCGGTGGCGGCGGTGGCGTGCGAGAGCAGGGTGTCCTTGGCCGGGGACCGGACGGCCTTGCCGACCCGCTCCGCCACCACCAGCACGCACGCGGCCGTGAGCGTCCCGGCCACGCCCAGCAGCGGCACCGCGGCGACGGTCAGCGCGTACCCGGCGATGGTCAGCGCCCAGAACCGGCCGGTGCGGTCCGCCAGCGGCCCGGACACCAGCCGCAGGCCGAACGCCGCGGCCTCCCCGGCTCCGGTGACCACGCCGACCACCAGCGCGGAAGCGCCGAGGGAGGCGAGCAGCGGCCCGGTGACGGACCGGGCGCCCTCGTAGACGAAGTCGGCGAGCAGGCTCACGATCCCGAACCACACGACGAACCGCCACGGTCGCATACCCGTCGACCGCTCCGCCGGGGTGGGCCGGTTCATCCCCACACCCTATCGGCTGCGCGGGCCGGTCGAGGTGCGCGCGGGCGGGAGCGGGAGTTGGCTGGAAGCACCGGGGGTTGGGAACCGCGACGAGAGCAGGGACGAGAGCAAGGGAGCGGTGACATGGCTGTGGTGATGTCGATGCGGTGGGCCGAGGCCACGCCCGAGCAGTACGACACGGTGCGTGACGAAGTCCGCTGGGAGGAGGTCGAGCCGGCCGGTGGGCAGCTGCACGTCGCCTGGTTCGACGCGCAGGGCCTGCACGTGACCGATGTGTGGGAGTCCCAGCAGGCGTTCGAGACGTTCTTCGCCGAACGGTTGGCACCCGCGATCGAGAAGGCCGGCATCCCCGGGGAGCCCGAGACGGTGTTCAGCCCGCTGCATCGGCGCTTCGTCGCCCCGGGCGTCAGCGGCGCCGCGTAGCCGGAAGCCGCGGGTGCTCCCCGCGAGCACCCGCGCGCCCCCGCAGGGCCCGGACGCCCGGGCGAGGGCCGCGGGTCGTCACTGCGCGCGGACGATGACCACCGGGCAGGCGGCGTGCTGCGCGCAGCGCGTGCTGACCGAGCCGAGCAGGGCCCGGGTGAAGCCGCCGCGGCCGTGGCTTCCGACCACCAGGACCTCGGCGCCCTTCGACGCGTCCAGCAGGACGTCCGAGGGGTCGCCCATCACCATCGTCGGCCGGACCTCCACCGGGCGGTCCGTGCCGAGCACCGTGCGGAGTTCCTCGGCGAACCGCCGCCCGGCCAGGTCCCGGTCGAAGGACATGTCGACCACCGGCGCCGACCAGCCGACGTGGCTCGGCGGATCCCACGCGCCCACCGCCTCCACGACCCCGCCGATCAGCGTGGCGTGCCGGACCGCCCAGCGCAGCGCGGCGTGCGACGACGGCGAGCCGTCGACGCCGACCACCACGCGGGGAGCGGAGTCGTTCGCGTCCATGTCTACCGTCCTGTCGGTCGTCGCCCCTTCCACCACGGTGCGGGCCACCCGATGCCGCCGCCAGTACGGTCCGGCACCCGGGTGACGACGGCGGCACCCGGTCGTCGGCCGACCGCTCAGCCGGCCAGGCCCGGCAGCACCTCGGCGCCCGGCAGCCGGGCCAGCGCCCACCCGGGGAGGATCAGCTTGCCCCGGCGCCGACCGCTGCCGACCAGGACGTACGGCGCGGCGGCCACGGCCTCGTCGAGGAGCAGTGGCCAGGCGTCGGGCAGGCCGACGGGGGTGATGCCGCCGTACTCCATGCCGGTCAGCTCGACCGCGGTGTCCATTGGGGCGAAGGACGCCTTCCGGGCCCCCAGGTGGGTACGGACCGTCCGGTTCACGTCCACCCGGGTCGTGGCCAGGGCGAGGCACGCGGCGTGCGTGACCTCGCCGGCGCGCTTGGCGGCGACCACCACGCAGTTCGCGGAGAGCTCCGGCGGCGTGTCGTAGGCCGCGCAGAACACCGCGGTGTCCGCCTTCTCGGGGTCGGTATCCACGTAGAGCACGGCCGCGGCCGCGTCCCGGGCGTCCCAGTTCTTCAGGGCGTCGGCCACGGGGGCGGCCAGGTCGTCGCGAACCTCCAGGGCGGCGAAGGCCGTTGGGACGTTTCCGAAGGGCGGGGGTGCGGACTCGCTCATGGGACGGACTGTAGCGCGGTCCCTCACCCCCGCCCGGCTACCCCCAGTACCCCGTGTGCACCGCGGCGGCCTCCTCCGGGAGGTGAGGCCCCGAGACCTCCACGGTGTTGCCGCCGGCCGCGAAGACCTGTCGGCACGGCAGGTCGAGCACCGGCTCCTCCGGGTCGACCCCCGCGATGGCGTTCAGCTCGGTGGCGGAGAGCGCGTAGACGACCCGCCGGATGCCGCTCCAGTAGATCGCGCCGGCACACATCGCGCACGGCTCGGTGCTGCTGTACAGGGTGGCCCGGGTCAGCTGTGTCGGGGCCAGGGTGCGGGATGCCTGCCGCACCAGATTGGTCTCCGCGTGGGCGGTGACGTCGCGGTCCGACAGCACCGAGTTCTCGGCGCTGAGCAGGACGTTCCCGTCGGAGTCGGTCAGCAGCGCGCCGAAGGGGTGATTGCCGTGCGCTCGCGCGCTGTGGGCGAGTTCGAGGGCGGCGAGCAGGTGGTCGCGGTCGGCCATGGCGTACTCCTCAGGGTGGGCCGGGTGGTGGGGTCGAACGTACGACGTCAGTCTCCGGACGAAAGCGCTCCGACGCCGGGCGTGTGGGTGACAGGATGCCCGGGTGAACGACATCATGCGTGCCGCCGAGCGCCTGCTCGCCACCCGGCTGTCCGATCCCGTCGACCTGGGCGGGAGCAGCCGCACCAGTGTGCTGCGCTGTCGGACGGCCGACGGACGGAGCGTCGTCGTCAAGGCCTACACCGGCGGACCGGACGCCCTGCGCGGTTTCACGGCGGAGGCCGCCGGGCTCTCGCTCGGCCTGGCCGGCCCGCCGGTGCTCGGGGTGGACCCGGAGGTGCCGCTGCTGGTCCTGGCCGACCTCGGCGACGCGCCGACGCTCGCGGACGTGCTGCTCGGGGACGACCCGAAGGCCGCTGAGGACGGACTGCTGGCCTGGGCGGTCGGGCTCGGCCGGCTGGCGGCACGGTCGGTGGACCGGCGCGCCGACCTCACCCGGCTGTGGGCGCGGTACGACACCGGCCTGCCGACCTGGGCGGACGAGCCGTGGATCGCCCGCAACGCCGCCGACCTCCCCGGCGTGCTCGAAGCGGCCGGTGTCGCCGTGCCGGGCGGCCTGGTCGAGGAGCTCGCGCGGATCGGGACGGCGGGCGCGGAGGAGTACCCGGCGTTCTCCCCGGGCGACACCTGCCCGGACAACAACCTGCTCACCCCGGACGGTCTGCGGCTGCTCGACTTCGAGGTCGCCTGCTACCAGTCGGTGTTCCTGACCGCGGCGTACTGCCGGATGCCGTTCGCCACCTGCTGGTGCGTCTTCGCCCTGCCGGCCGGGATCGCCCGGCGGATCGAGGCGGCGTACCGGGCCGAGGTCGTCCCGGTGTATCCGGCGCTGGCCGAGGACGCGGTGTGGGAGGCAGGGATGACGCGGGCGGTGGCCGTGTGGACGACGAACGCGACCCTGCGCCTGCTGCCGCGCACCGCCGAGGACGGCCCGATGCACCGCACCCGGCGGCCGGTGGCGACCAGGCGCCAGGTGCTCAGGCACCGCTGGGAGACGGCGGCGCGGCTCGAAGGGTTCCCCGCGTTCACGGAGACGATGCGGCGACTGCTGCGGGAGGTCGCCGACGGATGGCAGGTGGAGCCGTTGCCGGGCTACCCGTGCTTCGCGCATGAGGGTGGCGCCCGCGACAGCTGACGGGGCGCTTCCGGCGGCGGCCGGGTCAGCCGTACGGGACGACGGCGACCGGGCAGTGGACGTGGTGGATCGCGGCGTGCGCGACCGGGCCGAGGTGGTGGTGGAGGCGCGGCATCCTGTGGGTTCTGCGGCCGACGACGAGCAGCCGGGCCGTCGCCGCGGCGTCCACGAGTTCGACGGTGGGCTTGCCCCGGACCAGGTCGGCCCTCACGGCCACCTCGGGGTGCCGGGCCCGCCAGGACTCCAGGGCCTCGGCGAGATCGGCCCGCTCGTCGGCGGACACCTCGCCCTCCAGTCCGCCGATGGCGCCGTAGGACATGTGCTCGCTGCCGGCCGGCGGGGCCCAGACGTGGACCACACGCAGCGGCGCCGAGCGGAGCGCGGCGGCCTCGAAGGCGAACGCCAGCACCGGGTCCGCCGGATGCGCCAGGTCGAGGCCGACCGTCACCGCGCCGTCCGCCTCCTCCTCGCCCGCCCGGACGAGCACCACCGGGCAGGCGGCCCGGCGCAGCACCTCCTGGCTGACCGAGCCGACCAGGAAACCGCGGACGGTGCCCAGCCCGCGTGAGCCCAGGACGAGCACGGCGGCGCTCTGCGCGGCGGCCTCCAGTGCCTCGGTGGGCTCGGCGGACACGGACGAGGAGGAGACCGTCAGCCCGGGGGCCAGGGCGCGCAGGGCGGCCTCGCGGGCGGCGAGTCGCGACAGGGTGTGCCGGTAGCTCTGGTCGCTGCCGACCACGTCCCGCTTCGGCCAGGGCCAGGCGTGGAGGAGTTCGAGCCGGAGGCCGCGGCGCCGCGCCTCCCGGGCGGCCCATTCGGTGGCGGCCAGGCTCTCGGGCGAGTCGTCGAAGCCGGCGACCACGGATCCGGTCATGGCGTCCTCCTCGGTTCCCGTGCTCGATCGGGGCGGTGCCCGGCCGCCTCGGGTGCGGCCCCAGTATCGGCAGTGGGCGCGCCCGGCGCCTCCCGGGGAGGCGGCGCCGAGCGCCTCGTGCCCGCTGACCACGGGAAACGCCCCTCGGGTGACTGGATATCCTGATCACATGAGCGACAACCTTCCCCCTTGCCCGCAGTGCGCCGGCGAGTACACCTATGAGATGAACGCCCTCATGGTCTGCCCGGAGTGCGGCCACGAGTGGGCGCCCGCCCACGCCGACAAGGCCGCCTCCGCCGGGGCCGTCTCCGCCGGGGCCGGCGAGCGGGTGGTCAAGGACGCGGTCGGCAATGTGCTGAGCGACGGCGACACCGTGACCGTCATCAAGGCCCTGAAGGTCAAGGGCAGCGCCTCCGGCATCAAGGCCGGCACCAAGGTCCGCAACATCCGCTTGGTCGACGGCGTCGACGGCCACGACATCGACTGCCGGGTCGAGGGTTTCGGGGCGATGCAGCTCAAGTCCAGCGTGGTCAAGAAGGCCTGACCCGCCCCGCCTTGACCCGCCCCGCCTTGACCTGCCCCGCCTGTTCGACCTGCCCTGTTCCGACCCGCCTGTCCCGCCCGGCCGTGCCGGCTCGTCAGGTGCGGATCCGGCGGAAGGCGACCACCAGGATGACGGCGGTGAGCGCCAGCAGGATGCCGGCCTCGACGAGCTGGATCGGTACGAGGTGGCCGACCGGGTGGTACCGCAGCCAGGAGCCGGTGGCTCCGTCGCACGTGGTGTACCGGCACGCGTCGTCGCCGACGCGGCTGCCGTCGGCCAGGACGGCGCCGCGGTCGATCAGCCACGCGTTGGTGGGCTGCGCGATGTACCGGTGCGCGGGGCCCAGCGGGACAACTTCGTCCACGATCGGATGGAAGTACGGGCGGGCCCAGCGGATCAGGCCGTGGGCGGCCGCGACCAGTGCGCCGGTGAGGAACATCGCGGGCAGTGTCCGGCGCACCAGCCGGCCGACGAGGACGCCCAGCGCCAGCGCGAACAGTGACCAGGCGACCGGCGCGACCCCGAGCGCCGGATAGGTGAAGAACTGGAACGGCGGATCGAAGGCGGCCGGCCCGTGCACGATGTCCGTCCACCACACCCAGGTCATCAGGGCGGCGAGCGTGCCGCTGAAGGCCAGCACGGCGAGGCCGGGCACCGCGAGGCGGGCGGCCAGCCAGCGCATCGGGCTGACGGACTGCGCGCGGATCAGCCGGATCGTGCCGCGCTCGTACTCCTGGGCCAGCAGTGGCGCGCCGACGAAGACGCCGATGAGCAGCGGGACGGCGGTCACCCCGGGCTGGAGGACCTGGGTGTACCAGAAGGTCGGCCGGTCGATCGGCGAGAGCAGGTTCCAGCACCGGGCGCCGGACCAGCTCTCGGGGCTGTAGCAGCCGGTCCGCCGCAGTACGCCCACGATGTGGCTGCTGACGAGGTGGATCCAGAGGAGGTCGGCCCCCACCAGGACCAGCAGTGCGGCCAATACCCATAGCAGGGCGCGATTCTGACGGATCGACAGCCAGAGAAGTCCGCGCAGTCGAGGGGTGGCGGGGCGGCGGCCCACGGGCGCGGTGGCGCGGTCGGGCAGGACGTTCGTGCTCATGCGGCGGCCTTCTCGTTCCGGTGCTGGTCGTTCGCCGGGGTGGTGTCCGGTCGCGGATCGGCCGGTGCGCGCAGATAGCCGAGCAGCAGGTCCTCCAGGCTCGGCCGCTCGCTCTCCCACGGGCCGTCCAGTGGTTCCCCGGTGCGTACCAGCGCGGTGGCCCGGCGGCCGCCGACGCGGTGCTCCACCACCAGATCGGCCGGGAGGTCGGCGGCCTCGGCGGGCCCGGTGAGCAGCTGGTGCCCGTCCAGGACATCGTCCAGGTCTCCGGCCAGCCGGATCCCTCCGCGCTGGACGAGCAGCAGGTGGTCGATGACGCCGTCCAGCTCGGGGAGGATGTGCGAGGAGACCACGATGGTGGTGCCGCGTTCGGCGGCGGCCGACATCAGGGTGCCCATGAGCTGGTGCCGGGCGAGCGGGTCGAGGTCGGCCATCGGCTCGTCGAGCAGCAGCAGGTCGGGGACCCTGCCGAGGGCGAGCGCCAGGGAGACCCGGGTGCGCTGGCCGCCGGAGAGCGAGCCGATCCGCGCCTTGGGTCGCAACTCGCCCTGGTCGACGATGCGTTGGGCCGTCTCGTGGTCCCATGCCGGGTTGAGCTCGCGGCCCATCCGTAGCGTCTCGGCGACGGTGAGGCCCGGGTAGAGCGGCTTGTCCTGCGCCACGTACGCGACCCGGGCGCGCTCGTCCGGGGTGCCGGACGGTTCGCCGAACACGCGCAACTCACCTTCAGTAGCGGAGAGTTGGCGGGCGGCGAGGGAGAGCAGGGTGCTCTTGCCCGCGCCGTTGGGGCCCACCACGCCGCAGATCCGCCCGGCCGGGACGGTGAAGTCGCAGTCGCGCAGGGCCCAGTCGCCCCGGAATCGCCTGCCGAGGCCGGCGGCCTCCAGCGCGGGCGTCATGATTGTCGGGTCTTCCACCCGGTCCCCCCACTGTTCTCAGTTCGGTGTTTCCGGGGAGACCCCGGTGTCGAAACGCTGCTCCAGGACGGAGGCCATCAGCGCGGAGATGTCCTCGCGCTCCAGCCCGGCCTCCCGGGCCCGGTCCACCCAGCCGACCAGGTCCGCGCGCAGCGGACCGTCGGCCGCCGCCTCCGGCCGGGCGAGCGAGCGCCGGACGAAGGTGCCGAGCCCCGGGCGGGGCTCGACCAGCCCCTCGCGCTCGAGTTCGCGGTAGGCCTTCAGCACGGTGTTGGGGTTGATCGCGGTCAGCTCCACCACCTCACGGGCGGTCGGTAGCTTGTCTCCGGGCTGCAGCAGCCCGAGCCGCAGAGCCTGCTTGGTCTGCTGCACGATCTGCTGGTACGTGGAGACGCCGCTGCGCCGCTCGATGCGGTACTCGATCACCGGCGTTCCGGCCTTTCACTAGTTCAATAGTGGAATGGTGGCCCACTGCGGCGCGATGGTCAAGGCGGACCGGGGGGCGGGGGCGGGAGGAGCAGCCCGGTCAGGGGCGTTTGAGCAGGAGCAGCCCGTCCTGCTCGACCAGCCGGCGGTAGCCGAAACTCTGGTACACCGTCAGCATCCGGGTGGTGTCGGCGATGGCGCACGGGGCCTGGACACTCGGGTCGCGCAGGTCGACGGCCACCCACTCCGGCCCCGGCCACACCGGCTCCCGGCACACCAGGGTGACCTCCGCCCGGCTGGTGAGCTGGGCCGCCAGCCGGTTGGAGGCGGCCACCGTGGCGTCGTCCGGTATCAGCCGGAGCATCGCCCGGGTCTCGGTGAGCCGGGGCGAGGTGCGCCAGGCCTCCGGCATCACCACCTCGTGCAGCGGGTAGAGCGGCAGCGTCACGGCCGTCACCAGGGTGCTGACGGTGAGTGCGTGCCGTGCGCGGCGGGGGAGCGGGGCGGGTCGGGTGGTCAGGGTCGGTGGGTCGGCCGGGCGCGGGCCGCCGCAGCGGCGCACGGCGTCGACCAGGGCGGCGAGCGCGATCGGCATCAGCACCGCGCTGTAGTGGTAACTGACGCCCCAGTAGTGCGGGTTGGCCGAGAAGAGCCGCCAGACCAGGGTGGGCACGCAGAGCAGGAAGAGCGGCGAGCGCAGGCCGAGGAAGCCGGCCGTGGCGGCGAGCAGGAACAACAGCAGCCACTTGACCGGCGGCCACCCGAGCCGCAACGGCAGGGCCCAGACCGAGGGCTGTCCGCCGCCGCCCAACTGCTGCCAGTAGTCGAAGCCCCCGCTCGGGTTGAACGCGGGCAGCACCACGAGCACGGTCAGCGCGGTCGCGGCGACGCCGACGGCGGCCAGGGCGAGCCCCGGCAGTGGAGAGCGCCGGTCCTGCCGGGCCTGCCAGGCGATCAGCAGGCCGACGGCGGCTACCGTCAGCCCCAGGTCCTCCTTGACCAGCAGCAGCGGCAGCGACCAGAGCGCGGCGGCGAGCGGGCGGCGCCGGCCGAGCGCGGTGGCGGCGAAGGCGAGCAGCGGGACGGCGAACGCGATCTCGTGGAAGTCGTCGGCCGCCGCCCTGACGATCCCCCAGGAGGCCCCGGTGGCGCAGCCGACGAGCAGTGCCACCCGCGGCCCGGCCACCTCGTGGGCCCAGCGGGTGAGCGGGACGACGGCCAGCGCCATGAGCAGCGCCTGGGCGACCACGAGGGTGAGCGGGGTCGGGAAGGCCCGGTACGCGGGGGCGAGGACGGCGGTCAGCGGGTGGAAGTGGTCCCCGAGCAGGTGGTAGCCGGGCCCCTTGAGCGGGACGATCGGCGGCCGGAGGTGCGCGTACGCCCGGATGGCCTGTTCGAAGATGCCCAGGTCGTAGGCCTTGGTGAGGCCGCGCCGGTGCCGGTTGACGGCGACGCAGGCGTAGAGCGCGGCGAAGCCCGCCGCCAGGCCCCAGGCCAGTGCGGCAGGGCGGCGTGCGAGCAGGGCGGCCCGTCGGAGCGGGGCCGCGGGCGGGAGGGGGCGGGGCGGGCTGTGCGGGGAGAGGGCCAGGGGCATCGACAAAGAACCCTTTCACTATTCGATTAGTGGAAGGGTGATGGAAGGTCTGAGCGGGCGTCAAGATCGGGTGGCCGGTGCGGGTCGGTGTTCGGGTCGGAGTGTGGGGCAGGTGTGCGTCACTGTCTTGACTGGTGATGTGAGTGGCTGCCATCATTTCATCACCGCCTCAACCAGTGACGAGAAACGTGTCTCGACGCCGGCCCCGGCCTGGTCCCGGTCGGACGGCGGACGGATACCTTTCGACCCAGATGGGGAGCGCACCATGGCAGTCAGCTACACCGCCGTCGTCAACGTCGACGGAGAGGGCCGCAACGGCGGTCGCGTCCGGTCCTCCGACGGCCTGCTGGAGACCGGCCTCGCCCTCCCGAAGGAGCTGGGCGGCGCCGGCACCGCGACCAACCCGGAGCAGCTCCTGGCCGCCGGCTGGGCCGCGTGCTTCCTCGGCGCCCTGCGCCGCGCCGCCTCCCTCCGCAGGATCCGGCTGACCAGCACCACCATCACCGCCGAGATCACGCTCACCCACGGCGACGACGACGAGTTCTCGCTCTCCGCGGTCCTCACCCCGCTACTCGGCGGCGTGGACCAGGCCACCGCCGAGGAACTCGCCCGCGCCGCCCACCAGATCTGCCCGTACTCCAAGGCCACGCGCGACAACATCCCCGTCACCATCAACGCCGCCGCCGCCTGATCCCCCCAAGACGGCGGGTCCCGTGCGGAACCCCCGCCGCACGGGACCCGCTCCCACCGTCACGCAGCACCGCCGTCACACCGCACCGCCGACCGGAGAGCGAGGGCCGGAGATGGCCGCCACGACACACACGTATCAACGGGCGGCCGCGCACCGTCGTCACGCCCCTGACCGGTGTTCCACGGGCCCTGCGGAGCGGCGCAGCCGGAGCCGGGGCCCGGAGCGTTCAGGGGAGTGGCCTTGGCCGGACGGCGCACAGGTGTGGAACTGGGCGGAAACCGTGGTGTCGTCGGGGTACGGTCCCGGAGCGTGGTACTTCGTGTGACGCGGCGCGTGTGACCTGCCGCAGGTGAGGGTGGTGGCGCCGGCGGGCCGGTGGGTCAGTCGGTAACGCCCGGCGTCACGAGGGTGTACAGGACGGTGCGCTCCTGCTTGTGGCGCCGGACGCGCCCCTTGGCCACGAGGGATTCCAGGGTGTTCCGTACCACCTGAGGCGTGGGGTTGCGCTTCGGGTACGTCGCCATGAGCTCCTCGCGCAACTCCTTCGCGGGGCAGGGCTCGTCGTGGTGACCCAGCAGGTCCGCCAGGAGGTCACCGAGCAGAGGCCGGCGCGAGTTCTCCTTCGCGTCGGCCTTCGTCGCGTGCGCCGCCGGTCGCGCCTGCGCGGCGACGGGCTCGTCCTGGGTCTGTTCGGGCAGACGCGACGGGTCCGAGAAACCCTCGTACCGCTCGGCGAGGGACAGGATGTCGACCAGGAGGGCTTCCTCCTGCTTCAGCACCCTGATCGCTTCCTCCAGCTCCTGCTGTCGCCGGTGGTTCTTCTCCAGGTCCGATGCGACCTGTTCCACGTACCGGGACCGGAGTGTGGAGGCTGGTTGGCGGGTCACAACCGTTCACTTCCTCGAGATGGGTGGTGTTGCATGGTACCCATGCCGAGGGTGCCGGCGCGGTCGGGGCGGAACATGTCGGTCGGTGGGGTCAGCGCACACCCAGGGCCGGCGCGGTCTTCTTCCGGGCGCGGTAGGCGGCGGCCTTGATCTTGTTGCCGCAGGAATCCATGCCGCACCACTGGCGGCGCATGCCCCGGGAGCGGTCGATGTAGATCCGCGTGCACTCCGGGTTGCCGCACTCCTTCATCAAGGGGACGTCCGGGCCGCTGAGGAGTTCGACGGCGTGCCGCGCGACGGTGGCCAGGGCCTGCTCGGGCGTCGCCTCGTTGTGCCGCCCGGTCATGGTGAGTTGCGGCGTCACGGGGGCCTTGCGCGCGGCGCCGTTGAGCACGGCGAGGGCCTCGCGGTCGAACTCCTCCTCGGAGAGGCGGTTGGTGACGAGGCGGTAGACGGCCTCGCGCACGGTCTTCGCGTCCCGGACGTCCTGCTCGTCGCCGGGCGTGATGGTGTCCACGAGTCCGCAGTCCAGGTACCAGGCGTTCAGCCGCTCGGGCGTCACGAACATCTCGAACCGGGTCGAGCGCCGCGCGCGGAGGGTCGCCGCGAAGTCGAGGGCCGGGTGCCCGCACACGAAGACATGGTCAAGGTTCACATCACCATCCTGACAGGTGACTGTGAGGGGCGCAAGAACCGGGCAGGCGGGTGGGGGCCGCCTACGGGCTGTGAGCGGTGGCGGGCCCGCCGGGCACGAAGCCTCGGACGCAGGCCACGCCACACACCGGCGGGTCACACCCCGGGGCCCCCGGTCTCCCGCAGTGCCCCGTCGGCCAGCCGCAGCCGGCGGTTCACCCCGATCTCGGTGAGGAACCGCTCGTCGTGGCTGACCACCAGGAAGGCGCCCTGGTGGGCCTGGAGCGCGCTCTCCAACTGGCCGGCGCTGACCAGGTCGAGGTTGTTGGTCGGTTCGTCGAGCAGCAGCAGGTGGGGGGCCGGTTCGGCGCACAGCACACAGGCCAGGGTGGCGCGCAGCCGCTCGCCGCCGGAGAGCACCCGGACGGGCAGGTGCGCCCGGGCGCCGCGGAACAGGAAGCGGGCGAGCAGGTTCATCCGCTCCGTCTCGGGCCGCTCGGGCGCGAACGCGGCGAAGTTCTCCGCCACGGTGAGGTCCGGGTCCAGCAGGTCCAGCCGTTGCGAGAGGTAGGCGATCCGGCCGTCGCTGCGGGTGACCTGCCCGTCGTCCGGCGTGAGGTCGCCGGTGATCAGCCGCAGCAGGGTGGACTTCCCCGCGCCGTTGGGCCCGGTGAGCGCGATGCGTTCGGGGCCGCGGATGTTCAGGTCGACGCCGCCGTCGGCGAACACGGCCCGGCCGGCGTGCCGGACTTGCAGGCCCTCGCCGAGGAAGAGGTTGCGCCCGGCGGGTACCTGGGTGTCGGGCAGCTCCAGGGAGAGTCGCTGCTCCTCGCGTAGCGCGCGCCCGGCCTCGTCGAGCCGGGACTTGGCGTCGCTGACCCGGGCCGCGTGCAGTTGGCCGGACCGGCCCGCCGCCTCCTGGGCGCCGCGCTTCATGGTGCCCGCGAAGATGCGGGGCAGACCGGCGTTCTTGAGGTTGCGGGCGGCGTTGCTCGCGCGGCGCTCGGCGCGTTCGCGGGCCTGCTGCATCTCGCGCTTTTCCCGCTTCAGCTCCTGCTCGGCGTTGCGGACGTTCTTCTCAGCGACCTCCTGCTCGGCCCGCACGGCCTCCTCGTACTCGGTGAAGTCGCCTCCGTAGAAGCGCAGTTCGCCGCCGTCGAGTTCGGCGATGCCCTGCATGCGGTCGAGCAGCGCGCGATCGTGGCTGACCAGCAGCAGGCAGCCGCTGAAGTCCGTCAGCACGTCGTAGAGCTTGTGCCGGGCGTCGGCGTCGAGGTTGTTGGTCGGCTCGTCGAGCAGCAGGACGTCGGGGCGCTTGAGTAGTTGGGCGGCGAGGCCGAGGGAGATGATCTGGCCGCCGCTGAGCGTGCTCAGGCTGCGGTCGAGGGCGAGGTGGCCCAGGCCGAGCCGGTCGAGCTGGGCGCGGGTGCGCTCCTCGATGTCCCAGTCGTCGCCGATGGTGGTGAAGTGCCGTTCGTCGACGTCGCCGGACTCCACGGCGTCGATGGCCCGGACGACCTCGGCGATGTCGAGTACCTCGGCGACCGTGAGGTCTCCGGTCAGGGGGAGGCTCTGCCGGAGGTAGCCCAGGGTGCCGCCGACGGTCACCGAGCCGGTGGTGGGCGTGAGTTCGCCGGCGATCAGCTTGAGCAGGGTGCTCTTGCCGGAGCCGTTGGGGGCGACCAGGCCGGTCCGGCGGGCGGGCACGGTGAAGGACAGGTCGTGGAAGACCGGAGTGTCGTCCGGCCAGGCGAAGGAGAGGTTGGAGCAGACGATGGCGGCGTCGGACATGGAGGTGACCTCGAAGGAGACTGAGGGCAGGAGTGAGAGCTCTGCCCTGGGCAGGCACGGGGAAGGGGGTACGACGAAACGGACCACTTCGGCTGCGGCGCTCCTGAAGCGCCGGCCGGTGGCCGTTAGATCCGGGTCTCACCCGGAGATGTCGTCGTCACCCGCCATGTCTGCCACTCCTCGATCACACGAACGTCAGGTCACATGCAGCCTAGCAGGTGTTGCTCGCAGGCGGCCGTCATTTCTCACCGGCCCGGCGGTGTCGGCTCGTTGACAGCCGTGGAGGGCCATGTCAGCATCGTCACCAATTGAACCGGTGATGATGCTGGGACGGTTCGACGATGTTCACACGTGTGTACGTGCCCGCGACCACGGACGGCCTGGGTTCCCGGCCTCGTCGGCGCGGCTGCCACCTCGAAGGAGCGCACTGACCATGACGGGAAAACCGAAGCGGAGAGCCGAGGGCGCGCCGGTCGGGCGGCGTGCCGTGCTCGGCATGCTCGGCGCGGGCGCCGCGGGGCTCGCCGCGGCGCCGTACCTCCAACGCGGCTGGGAGCGGTTCCTGGCCGCCGCCTCCGAGCACGACGCGACGGGCCTGACCGGACTGCTGCCCAACCCGGGCGGCTTCCGCTACTACAGCGTCGTCGGTTCGGTGCCGCAGAAGGACGAGACCACCTACGAACTGCGGATCGACGGACTGGTGGACCGGCCGGCCACCTACACGCTCGGCGACCTGCGTGCCCTGCCGCAGACCCGGGTCGTCCACGACGTGCTCTGCACGGACGGCTGGCGCGTGGACCGGACGCCCTTCGAGGGGGTGAAGCTGGCCGACCTCCTCGACGCCGCCGGAGTGCGCTCCCCGGGCGCGGCGGTCCGGTTCACCTGCTTCGACGGCGCCTACACCGAGAGCCTCACCCTGGAGCAGGCCCGCCGCGCGGACGTCCTGGTGGCGCTGACCATGCAGGACGCGCCCATCACCCACGCCCACGGCGGACCGGTCCGCCTCTACGTGGCGCCCATGTACTTCTACAAGTCGGCCAAGTGGCTGTCCGGCATCTCGGTCACCGACAAGGTCGTCCCCGGCTACTGGGAGGAGCGCGGCTATGCGGTCGACGGCTGGCTCGACGACGCGGACCGGCACGGCGAGGCGGCCTGACGCGACGCGCGGGCGGACCGGCCCGGCGAGGCGGCCTCACCGCGTCGACCGGGTCCGCCGCTTCAGCACCGCCGAGCGGATGGTCCACCGGGCCACCGGCTGGCTGATGCTCGCCTGCCTGGCCTCCGCCGCCTGCCTCTACTTCGGGCCGCTGGCCCAACTCGTCGGCCGGCGCTACCTGATGGTCACGATCCACGAGTGGTCGGGCATCCTGTTGCCGCTGCCCTTCCTGCTCGGGCTGCTCTCCGCCGAGTTCCGCGCGGACCTGCGCAGGCTCAACCGCTTCGCGCCGTACGACCGGGAGTGGCTGCGGGCCGCCCGCAGGCGCCGGACGGAACCCGGGGCGCGCCCGGCGGGCAAGTTCAACGCGGGGCAGAAGCTCTACGCGGGCTGGATCGCCGGCGCCGTGCTGGTGATGGCGTTCACCGGACTTCTGATGTGGTTCACGGGGCTGCTGCCGTCCATCTCCCGCACCAGCGCGATCTTCGTCCACGACGTCCTGGCCTGGGCGATCGCCATCGTGGTGATCGGGCATCTGTGCAAGGCGTTCCAGGACCCCGAGTCGAGGCGCGGCATGCGTACCGGGTACGTCCGCCGGTCCTGGGCCGAGCGGCACCACTCCCGGTGGCTGCCCCGGGACCGGTCGGACGCCTGAGCGTCACCGGACCCTCGTCGCCACCGGACCTGTCGTCACCACACCTCTACCGTCACCTGTTTGACCGGTGATATGTTTTCGACCAGCCCCCTGCTCATGTGCCGCGCACACGCTTTCTTCGCGGCCGGGCACCTACCTACCTACCTACCTACCTACCTGGACGGGATACCCATGAAGAGATTCCTGATCGTGCTCGCGACCGGCGCCGCCCTGGCCGCGGCGAACCTGCCGATGGCGGCGGCGGAGGCCCGGAGCGGCTCCGTACCCGCCACGTTCTCCTGCTCGCCGGTGTCGGTGCGGGCCCCCGCCGGCACCACGGTGGAGTCCGTGACGGCGCTTCGCCAGGAGGGCGGCACCATCGACGGGACCGGGGTCGTGGGCGGCATGGTGACCGGCGTCCCCGCCTACTGCGAGGTGACCGTCACGATCACCCACCCCGGCGACAACGACCATGCCAAGGTGCGGACCTGGCTCCCCCTGAGCGGCTGGAACGGCCGCTTCCAGGCCGTCGGCGGCAGCGCCTACGCGGCCGGGGACAACAACGTCGGACTGGGCACCGCGGTCAAGAACGGGTACGCCGGGACCACCACCGATGCCGGGCTCGGCGACGCCATCGACGTCAGCTGGGCGCTGAACGGCAAGGGGCAGGTCAACACCGCGCTGCTCGAGAACCTCGCCTCCCGGTCCCAGCACGAGGCGGCGATCGTCGGCAAGGAGGTCGTCGCCGCCGCGTACGGGCGGGGCGCCGCCTACTCCTACTTCAACGGTTGCTCCACCGGCGGACGCCAGGGCTACATGGAAGCCCAGCGCTACCCCGACGACTTCGACGGCATCCTCGCCAACGCGCCCGCCGTCAACTGGGACGAGTTCGAAGTCGCCACCCTGTGGCCGCAGGTCGTCATGAACAACGAGAATACCTACCCGTCCGCCTGCGAGTTCAAGGCCTTCACCGACGCCGCCGTCGAGGCCTGCGACCCACTCGACGGCGTCAAGGACCACCTCCTCAACGACGCGGCGCGGTGCGACTTCGACCCCCGCCGGCTGATCGGCACCAAGGTGGTGTGCAACGGCAAGGAGCTGACCATCACGGCGGCCGACGCGGCCGTGGTGCGCAAGATATGGGACGGCCCGCGCACCGCCTCGGGCCGGAAGTTGTGGCCCGGTGTCCCGGTCGGGGCCGACCTGTCGGCACTGGCCGGCACCGCCCCCGACGCGAACGGCGTGGCCAAGGGCGCACCGTTCCCGGTGCCCGAGCTCTGGGTCGCGACCTGGCTGAAGAAGCAGCCGTCGTTCGACGTCTCGACCATCACCTACGACCAGTTCACCCAGCTGTTCGAGCAGTCCCGGGCCGAGTACGACCGGATCATCGGCACCGACGACCCCGACCTCTCCGCCTTCCGCGACTCCGGCGGCAAGCTCCTGACCTGGCACGGCCAAGCCGACCAGTACATCCCCACCCAGGGAACCGTCGACTACCGCCGGCAGGTCGAGCGGACGATGGGCGGCACCAAGCGGGTCGACGACTTCTACCGGCTCTTCCTCGTCCCGGGCGCGGGCCACTGCGGCCTCAACAAGGGCGCCGGCACCATCGACGACCTCGCCGCGCTGACCGCCTGGGTCGAGCAGGGCAAGGCCCCCAGGACGCTGCCCGCCACCCTGGTCGACGCCGCCGGGCAGAACGTCAGCCGCGACGTGTGCGCCTACCCCAAGGTGTCCCGCTACACCGGCCACGGCGACCCGGCCGCCGCCAGCAGCTTCCGCTGCGTCCTTCCCTCCCGGCACTGAATCCCCTCCGGTACCGTCCCGGCCCGCGCCCCCCGTGTCGCGGGCCGGGACCTTTGCGTTCCCGCGGCCCGGGTCCGTCGCGTTGCTCCGGGGCCTGCGTGCGTGGCATCGCTCTCTGGCCCGGGTGCGTGGCATCGGCGATGATCGTGGCGGGCAGAGGGGCAGAGGGGCAGAGGGGCAGAGGGGCAGAGGGGCAGAGGGGCAGAGGGGCAGAGGGGCAGAGGGGCAGAGGGGCAGAGGGGCGTCGAAGGCCTCGGAGGCCTCGGAGGCCTCGGAGGGGTCGAGCTCGCCCGACGGCGGCAGCGCGTCGATCGACCCGTGGGCGGACACGCCGGAGGGGCATGCGCGCCGCGCATGCCCCTCCGGCGTCGGGGGAACCCAGTCGGGGAAAACCCCAGCGGGGAAGCTCAGTTGTCGTTGTTGTTGAAGATGGTCAGGACCTGCAGCACCTCGAGGTAGATCCACACCAGCGTCGTGGTGAGACCGAAGGCGGCCAGCCACGCGTCCTCGCGGGGCGCGCCCTCGGCGAGGGCGTCCTCCACCTGCCGGAAGTCCAGGGCGAGGAAGCCCGCCCCGAGCAGGACCCCGATCGCGCCGAAAAGGAGGCCGAGGCCGCCGCTGTGGAAGCCGAGGCCGTGGCCCGCGCCGAAGGCGGAGAAGAGGAGGTCGGCGAGGAGCAGCAGGAGGAAGCCGGCCGCGGCGGCGGTGAGGAACCCGGCGAACCGGCGGGTGACCCGGATCCAGCGCATCCGGTAGGCGACGAGCACGGCCGCCGACACGGTGAAGGTGCCGAGGACCGCCTGAACGACCACGCCCGGGGCGAGGTAGGTCGAGGTCGCGCTGGAGACCACGCCGAGGAAGACGCCCTCGAACGCCGCGTAGCCGAGGATCAGGGCCGGGGACGGCAGCCGCCTGACGGCCTGGAGCATCGACAGCGCGAATGCGACGACGGCGGCACCCACGGCGATCCCGTACGAGAGGCCGAGGTGCGCCTCGTCGACCGGCAGGAGGAGCCAGGAGAGCACCGCCGCCAGCGTCACGGTGCCGAGCGTCGTCGCGGTGCGTACGACGACGTCGTCCAGGGTCATCGCGGTGGAAGCGGTGGAAGCGGTCGGAGCGTCAGGTGTGAGGGTGTCGGCGGGGGTGTCGGCGGTCCGGAAGCCGCCCGCCGACGGGCCTCCGGCCATGGCGCCGACCGGTTGACGCACCGAGGCGTCGGTGAGGGTGGCGGCGCGGGCGGCGCCCCAACGGGAGAAGACCGGGTTGGTGCTCTTCATGTCATTCCTCCTGGTCGCCGCGTGTGCGGCCTGCGGTGCGGCGTCGTCATGGGCCACCGGGGCGGCACACGTGTGAACATGCTCGCCCGTGGATCGACGACACCTATTCGTCACCACTCTGACAGGTGACGCGCGGGGCGGCAAGTCATCCTCACGGCAAGCGGCCGGCCGGGCTCATTCGGACGGCGCTCCCGGGCGGTCGAGCAGCCCGCGGAGGAATCCGTCCCAGTCGATCCCGTCCAGCTCCGCCTCGGCCGGGGTGATCCGGTAGGTGGCGTCCAGCCAGGCCGCCAGCCGCCCGGTCGGCAGCTCGAACATGGCTTCCAGCTCCGGGGTTTCGAGGAGCAGCCAGGAGGAGGCCCGCTCGTCGGGCTGTGCCGGCCACATCCGGACGTCGCCGCAGCCGCTCATCGTCGTCAGGCCGCGGTGCAGGAGCTCGCGGCCGAACCGCCAGATGAGGATCGGGCCGCGTTCCGCGAGGAATTCGACGGTGATCACCGCGGGCGTCGCCGGATCGAACCGGAACTCCGCCTGCACGGGAAGCCGGGTGAACTCGTCGAGCATCCGGTCGATGTCCAGGAGCAGCGAGGGCAGGTGTGCGGGCGTCGAACGTGCCCGCAGAGGCGGTTGGTCGCGGTACATGGCAGGCGTTCCCCTCCGAGGTGCGAACTGTGCGGCCCCCACTCTTCGCCCGGGGCGGCCCCCGCACATCGGTCACTTGACGGTGAAGGCCCGGTGCGATGCGGGGGAGTTCACGCGGCCGCGACGGCTCGGCGTGCCGCGCGCGGCCTGTCGGACGCACCGTCATTTGACGGTTCCACCGCCCGGCCGCGTCGACCTCGGGGCCCGGAATGGGCATGGCGAAGGGGCCGACAGCTCGCGCTGTCGGCCCCTCTCGGTCTTCCGTTTTCCGCCGTGGCCCCGCCGAACAGGGCTGCGGGACAGGTCACTTGGCCCGCAGGGGCCCCGCGAAGGACTTGCGCAGGGACGGGGGAGCGGCCACCGGGAGGAGGGCGGCGAGCACCTTGCCCTTGACGGTGGCGGGTTGCCGGGTGAGCTCGACGTCGACCCGGGTGCCGTTGCCCTCGGGGGTCATCCGGAAGACCCAGCCGCCGCCGGCTCCGAAGAGCTTGGAGTCGAGGGTGGTGATGGTGACGGTGTCGCCGCCCGGCTTCCACTCGTACCGTGCGCGTTCCCAGGCGGCGGCGGTGCCCTCGGTGACCTCGGCCCAGGTGTCGCCGAGGTCGTGGACCTCGAAGTGCTTCGCGTCGATCGTGGGCCAGGTCTCGGTGCGGGAGGGGCCGAAGTCGGTCAGTACCGCCAGGACCTCCTCCGGGCCGAGCGTGGAGACGAGATGGAACCGTACGACTGTCATGTGGGGTTTCCTCACCGAAGAGTGACCGTTCTGGCCGGTGACGACAGGGTTCCATGGCAAGGCGTCACCAGTCAAGAAGGTGACGATGCTGAGGTGTCATGATGCCGCTCGGGGAGAGGGGGCCGGGGTCACCGGGCGTCGAGCAGGCCGGTGGTGATGGTGTCCCAGTCGACGGCGGCGAGTTCGTGTCCCGCGGGGACCGCCTCGTAGGTGTGCGCCAGCCACTTCGCCAGGGGTGCGACGGGCAGTTCGAACAGGGCCGCGGTGTCGGCGGAGACCAGCCGGAGCCACGCGGTCGCCCGGTCCGTACCGTCCGCCCCTTCCGTACCCTCCGCCCCTTCCGTACCGTCCGCGCGCTCCGACGGCCGGACCTGGACGTCGCCGAGCCCGCTGCGCGCGGACAGCCCGCGCCGGAGCAAGTCCCGACCGATGCGCCACCGCACGCAGGGGCCGCCGTCGACGCGCAACTCCACGGACACCACCAAGGGGTGCTCCGGGTCGTACCGGAACCCGGCCCGGACCGCCTGCCGGGCGGAGAGGCCAAGGACGCGCTCGATGTCCAGGGTGAGGTCGGGTACGCCGGGTGTCGTTCGGTTCGCCCGGGCACCTGGCCGGTGGCCGCTCATGACGGGTGGGTCCTTCCCTGTGGCGGACGTCGGTCCGCCCCACTCTCGCCGTCCCGGCGTCGCCGTTCATAGGTAAGTCGACCGTCGATCTTCAGTCATTCGACTGTCGTCCGCGGCCCCTGTCCGGGCGATCCTGGAGTTCACGCGTTCCGCTCGTCGGGCAGCGCGCCCAGGGCGTCGCGCAGGGCGGCCCGGGAGGTGATGCCCAGTTTGGGGAAGACGCGGTAGAGGTGGGAGCTGACCGTGCGCGGCGACAGGTGCATCCGGGCGCCGATCTCCTTGTTGGTGAGACCGCCGGCGGCGAGGTCCGCGATCCGGCGTTCCTGCCAGGTCAGGGCCGCGAGATGGGTCGAGGAGGCGAGCGGGGAGGCGCCGGCGGCGCGCAGTTCGACCCGGGCGCGCTCGGCCCAGGCGGCCGCACCGAGCCGTTCGAACGCCTCGGCGGCGAGGGTCAGCGCCGGTCGGGCCGCCTTCCGCCCCTGGGAGTGGCGCAGGCGGACACCGTGGGCGAGGCGGATGCGGGCGAGTTCGAACGGGAAGCCGGGCGCGGCCGGGTGGCTTTCGGCGCGACGGTACATCTCGGCGGCCTCGGCCGGGTCGGCGGCGGTCATGGCCAGCGCGCCGTGGGTGATGACGGCGAGGCGGGGCGAGATGTCGGGCAGGTCGGCCTCGCGGGCGGCGAGCGCGTGCCGACGGGCCTGCTCGGAGCGGCCGGTGTGCAGCGCCGCCTCGACGAGGTCGAGGAGCGTGCGGGAGGCCTGGTGGGCGTAGGGCGCGAAGGAGCCGGGGGGCGTGATGCCGATGGCGTGGAGGTAGGCGGCCTCGTAGTCGCCCTCGCCGAGGGCGGCGGTGGTGCCGATCGCGTCGGCTATCTGGGTGAGGAAGCCGACGCCGCGCGGGCGGGCCCAGGCGTCGACGGCGGCCTGGAGCTCCCGCGCGCGCTCCGCCCGGCCCTGCAGCGCGGCCAGCAGGCCGAGGTACGCGCGGGTGTGATGAGCGAAGAGGGCGTGCCCGTGCGCCGTCGTCAGCCGCAGTCCGCGCTCTCCGGTCCGCTCGGCCTCGTCCCACTCACCGACGGCGATCTGGTCGAGCATGATCAGGTGAAGCATGGTCATGCCGGACACCATGGCGCCGGTCTCCACCTCGCGGTCGACGGTGCGCTGCAGGTGCGGCCGGTACTGGCTGAGGGTGTCCACATGGTACGCGGCGACGGACAGCCGGCTGATGTCCCACGGCTCGAGCCTGCCGAGGTCGGCGAACTCCCGCTCCACCCGCGCCCGCACGCCGGCCCCGCGCCGGACCACGTCGCCCCACGCGTCCTGGTAGATCCGGGAGTTGGCGGACACCAGGTCGCCCAGCGAGCCGAGGAGTTCGTGGGTCCGCTCCCACGCCGTCTCGTCGCCCGCGTACTGGTTGATGGCCAGGAGCAGGTTGACCAGCCGGGTGAGCACCTCGCTCGGCTCCCGCACCCCGCTGTCGCGGACGCCCTCGATCGCCGCCAGGACCTGGCGCCGCGAGGAGCGCACGTCCCCGTCCTCGTACAGCGCGACGTAGGCCGACGCGACCACCGAGGCCGGCGACTCGCCCGTCCCGGCCGCGCCGTCCGAGCGGACGAGCTGCTGGGCCCGGTCCAGCAGACCGGCGTGACCGGCGATGAACGACGCGTCGCCCAGCCGCCGGGACCGCTCCCGGTGACCCTCGCTCAGCTCCGCCGCCCGGGTCAGCCAGGCCACGGCGGCCACCGCGCTGCCGCGCCGGGTCGCGGAGTCGGCGGCGGCCTCCAGCGCGGCCGCGACCCGCTCGTCCGGGTCGACCATCGAGGCCGCCAGGTGCAGGGCGTGCCGTTCCACGTCCTCGCGGTGCACCCGCGCGAGGACAGCGTGCGCCGCGCGCCGCTCGTTGGGGGTCGCCAGCTGGACGACCGTCGACCGCACCAGCGGGTGCCGGAAGACCAGGTCGCCGCTGAACGGGTCGACGTCCAGCAGCCCGCCGTCCGCGGCCTCGGCGGCGTCCGTCATCCGATAGCGGGTACGGCGGGAGTTGCCGGCCGCACCCGCCGTGCCCGCGCCGGCGCCGTCCAGGGCACCGCGCAGCAGCTCCGCGCGCACGGCCCCACCCAGCGCCTCGATGCGGGCGCCGTACACCTGCTGCAGGCGCCGGGGCAAAGGGATGCCGGCGTACCCGAAGGGCTCTGCGCGGTCGCCGGCCGGTCGGCCGCTGCGCAGTACGTGGGGCGGCAGTTCCAGCAGCGCCAGCGGGTTCCCCTGGGCCTCGTCCAGGACCAGGCGGCGGACCTGGGGGGCCAGGCCGGGGTGGTGCAGGTCCAGGAGCTCCTCCGAGGCGCGCTCCGACAGCGTGGTCACCGGCAGTCGGGGCAGCGCGGCCGTGTCGAAGCCGGAGGGCACGTCGGAACGCAGGCCGACGACGAGCTTCACCGAACTGCCGGTCAGCCGCCGCCCCACGAACCCGCACACCTCGGTGCTCGGGGTGTCCAGCCACTGGCCGTCGTCGAGCACCAGCAGGAGGGGCCGCCGCGAGGCCGCGAGGGAGAGCAGGTCGAGGACGGCGATGCCGAGGGTCATGACCGAGGGCGGCGGCCCCTCGCTCCGGCCGAACACGACGTCCAGGACCGCCCGGTGGCCGTCGTCCAGCCGGTCCATGTCGGGGAGCAGCGGGTAGAGGAACTGGTGCAGGCCGGCGAACGGCAGCTCCCACTCGGCCTCGACCCCGACCGCCCTGATCACCCGGTGCGGCTCGCCGTGCTCCTTGGCGTGCTCCTCGCTGAGCCGTCGGCCCGACGCGAGGTCGGCGACGTGGTCCAGCAGGGTGCTCTTTCCCACCCCCGTGTCACCCTGCAGGACGAGGGCCCGGCCCCCGGAGGCCGTCACGAAGTCGGACAGCACCTCCTGCTCGTGTGCGCGGCCGACCATGGTCCAGTCGATCGATTCCAACGTTCCCCACATCCTTCGCGCCGCGGCGACTGACACCCGCCGACGCGTCTTCGTCCACACGCTGCGTGCGGTCTTCCGAGCCGGTGGCCGTCCGACACATGTCCGCCACCCTGACGCAAGAGACTAGATGTCCCGCAGGTGTTCCGTCACCTGGTACAGGCCGACATATTCGGGTGGCGCAGCCTCCGGCCGCGCCCGGGCCGAGACACATGTGTGCTGCCCGAAGCCGCCGCGGCCCGGTGCGACCCGTCGCGACCCGCTGCGGACCGCCGTACGGCTGCGCCCAGTACGGCCGTTTCCGGCGGTACTGGGCGGCGGGACCGGGCGTGGGGCGGTCAGCGGGCGGTGGCGCGGGCGGCCTGCTCGATGACGTCCGCGACGAGGCGGGGGTGGGAGACGGCGACGGAGTGCGAGGCGACCACCTCGGTGGTGTGGGCGTGGGCGCGCTCGGCCATGTAACGCTGCACCGCGGCGGGGATGTTGAGGTCGCGCGTGGTGACGATGGACCAGCTGGGCTTGGTCTGCCAGGCGGCGCTGGTGGCCTTCTCCTCCAGCGCGGCCTGGGCGATCGGGCGCTGTTCGGCGGCCATCAGCGCGGCCTGGCCGGCGGGGACGTCGGCGGCGAACTGGTGGCGGAACTTGTCCTGCCGGATGTACAGGTCGGTGCCGGTGCTGCCGTCACCCTGTCGGTAGGTGACGGGGTCGAGGGCGTCGGGGAGGGTGGAGCCCGGGTACTTGCCGGTGAGCTCCAGGGCGGTCTCGCCGGGGGCGGGCAGGAAGGCGGCCACGTAGACGAGGGCCCTGACGTCGGGGTCGTCGGTGGCGGCCTCGCTGATGACGTTGCCGCCGTAGGAGTGTCCGGCGAGGATCTTCGGGCCCTTGATGTGGTCGAGGACGGTGCGCAGGGCGGCGGCGTCGGAGGCCGGACCGCGCAGCGGGTTGGCGGCGGCGACTACGGGGTAGCCGTCGGCGCGCAGTTCGGCGACGACGGCGTTCCAGCTGGAGCCGTCGGCGAAGGCGCCGTGCTCCAGGACGATGGTCGGCTTGGCGCGGCCGCCGAAGCCGTCGGCCTCGGCGGCGCCGGTCGCGCCGCTGGCGGAGCTCGGGAGGGTGAGCGCGCAGAGCGCGAGACCCGCCGTGAGCGCCGAGACCGCACCCGTCACTACTCGCTTGCGTCCACCCTTGATGCTCACCACGACAAACCCCTTTCGGACATTTCGGCAGTGGACGGGCCGGACGCGCCGACCCGTCACCGCTCTGACTGGTGATGAGTTTGTCGTGGCGTCGAGTCACCTGTCAAGGTGGTGACGGGTCGGGCCGGCTACCCGCGCCGCAGGCGGGCGTCGACCCGCACGGCCACCGACAGCAGGTCCCGGTCGGCCATCCGACGCCCGATCAGCTGCAGTCCGACCGGCGGGGACGCGGTGACGGGAAGCGGCACCGTCACCGAGGGCAGACCGGCCGTGGCCGCGGGGGAGGTGTTGCGGATCAGGGTGAAGAACGTGGGCGCGTCCTGCCCGTTGAGGGGGAGGGAGTCTTCGAAGCGGCGCAGCGGCCGGGCGCACACCGGGACGGTGGGGCTGAGGATCGCGTCCAGGCCGTCGGCCGCGAACAGGTCCGCGTAGGCCGCCTGCATCGCTTGCCGCTGCGCGAGCGCCCCCTGCAGCGCGGCGGGCCCCGGGTGGCCCGGGCCGCTGGGCAGGGCGGTCGCCTTGAGCGTCTCCGCCATGACCGGGTCGCCCGCCGCGTCGAGGACGTCGGCCGGCGTGAGCCCGGCGCGGTGTTCCTCGAGGTAGCGGCCGAGAGCGGCGGCGAACTCGCCGAAGACGAGCGGGAATCCGATCCGGGAGTCGTACGCGACCAGGTGCGCCGTGTCCACGGGGACCCAGGTGTGCCCCGCCGCGGCGAGACGGTCGACGGCCGCCTCCCAGGCGTCCCGGACGGGGCCCTCCAGGTCCTCGGTGAACACGTGCCTCGGCAGGCCCAGCCGGAGCGGGCGTTCCGGGTCCTGCGGACTCCCGGTCTCCCCGGTGAGGAGGGTGTCCAGCGTCAGGAGGCGGTCGAGGGTGTTCGCCATCGGACCGGGCGTGTCCCGCGTGGGGCACAGTGGCGTGAGACCCGCCGAGGGGTAGCGCCCGGCGCTGGGGCGCAGGCCGTAGATCCCGTTGAGGGCGGCCGGGATGGTCATGGAACCGCCGGTGTCGGTGCCGAGCCCGGCCTCCGCGACGCCCGCCGCCACCGCCGCGGCCGTACCGCCGCTGCTGCCGCCCGCGAACAGGGCCGGGTCGGTGGCGTTGCCGACGGCGCCGAAGGTGTGGTTGCAGGAGGTGGCACCCAGGGCCAGCTCGTGCATGTTCGTCTTGCCGAGGACGATCGCCCCCGCCGTGCGCAGGGATCGGACCACCGGCGCGTCGGCGTCGGGGACGAAGCCCTTGAGCGCGGGGGTGCCCGCGGTGTTGGGCAGCCCCGCGACATGGATGTTGTCCTTGACGACGAGGCACCAGTGGGCCTGCTCGCCCCGACGATCACCCCGAGCGTCGCCCCGGGCGTCGTGACGGGCTGCCTCGGCGAGTGCCCCCTCGGCGTCGAGTGTGATGAACGCGTTGAGGTGGGCGGTCGCAGCGGCGCGGTCGAGCGCCGCCGACACCGTCTCCTGCGCGAGGCCCTGGCCGGCCGTGTCCGGGTTGACCATGAACGTTCTCCTTCGCACTGCTCTTCGTGTGGGTGGACGAGTGTGTTCGTGGACGAGTGTGTCGTGAATGAGTCCGCCGTGGCCCGCCCCGGGTAACGATGCCTCAGGCAGGGCCTCGGAGAGTGGGGAATCGGTCAAACACGTGTGGCCGGCCGGCTCGGCGAGGGGCATCTCGGAATCGTCACCACCTTGACAGGTGATGTATCAAGGCGCACGCTGAGCGGATGAACGATGACCTCGCCCGCGACCCCGCCGCCGAAGCGCGGCACGCGCGCTACGGCAGCCTGCCCGAGCGCATCCGCTTCGAGGACATGACCGAAGGGGTGGACACCGGGCCGAGCGGCCAGGCAGGCGACCCGTACAACCCCGAAGGCTCCTGGACGTTCTACAACTGCCTCGCCGTCGACCTGAGCCTGTAGGCGCCGGCGGAGACCACCCCCTCGGCCCCCGTCCGGGGTGCCGCGCCCCGCCGGGGCCACTGCCTCATGTGCCCGGGACACCGGGTGCAGGAGACTGCTGGCATCCGGTGGGTCGCGGAGAGGAAGGGGTGCTCATGGCTGCGGAGAGTGCGCGGAGAGCCTGGGGGCGGCCCCGGTCCGGCCCGGCGGAGCGGCAACTGGTCATGGCGGGCCTGTGCGCCGTCGTCTGCCTGGTGGCCGGGGGTCTGTGGATCGGCTACGTCCTGAGCCACCAGGGCGTCCCCGGGATCTCCCAACCCGCCCACCACCTGGCGGTCCTGGGCTACGGCCTCGCCGCCGTCGCGGGCGGGGTGCTGCTGCATGCGCACCGCCCGGGCAACCAGCTCGGCTGGGTGCTGCTCGCGTACGGGACGGCGCTGATCGTGCCGCTCGCCGCCCAGGCCCCGGTCTGGGGCGAGGTGGGCGACTCGCGGGTCGTCGGAGCCGTGGTGGTCCTGGTGTCGGCCGGATACACCGTCAGCGGCACCATCTGGCACGCGCTGCCACTGTGGCTGCCGTACGGGACCCTGCCGAGCCGCCGGTGGTGGTACGCGATCGGCGCCCTGGCCCTGTGGATGCTGCCCCAGGCCGGCTACTACGTCTACCAGCCCACGGTGTTCGGCCGGCCCAACCCGCTCGCCGGCAGCACCGTCGCCGAGTGGCTGCGGACGTTCAACGACCGGATGCACCTCACCCAGCTCGTCGTGTTCGTGGTGCTGACCGTCCTGGTGATCCTGGTCCCGCTCGCCCGCACCCGGGGGGTGCCCAAGCGGCGCCGGCAGAACGTCCTGCTCGCCCTCGGCGTCTACCTGCTGTGGGGCGGCGCCGAACTCGGCTACTACTTCGACGACCAGAGCACGCCCTCGTACGTCGCCTTCGCGGTCGCCTCCGCGCTGTGGACGCTCACCCTGGCTGCCGTCGTCGTCCGGGACGGCTCCTGGCGGCTCGACCGGGCGGCCCGGAGGGTCCTGGTCGGCCTGCTGATCGCCGCCGGACTGGTCGTGGTGTTCGTGCTGGTGGCCTGTGTGCTCTCCACCATGCTGATGCCCGGGCGGCGCGGTGCCGGGGCGCTGCTGCTGGTCGCCCTCGTCTTCCTGCTCGCGGCCGGCCTGCCGCGGGGCGTGGGCTGGGCCTCCGGCGTCGTCGACCGCTGGTACTACGGCGCGCGCGCCCAGCCGTACCAGGTGCTGCGCAGCCTCGCCGGACGGGTCAGCCAGACCGTCGACCCGCAGGACGTGCCGGCCGTGCTGTGCGCCACGGTCAGTGACGAACTCCGGCTGTCCGGTGTGGCGTTGACCGTCTCCACCCGTGGTGGCGAACGCCCGCTGGCCGCCGTCGGCGACCGCTCCGGCCGCGGCGAGGGCTTCGCCCTGGTCCACCGGGGCGCCGAGATCGGACGGCTCACCGTCGCCCCGCGCCCCGGCCAGCAGACCCTCGACGACAGCGACCGCGACATCCTGCGCTCGCTCGCCGACCAGGCCGCGCCCGCCGTCGCCTCCCTCCAGCTGATGGAGGACCTCCGGGCGAGCCGCGAGCAGATCGTCGCGGCCCGCGAGGAGGAGCGCCGCCAGCTGCGCCGCGACATCCACGACGGACTCGGCCCGCTGCTGGCCGGCCTGCGGCTGCGGCTGCAGGGGGCGGCCGCGGTGGACGACCCGGCGCTGTTCTCCGGCGCGCTGGAGCGGGTCGCGGACGACCTCGCCTCGGCGGTCCGGGAGGTCCGGCGGGTCACCGACCGGCTCGGGCCCACCGCGTTGGGCGACTACGGACTGTCCCGGGCGCTGGACCGGCTCGCGGAGACCTTCAGCGGCACCGACCTCGCCGTCACCGCCCGGCTGGAGCCGGATCCGCTGCCGGAACTGCCCGCCGCCGTGGAGGTCGCCGTCTACCGGATCACCGCGGAGGCGCTCAACAACGTGCTGCGGCACGCCCGGGCGAGCAGCGCCACGGTGTCCGTCCGGGTGGACGCCGGGGCGCTGGAACTCGTCGTCGAGGACGACGGCCAGGGCCCGGGCCGCAGTGGGCCGGCGCACCCGGGGGTGGGACTGCGGTCGATGTCCGAGCGGGCCGCGGAGATCGGCGGCAGCTGCACCGTCGACGCCCTGGGCCGCGGCACCCGGGTGCACGCGGTCCTCCCGCGCCGGCCCGCGGGCGGCTGAGTGCGGACGCCCCTTCGGTGGCACGCCACCGCCCCCGGCGCGACGGGCGGTCGGCCGGGGGCGGGACCTGCGGGGGATCAAGGAGCACAAGGGTTGACAACGGAATCAATTGCAGTTCGGCGGATTGGGGCAATGGGGCTTGGCCGGGCCGCCGCCGTGACCGTGCCCGAGGTGGGGTCGCGGCTTCGGCCTGCGGCTGCCCTTGACGCTCTCGACGCTCCTGACCGGGCACCTGCACGCCCGGGCGGCTGCGGCGAGGCTCACGGCGGCGAAGAGCGCGGCCGCACCGGCCGCCATCAGCGCCGTGCCGACCGTTCTGTCGGTCATGGTGACCTCCACGGTGGGTTCCGCAGGCCGGCCGCTCCGACCTGCTCCTCCATACCACCGCCGGTCCTGCCCCATCCGCATGGGGCGAGGGTCCTGTTCCGGTCCCGCTGAGCGCGAGGACGGTCACTGTGCGTGATGCCGGTGCGGGCGGCAGCTGGTCTGGTGTCCGGCACCTCCGCGGCCGGGCTCCGCTGAGTTGCACGGGACACCCCCGCGTTCCGGTCGGGGGGTGGTTTCGCAACCGCGGGAGCCTCTTCTGGAAGCGTAGCGGGGCGAACATCCTTTGCAACTCGGCCACTTGGGAACTCGGTGCAAGGGTGCAAAGGCGGAGGGGGTGGGAGGGAACGGGTTCGTTCACTAACATCGACAGTAGGCCCATGACAGTGGGCCCGTGAGGGAGAAACGCATTCGCCATTGCGTGGGCGGCCGAGCGCCTTTCACCATTCGCGGATACTGGCGGATCGGAGAACCACGGCGCGGGAGAATGTGTGTACCGGTGGGATCGAGGAAGGGCGACTGAAGAAGGTGCGCAGCCATGACCACTGATACGGATGCCGTGCGAGGACCGGTGACGGGCGCCCCGCTGCGGCGACGCGGCGAGGCGTTGGAGAGCGCCATCTACGAGGCGGTCCTCCAGCAGCTCACCACCGACGGCTACGCCCGGCTGACCATGGAGGGGGTGGCCGCCGCTGCGCAGACCGGGAAGGCCGCGCTCTACCGCCGCTGGTCCTCCAAGGAGGAACTGGTCATGGACGCGCTGCGGAACAGCCTGCCGCCCGGCGCGTCGGCCCCCGACACCGGCAGCCTGCGCGGGGACCTGCTGGAGGTGGTGGCCAGGCTGCGCGCCGCGATGTTCAGCGAGCTGGGCGCCGCCGTCCGGGCGATCATGAGCGAGCTCGACCACCAGCGGGCGCACGCCTTCGTGGAGATCGTGTTCGAGCGGGTGGTCGAGCCGACGACCGCACTGATGGCCGAGGTGCTGGAGCACGGCGCCGCACGCGGCGAGGTCCGCCCCGGGGCGGTCACCCCGCTGGTCACCGACCTGGTGCCGGCACTGATGCTGTACCGGATCAAGATGTGCGGCGGGGACGCGGTGCAGCTCGATCCGGAGGAGATCGTCGACGAGCTGCTGCTGCCGATCGTCCGTCCGTGACGGGCGCGGGTAGGACGATCGGCAGCAGCCCTCGGAATTCCGGCCCCGGAATCGGCCGGAATCGGGCCGGTGCCCATCCGGTTATCGGCCTGGTGCTCGTTCCGGTGTCTGTTCCGGTGCTCGCTCCCGTGCTCGATCCGGGGTAATTCCCGGGATTTTCGGTGAAGGCGCGGGCCGCGTTCACGCCCCGCTGTGGCGGAGCATCTCCTCGCGCTCGACGACCTTCACCCGCTCGCGGCCCTCGGCCTCGCCAAGCGCGCGCTCGTGGGCGTCGAGCAGCTGCCAGCCCGCCCAGGTGGTGTACCGGACGCCCTGGCCGCGCAGGTGCTCCTCGACCGCCGCCGGGTCCGGCTCGACGGCTCCGGGCAGACGGCCGGCCGCGTGGTCGTCCAGCAGGCAGGCGACGGTCTCGTTGGCGTCGCCCTTGGTGTGGCCGATCAGGCCGACCGGGCCGCGCTTGATCCAGCCGGTGACGTACGTGGCGGAGCGGTGCGAGCCGTCGCCGTCCTCGACCCGGCCGGCCGTGTGCGGGACGGTGCCCGAGACCGGGTCGAAGGGCAGCTTGGGCAGCTCGTCGGAGTAGTAGCCGACGGCCCGGTAGACCGCCTGCACGTCCCAGTCGGTGAAGCGGCCGGTGCCGCGCACGTTGCCGGTGCCGTCCAGCTCGGTGCGCTCGGTGCGCAGCCCGACCACCCGGCCGTCCTCGCCGACGACCTCCACGGGGGACTCGAAGAAGTGCAGGAAGATCCGGTGCGGGCGGTCCCCGACGTCGCGGATCGCCCAGTTCTCCAGCGTCGCCGCGACCAGGTCGACGTGCTTGACCGCGCGGCGCTCGGCGATCGAGCCGGCGTCGTACTCGATGTCCTCGGGGTTGACGATCACCTCGATGGTCGGGGAGTGGTCCAGCTCGCGCAGCTCCATCGGGCTGAACTTGGCCTGGGCCGGCCCGCGGCGGCCGAAGACGTGCACCTCGCGGGCGCGGTTGTGCCGCAGGCCCTCGTGGACGTTCCCGGGGATCTCGGTGGGCAGCAGCTCGTCGGCGGTCTTGGCGAGGATCCGGGCGACGTCCAGTGCGACGTTGCCGACGCCGAGCACCGCGACCTTCTCGGCCTCCAGCGGCCAGTTGCGCGGCACGTCCGGGTGGCCGTCGTACCAGGAGACGAAGTCGGCCGCGCCGTAGGAGCCGTCCAGCTCGATGCCGGGCAGGTCCAGCGGGCGGTCGGCCGTCGCGCCGGTGGCGAAGACGACGGCGTCGTAGAACCGGTGCAGGTCGTCCAGGGCGAGGTCGGACGGGTAGTCGACGTTGCCGAACAGGCGGACCTGCGGCTTGTCGAGCACCTGGTGCAGGGCCGACACGATGCCCTTGATGCGCGGGTGGTCGGGCGCGACGCCGTAGCGGATCAGGCCGAACGGGGCGGGCATCCGCTCGAACAGGTCGATCGAGACGCCGGGCGTCTGGGCGGCGTCGGACTTCAGCAGGGCGTCGGCGGCGTAGATGCCGGCGGGGCCGGCACCGACGATCGCGACTCTGATCGGGCGGGGCATGACGGGCGGTCCCTCCGGTCGGGCGCAGCGGGAGGTGGTCTGGACCCTTGCAGCCAACCCGGTGGTGGGACGGGGGTGTAGTCGGTTCCGGTCTATGGGGCCATAGAGACAAGCTATGACGGCGAGGACCGGTGGCCGGCTGGCGGCGCGGGCCGCCCGCCCGGTCACCGGTCGGGCAGCGCGCGGTCAGCTCCCGTCGGCCGAGGGCTGCGCCGGAACGGCGGGCGGCTGGGCCGGGGCCCTGACGGCCGAGGCGTCCGAGCCGCCTGTGCCGTCCGTGCCGGCCGAGCCGTCGGCGATCCGGGCGGCGGAGGCCTCGAAGAAGCGCAGCAGCTCCACCGGGAACGGCAGCACCAGCGTCGAGTTCTTCTCCGCCGCCACCTCGACCACGGTCTGCAGCAGCCGCAGCTGCATCGCCGCCGGGGTCTCGGCCATCTTGGCGGCCGCCTCGGAGAGCTTGGCCGCGGCCTGGAACTCGCCGTCGGCGGTGATGATCCGGGCCCGGCGCTCGCGGTCGGCCTCCGCCTGGCGGGCCATCGAGCGCTTCATCGAGTCGGGCAGGCTGACGTCCTTGATCTCCACCCGGTCGATGTGCACGCCCCAGCCGGTGGCCGGGCTCTCCAGCATGACCTCCAGCCCCTGGTGCAGGTTCTCCCGGCCGGAGAGCAGGTCGTCCAGTTCGCTCTTGCCGATGATGGAGCGCAGCGAGGTCTGGGCGACCTGCAGCATGGCGAAGGCGTAGTTCTGCACGTCCACGGTGGCCCTGATCGGGTCGATCACGCGGAAGTACAGCACCGCGTCGACGCTGACCGAGACGTTGTCCTTGGTGATGCCCTCCTGCGCGGGCACCGGCATGGTGATGACCTGCACGTTGACCTTGCGCATCCGCTCCAGCACCGGCATCAGCAGGGTGACGCCCGGCTCGCGGACCTGCTCGCGCACCCGCCCGAGCCGGAAGACCACACCGCGCTCGTACTGCTGCACCACCCGCACGCCGGTCATCAGCCAGAGCAGGAGCACCACGACCACGATCACGACCACTGCCACGATTTCGACCTCCCCCGTCGCGGCGCAGCCGGGCCGGGACCGGATGGGCCCTGTCGCGCGCTGCGAGCCGCGCAGGACAGTATGCGCCGGGGGAGGGAGGGGTGACAGGCGTGTGCACACCGGTTTTGACAGATCTTTAGCGGACGGTGGCCGGTCGGGGTGGCGGTCTGCTGCCGGCCCGGTGCGGGCCTGCGGGATCGAGGTCGGAACCCGGGGCCGTCGACCGGGATCGAGGTCGGAACCCCGGGCTGTCGACGGTGCTCACCGACACGCACGGGGCCGCGCTGTTGCTCGACTTGCCGCAGGCCGGACGCTTGGATGGGTGCGCCCTGGCCAACCCGACGGCCCCCGGCCAGCCGAGGAGTCACCACCGTGAACGACACCCCCGATGCCGCCGCCGTGGCCCGCCGGATCACCGAACGGCGCGAGCAACTCGGCCTGAGTGAGGAGGACCTGGCGCGCCGGGCCGCGATGGCCCCCCGCTACCTGCGGCACCTGCTCGAAGCCGGGCCCGTCTTCGACCCCGGAGGGTTCCTGCGGATCGCTGCCGCCCTCGGCAGCAGCCGGGCCGAAATCCTGGAGGGCCGCACCGACTCTCCGCCCGGACAGGGCGGCCCCGGCCCGCGCCCCGGCTGCAGAACCTCACCGAAGTCGAATGCTGGGAGCTCGTCGGCACCCACGGTATCGGCCGGATCGGCCTGCCGGTCGAGCCGGGACCGCAGGTCCTGCCCGTCAACTACGTCGTCGACCGGGCCTCCTTCGCCTACCGCACCGGCGCGCACGCGGGCACCGCCCCGGACGAGGGCGCCGTGGTCTCCTTCGAGGTCGACCACATCGACGAGTACCTCGGCCGCGGCTGGAGCGTGCTCGCCCTCGGCCCGGCGCACTACGTGGACGACCCGGACGAGTTGGAACGCCTGGCCGGCCTGCCCGGCGCGGCACCCTGGGCGGGCGGCGACCGGCCGTGCTGGGTCCGGATCCGCCCGCAGGAGATCACCGGGCGACGGCTGGTCTCGGGCTGAGGCGGCGGGTCGCCGGGCGAAGGGGTGGCCGGGGCGGGACGGGGTGTCGGCGCTGCCGCGGGGTCGGGGCGCGTCCGTCCGTCATCGGGTCAGGCAGTGCTGCTCACCGTCGGCAGGTGACCGGGTGCGGCCCGCGCCGCGTACCGCCGCGAGGTGGCGGGCCAGGGCGAGGGTGGCGAGTGCGGCGAGGAGTGTGCACACGCCCCACCAGCCGGTCCGGTTCCATACCCGGACGCCGAGCCAGGAGCCTGCGCTGCCGCCCAGGTAGGCGCAGGTCATGTAGGCGGTTCTGAGGCGGCCTCGGGCCTTCGGCCGCAGGGCGTTGACCCGGGTCTGGCTGGCGACCATGCCGCACTGCATCGCCACGTCGAGCAGCAGGGTGCCGACGGTCAGGGCGGCCAGGCCGAGCGGGCCGCCCCGGCCGCCCGCGGTGAGGACGGCGGCGGAGACGAGGACACCGAGCAGGCAGACCAGGTTCACGGGGTCGGGGCCGTGGCGGTCCACCAGCCGGCCGGCGTACGGGGTGCAGAGCACGGTGGCCGCGCCGACCAGGGCGAGCCCGCCGACCGCCCGGGCGTCCAGCCCGTACGTGGGGCCGGTGAGCAGGAGGGACAGGCAGGTCCAGACGGCGGAGAACCCGGCGAAGACGGTCGCCTGGTAGATGCAGGAGCGGCGCAGCTCGGACTCGTCGCGCAGCAGGCGCAGCGGTGCGGCGAGCAGGGCCGGGTACGGCGCGTGGGAGGTGGGGGCGGTGGCCGGGACGGTGCGGGCCAGGACGGCGGCGACCAGCAGGGTGAGGGCGGCGGCGGCCAGGTAGGGGGCCCGCCAGCCCAGCCACTCGCCGAGGGTGCCGCTGAACGTGCGGGCCAGCAGCATGCCGCCGGTGGACCCGCTGAGCAGGGCGCCGGTCACCCTTCCCTGGCGGTCGGGGCCCGCCAGGCCGGCCGCGAGCGTCCCGACGATCTGGGCGGCGACCGTGGTGAGGCCGACGGCGGCACTCGCCGCGACCAGGACGGGCAGGGTCGGCGCGCAGCCCGCGGCGAGCAGGGCCAGGCCGGTGAGGGTGAGCAGGGCGACGAGGAGCGGGCGGTGGGGGAGCCGGTCGCCGAGCGGGACGAGCAGGACGATTCCGGCGGTGTAGCCGAGCTGGGTGGCGGTGACGACGAGGGCCGCCGCGTCCGGGGGGACGTGCAGTCCGGCGGCGATCAGCGGGCCGACGGCCTGCGGGAAGTAGAGGTTGCCGACCGCGACGGCGCAGGTGACGGACAGCAGCAGGACCAGTCGGCGGGTCATCCGTCACCCCGCGCGGGGGCTCCGGCGGCGGTGCGCCGTACGGGAGTTGTGAGCGGGGTCGTCGGTGTCATGGCGCCAGTGCACGGCATCGTCGTGGCGCCGCCAATCGATGTAGCGTGGTGCTTGATGATCAGCTTCGTACTCGACGTCGAGGACCTCGCGGACACCCGGTTCGCGCTGTCGCCGCTGCACGAGGCCGTGCTGAGCCTGCGGGTGCTGCAGGACCCGGGGTTGTCGGCGCTGCACCTGCCGTGGCGCAGGTCGGTCCTCGGCCGGCTGGGGGCGCTCGACACCGGGCTGCTGATGTCCCTGGTCGCCCGCCGGCGCACCGTCCCCGACTTCCTGACGCCGATTCCCGGGAGTTTCGCGCCGGGCTTCGAGGAGGAGCTGTCGGTCGTGCGCCGGACCTCCCCGGCCCTGGTCCGCCGCGACCTGCGGCTGACGCACGCACCGGACCCGGTGCCGGAGGCCCTGCGGGTCGCGGCGGAGGGCGATGACGAAGCCGTCGCCGGGCTGCGCGACGCCCTGTGCGAACTCCTGCGCCGGTACTGGGAGTCGGCGATCGCGCCGGAGTGGCCGACGATGCGCCTGGTGCTGGAGGCGGACATGACGTACCGGGCTCGGCGGCTCGCCCTCGGCGGCGCCCGCCTGCTGTTCGCCGACATGCACCCGGACCTGCGCTGGCGGGGCGGCGTGCTGCACATCGACCGGATGATCAGCCGGCACCGTGTCGCGGCGGCGGGCCGGGGGCTGCTGCTCATACCGTCCGTGTTCGCGCACAAGCCCGCGCCGCCGCTCAGCCCGGAGGAGCCGCCGAGCCTGGTCTACCCGAGCCGGGGCGTGGCCACCCTGTGGGACTCCCCGCCGGCCGAGGGCCTGATCGGGCCGCGCGGCCTGACCGGCCTGGCCTCCCCGACCGGCCCGTCACCCCTGACCGCGCTGCTCGGCGCGCCGCGCGCCCGGCTGCTGGTTCTGCTGGCGGAGCCGTCGGCCACCGTGGAGGTCGCCCGCCGACTGCGGGTTACGCCGAGCGCCGTTTCCCAGCACCTGCGGGTCCTGTACGCGGCAGGCCTGGTCGCCCGGGCGCGCGACGGGCGGCACGTCCTGTACCGGCGCAGCGCGTTGGGCGACCAGGTGGTGGCCGGGCGCGCGGCGGGTTCGTAGCGGCGGGTTCGTGGCGGCGTTTCAGGAGGGGCGTCTACGAGCGGTACTGCCGCCAGTCGTCGAACCAGCGGCCGGAGATCGGGGTGTGGGCCCGCTTCTCCGGGGAGTCGGGGCGCTCCGCGTGCGCGAGGTCGTCGAGGTACCACTCGGTGAAGGTCGCCGGGCGGTCGTCGTCGGTGAGCAGCGGGTTGAGGCGGTCGCAGGTGCCCCGGCCGTCGAACCACATCGTGCCGCGCTGCGGGCCGCTGACCACGAGCAGGGTGGAGAAGCTGCAGCCGCCCGCGACCAGGAAGACCGCCCCGCTGACGCGGGCCTCGGCGGCGGCCTCCGCCTCCTCGCTCCAGGCGGCGTGCGCGGCGGCGAAGGCGGCGGGGTCGGCGTGGTCCTCCTCCTTCGGAGCGCGGTCCCAGACCTCCTCCTCGGCGGCGAGGGCGGTGTCGTGGTCGGGGAACGGGGTGCCGAGCCGGGCGAGGAGGGTGTCGTGGTCACCCCGCCAGCGCCAGCCGTGGTCGGAGCGGTGCAGCTCGCGGATGCGGTTGTGCTCGCTGCCCGCGCTGACGTGCAGCAGGTACCGGCGGTAGTCGGCGGGGAGGGCGAGGCCGAACTGTTCCTCGGCCTCCCGGATGTGGGCCTCGGTCAGCGGCGGCGGAAGGGGAGGACGCGGACCGCCCTGTTCGGCTTCCCGCTTCGCCCGCAGGGCGAGCGTCCGCCGCCGGACGTCGTCCCAGTCCACCTCCGATGTTCGCATGATCGGATTGTGTCAGGCGGCTGGGAGCCGGATCCCGGCGGACCCCGGCGGCCCCCGGCGGCCCCCCGGCGTTGCGTACGGTCCCTGCTCGGCCCGTGGACGCGCGCGCCGATGACTGGTATCCAGGCCACTGGGTAACCGGGCGGAGCCGGCCGCCGAGCCGGGACGTACGCGATGCCGGGACGTACCACCACCGGGACGTACCAGCAGGAGAGCAGGGGCGATGCGCAGAGTTCTGATCGTCGGCGCCGGGCAGGCCGGACTCCAACTGGCCCTGGGGCTGCAGTCCCACGGCTACGACGTGACGGTGCTGACGGACCGCAGCGCGGAGGAGGTGCGGGCCGGGCGGGTGCTCTCCTCCCAGTGCATGTTCGACTCCGCGCTGCGCACCGAACGCGCCCTCGGCCTGGACCTGTGGGCCGACGAGGCGCCCCGGATCGAGGGCGTCGGGGTGTCGGTGACCGGGCCGGAGTCGGCACGGGTGATCGACTGGGTCGGACGGCTGGACGCCTCCGCGCACTCCGTCGACCAGCGGCTGAAGATGGCCGCCTGGCTGGAGACCTTCGCCGAGCGCGGCGGCCGGGTGGAGCTGCGCAAGGTGACCGCCGCCGACCTGCAGCACCTGGCCGGCTCGTACGACCTGGTGCTGATCGCCTCCGGCAAGGGCCCGCTGGGCTCGCTGTTCGAGCGCGACCACGCGCGCTCGCCGCACGAGCGGCCCCAGCGCGCGCTGGCCGCCGCCTACGTGCACGGGCTCGCGCCGCGCCCCGAGCACGACTTCCCGGCGGTGCGCTGCAACCTGGTGCCCGGCATCGCCGAGCTGTTCGTGATGCCGGCCCTGACCCTGTCGGGGCCCTGCGACATCCTGCTCTGGGAGGCCGTGCCGGGCGGACCGGCGGATGCCTTCGACGGGATCCGCGACCCGGCGGAACACCTGCGGGTGACCCTGGAGTTGATGGAGACCTTCACCCCTTGGGAGTACGACCGGGCCCGGTCCGGCGTCGAACTCACCGACGCTGGCGCCACCCTGGCCGGGCGCTTCACCCCGGTGGTCCGCCACCCGGTCGGCGAACTGCCCGGCGGCAGCACGGTGCTGGGCGTGGCGGACGTGGTCGTCACCAACGACCCGATCACCGGGCAGGGCGCCAACAACGCCGCCAAGTGCGCGGCGGGCTACCTGGCGGCGATCCTCGCCCACGGCGACAAGCCCTTCGACCGCGACTTCCAGCAGGCCGCCTTCGACGGCTTCTGGGAGACCGCGGGCCCGGTCACCACGTGGACCAACGCGATGCTCGCCCCGCCGCCCCCGCACGTCCTCGACCTGCTCGTCGCGGCGGGCGAACACCCGGCCGTGGCCGACCGGTTCGCCAACAACTTCAACGATCCGGCGGACGTGGAGCGGTGGTTCCTCGACCCGGCGAAGGCCGCCGCCTACCTGGCCTCGGTCACGGCCGATAACTGAAAGGTCACAACCTTTCCGAATCGGGTGCGAACACGCGTTGATCATGGTGGGTTCGTGTCGCCCCCTCGCCGAGCGGGTATGCGGCTCGGGACACGAGCCGTACGGACATCCGGACAACAGGAGACACGTGGTGGCGGTCGACGGGGGCAACATGGCCCAGGCAGTGATCGATACGGCGTACAACGAGCGCAAACGGCTGCACACCGGCCGTAGCCGGACCACCGCCGTGGTCGTGCTGGGCCTGCTGGCCGCAGTCGGCCTCTTCCTGGCGCTGGTGGTCGGGAAGTCGGACCCGAACTCCGCGCCGACCTGCGACGGCAAGACCATGACCCGGGACAGCGAGTGCCGGATCTGGTCCAACCACGGCGGCGGGGGCACCTACTCCTACGACGAGATGATCGACCGCCGGGAGTCCTCGAGCAGCGTGTGGCGGTACATCGGCTTCGGCGGCGCCGGCCTCGCCGTCGTCCTGATGGTGGTCTCCTACAGCAAGCTGGACCCGAACCGCCCTTGGGGCAAGCCGGTCAGCGCGGCCTGCCCGCGCTGCCGGGAACTGAACCTGCGGGAGAAGGTCACCGTCCACAGCGTCACCAAGGGCCGCACCACCTACCGCTACAGCGGCATCGTCACCCTCTGCACCCCCGCCTGCGGCTTCTCCACGATCCGCCAGCGCTGACCGTCCGGTCCCTGGGCGTTCGGCGGGTGGCGACCCTCTCAGGCGGGAGGCTCGAATAGGTCGCCCGGCTCCCACCGACTACGCTCGGCCCCGATCGAACAAGTGATTGGGTGAACCGAGTGGGCAGGTGGGAGCGGGCGCTGGACGCCGCCGGCGTGCAGGACCCCGGACTGCGGGCCGACTACGGCCGGCAGCGGGAACAGGTCACCCGGTACAAGCGGGAGGTCACCCTGGCGGCCGGCCTGCTGCTGCCGGACCGCACGGTCCCGCACGTGATCGCGGCGGCCGCCTTCATGCACCGCACCGACACCCTGCTCGACAGCGGCCCCCTCGCGCAGCGCCGGGCGGCGTCCGCCCGCTGGCAGCGGGAGGTCACCGAGAGCCTCGCCGCCGGCCGCACCGACGACCCCGAGCTGCGCCCCCTGCTGAACAGCGTCGGCGCGCACCCCGCCCTGCGCGAGCGCGTCCTGGACTTCCTCGCCGCGGCGGACGCGGACCTCGACTTCACCGGGTTCGCCACCGAGGCGGAGTACCAGGCGTACGTGGACGGGTACTCGCTGCCCGGCTTCATGGTCGTCGCCGGCCTGCTCGGCCCGGCCGGCGACCAGGCGGTCTTCCGCGCCGCCTGCCGCACCTACATCGACGGCGCCCAGCGGCTCGACTTCGTCAACGACCTCGCGGAGGACCTGGCCGAGGGCCGGCTGACCGTCCCCGAGCAGACCCTGCGCGAGCACGGCGTCACCCGGGCCGACCTGGAACAGGCCCGCGACCTGCCGGCCGTCCGGACGCTGCTCGGCGACCTGCTCGACCGGGCCGACCGCACACTCGCCGAGGGCAGGGCCGTCAGCGAGCTGGTGCCGCCCGCCCACCGGCCGATGGTCCGCTGCCTCCTCGGGGTGGACGAGCTCATCAGCGCCGCCGCCCGCGCCGACCTGGGCGCGCTGCTCCGCCGCTCCGCGAGCCCCGCCAAGGCCGCCGCGCTGCGCCTGCTCGGCCGCGAGTACCTCCGGGCCCGGCGGCTCCGCGGCTGACGGGCCGAGCCATTCACGCGAGCCGCCGCTGACGTTCCGCCAGAAAGCCTTCCGGGCAGGCGAGTCGGGCCGGCAGCGCGGGCCAGGGCAGATGCCTGCCCGACGGGGCTTCCTCGGCGGAGTCCGTAGCCGACCTGCGGACTATACCCCGGTCGACACATCTTGAACGCACCAGCCCCGTAGGAAGCCGCTCCGCACCCAGGGCACCCAGCCCGCGGAGCGCCTCCGGCAGTCTGCCCGGCCTGCAGTCGATTTCGTCACCGATAGTCCCGTTCATGCTTCTCTGCGTGTTCGCGGGTGCAGAACCCGGCCCTTCATGCGTTCAGGAAGATAACAAAAAAGCCAACATGATCTCGTCTTGGATTTACTTCTTGACTCCATCTGACATCTGCGGGTTGACTCCCTCCCACTCCGCCGCACCGTCGCGGCGACGTCAGGGAGGCACCCCCACATGAACGCAACGATGCGTCGCGCCGTTATCGCCACCGCAGCCGTCTCGATGGCCCTGTCCATGGCCGCCTGCGGCAAGGCCGGCGGCGACAAGAAGGACTCCGCCGCGGGTGGTGACACCAAGTCGATCGGTCTGCTGCTGCCCGAGAACGCGTCCTCGACCCGCTACGAGTCCTTCGACAAGCCGTTCATCGAGGCCAAGGTCAAGGCCCTGTGCGCGGACTGCAAGGTGCTCTACAACAACGCCGAGGGCAGCGCCGCCAAGCAGAAGCAGCAGTTCGACACCCTGATAGCCCAGGGCGTGAAGGTGATCGTCCTCGACGCGTTCGACGCCACCTCCACCCAGTCCTGGGTCAAGGAGGCCGCCGCCAAGGGCGTCAAGGTCGTCGCCTACGACCGCCTGGCCACCGGCCCAGTCGCCGCCTACGCCTCCTTCGACAACGAGAAGGTCGGCGAACTCCAGGGCCAGGCCCTGGTCGACGCGCTCGGCGCGCAGGCCGCCGACGCCAACATCGTCATGATCAACGGCGACGACGCAGACCCGAACGCCGGCCAGTTCAAGTCCGGCGCGCACAAGGTGCTCGACGGCAAGGTGAAGAAGGTCGTCTACGAGCAGTCGGGCGAGTGGAAGCCCACCGTCGCCGGTCAGAAGATCGGTGCCGCGATCACCCAGTTCGGCAAGGACGGCTTCCAGGCCGTCTACTCCGCCAACGACGGCATGGCGGGCGCCATCATCACCCAGCTCCAGGGTGCGGGCATCAAGGTCCCGGTCGGCGGTCAGGACGCCGGCCTCGACGCCATCCAGCGCATCGTCAACGGGGACCAGGCCTACACGATCTACAAGGCCTACAAGCCGCTCGCCGACAGCGCTGCCGAACTGGCCGTCGACCTCCTGCAGGGCAAGGACGTCAAGACCGTCGCGACCGCCAGCGTCGACAGCGCCACCGACAAGGGCATCCCGGCCAAGCTGCTCGACCCCAAGGTCGTCACCAAGGCCAACATCAACGACACCGTCATCGCCGACGGCCTCTACAAGGCCGCCGACATCTGCACCGCGGACTACGCCGCCGCCTGCGCCACCGCCGGCCTGAAGTAGCACCGCCCGGGCCGGGCTCCCCGCATCCCCGGGGAGCCCGCCCGCAGCCGCGGCGGACCTCGGCCCGCCCCGACAACCCCTTTTGACGCTCACCCGCCCGCCCGCACGGCGCGCGGGCCACCCCGGCCGCCGACCCACCATCACGGCGCGCGGGAAGAAGGAGATGGTTCACGTGACAGGCGCACCCGTACTGGCGTTGCGCGGGGTCTCCAAGCGCTTCGGCGCTGTCCAGGCACTCACCGACGTGCACCTGGAGGTGCACGCAGGCGAGGTGGTGGCCCTGGTCGGCGACAACGGCGCCGGAAAGTCCACGCTGGTGAAGACCATCGCCGGCGTCCACCCGATCGACGAGGGAGCGATCGAGTGGGAGGGCCAGGCGGTCTCCATCGGCCGCCCGCACGACGCCCAGGCCCTCGGCGTCGCCACCGTCTACCAGGACCTCGCGCTGTGCGACAACCTCGACGTGGTCGGAAACCTCTTCCTCGGCCGTGAGCTGAAGCGCTTCGGCACGCTCGACGAGGTCGCGATGGAGAAGCGCGCCCGTGAACTCCTCGACACCCTCTCCATCCGCATCCCGAGCGTGCGCATCCCCATCGCCGCCCTCTCCGGCGGCCAGCGCCAGGTGGTCGCCATTGCCCGTGCACTCGTCGGCGACCCCAAGATCGTCATCCTGGACGAGCCCACCGCCGCCCTCGGCGTCGAGCAGACCGCCCAGGTCCTCGACCTCGTCGAGCGCCTGCGCGACCGCGGCCTCGGCGTCATCCTGATCAGCCACAACATGGCCGACGTCAAGGCCGTCGCCGACACCGTCGCCGTCCTGCGCCTGGGCCGGAACAACGGCGTCTTCGAGGTGGCGACCACCTCGCACGAGGTGATCATCTCCGCCATCACCGGCGCCACCGAGAACGCCGTCACCCGTCGTCAGGCCCGAATCGCGGAAGAAGCGAAGTGACCACCGAACAGACCACCCCCGCCCCGGCCGCCCCCGCGGTCGACCCCCGCCTGCTCGTCCGCGAGGCCGGCCTCGCCGGCTACCTCGCCGAGTTCAAGCGGAAGATGAAGAACGGCGATCTCGGCTCCGTGCCCGTCGTCCTCGGCCTGATCCTCATCGGCGCCATCTTCCAGGGCATCACCGGCGACTTCCTCAACGCCGACAACCTCACCAACATCACCAAGTGGATCGCCGGCCCCGGCCTGATCGCCGTCGGCATCGTCTTCGTGCTCCTCCTCGGCGAGATCGACCTCTCGCTGGGGTCCGTCGCCGGCGTCTCCGCCTCGATCGCCGCCGTCCTGTCCGTGCGCTCCGGCTACAACGAATGGGTCGCCTGCCTCATCGCCATCGGTGCCGCCGTCGCCATCGGCGCCCTGCACGGCTTCTTCTTCGCCAAGATCGGCGTCCCGGCCTTCGTCGTCACGCTCGCCGGCCTGCTCGCCTGGAGCGGCCTGCAGCAGTACGTGCTGGGCGACAAGGGCACCGTCAACGTCGTCAACGACGGCGTGGTGGCCAACCTGGACACGTACTTCCTCGGCGACGGCGACATCGCCTACACCTGGGGCCTCGCCGTCCTCGGCGTCGCGCTCTTCGCCGCCGGGCAGATCCTCGACGCCCGCCGCCGCGCCACCGCCGGCCTCGCCGCGCGCCCGATGAGCGAGATCGCGCTGCGCACCGGAGTCCTCGCCGTCATCGCGCTGACCGCCGCCTACATGCTCAACCAGGACCGCGGCCTGCCGCTGCCCCTGCTCGTCTTCCTGTCCGTCGTCGTCATCACCGACTTCGTCCTGCGCCGCACGAGCTACGGCCGGCAGGTCTTCGCCGTCGGCGGTGGCGTGGAGGCCGCCCGCCGTGCGGGCATCAACGTCGCCTGGATCCGGATTTCCGTCTTCATGATCTCCGCCGGCATGGCGGCCCTCGGTGGCCTGTTCATCGCCTCCCAGCAGGGTTCCGCGGACAAGATCCTCGGCGGCGGCAACGTCCTGATGAACTCCATCGCCGCGGCCGTCATCGGCGGCACGAGCCTGTTCGGCGGGCGCGGCAAGACCTGGTCCGCGCTCCTCGGCATCCTGGTCATCCAGTCGATCATCACCGGACTCGACCTGGTCCACGTCAACCAGGCCATTCAGTACATGATCACCGGTGCCGTCCTGCTCGCCGCCGTCGTCCTGGACTCCGTCTCCCGCCGCACCCGCAAGACCGCCGCGCGCTGACCCGGCGTGACACGCGGCACGGGCCGGCCCGGTACCCACCCCTCGGGTACCGGGCCGGCCCGCCGTGTCGTACCGGCCGGGAGCAACCCTGCCCGCGCTGACTGCTCCGGTCCGGGCTTGACGGCTCACCGCCTCGTCGAGGGCGGACCCGGGCGGAGGCGGCGAGGTGTGAGGGTGGACGCAGACGGCGTCCACAAACGGAACCGTCCTTTGTCGTAGGCGAGTTGCCAGGTCTGTCCGACCCCTGTGACGGCCCGGTGGGCGTGGCTAGCATGAGGCAGCCCAGTCAGAGATCCCAATGACCAGAATCACCGGGAGGATCCACATGAGCGCATTGATGACCGACATCCGCGACGCAGGCCTGCTGGACATCGACGAGGACACCCTCACCTTCGAGGACGAGCTCGACGCGGACCTCACGCCGGTCGCGTGTCTCGCCGACCCGTGGGTCACGTACGTTCCGACCCGCTTCCCGTGCGAGGTCGACTTCTGACCCGCTTCCCCTGCGAGATGAACGCCTGACCCGAGCGATCAGCCGGGCACGAAGCGGAACCGGGGAAGGGACGGACCATGGACGCACCACCCGACCCCGGCTCCGCCGAGTCGCTGCGACGCAGAGTCGAAGAGCTGTTGCGAAGCGGCGAGGTGCCGCAGCGAAGCGGCGAGGTGCCGCAGCGGAGGGGTGAGGCGCCGCCGAGAAGGGGCGAGGCGCTCGACGCCGCCACTCCCGTCCCGCGCGGGCCACTGCGCGAGGACGGGCCGTGGTGGTACCTCCAGGACCCGCGGATGCCGGAGCTGGCCCACGGATGGAAGCTGCACGTGTCCACCCGTCCGGGCGAACTGGCGGACCTGCTGGACGTGGTGGTCCCGATCCTGCTGCGCCACACCTGCGACGCGAAGTTCGCCCGGAGCGCGGCGGTGCTGCAGGAACTCAACAGCGGCCGCCACGGCGCCGCCGCCGTCGGCAAAGCCGTGACGCTCTACCCCCGGCCGGACGAAGTCCACGCCCTGGGCACGGAGTTGGCGCGGGCCCTGACCGGATGGGCCGGCCCCGCGGTGGTGAGCGACCGCCGGATCCGGCCGGACGCCCCGCTGTACTACCGCTACGGACCGTTCCGCGTCACGGACGACGAAGCGGAACGCGGGATGACCGGCCCCGACGGCTCGCCGTTCCCGGGCCTGGCCGAAGCCCGTTACCGCCAACCACCCTGGGCGAGGGACCCGTTCACCCCGCAGGGTGCCCCTGCCCGTCCGGCGACCACCCGGGTCGGCGACGGGCGCTACCGCATCACGGCGGGCATCACCCGCGCGCCGAGCGGCCACGTCTACCGCGCGGTCGAACTCGCCACCGGGCGCGAGGTGGTGGTCAAACAGGCCAGGGCCTTCGTCGCCGAGGACGGCGCCGGCACCGACGCACGCGGCCGGCTGCGGCACGAACACCGAGTGCTCGCCGCACTGGCCGGGGTGCCCGGAGTGCCGCCGCTGGTCGACTACTTCCGGCACGGCACCGACGAATACCTGGTCAGCGGCGCGTGCGGGAGACAGGACCTGCGCCGTGACGTCCTCACCTCCGGCCCGTACAGCGCCCTTGCGGTCGCAGGCCCCGGGGACGGTGGGCGCGACGGGTGGACACTGGCGCGCGGGCTGCTGCGGACCCTCGACGCGGTGCACGCGCGCGGCGTGGTGGTGTGCGACCTCAAACCCGCCAACGTGGTGCTCGACCCCGACGGCCGTGCCGCACTGGTCGACTTCGGCGTGAGCGCCCTGGCCGGCGACCGCCCACCGGGCGCCACCGCCGGCTACGGCCTGCCGGGCGGCACCGGCGACGACCCCACCGAAGACCACTACGCGCTGGGCACCACCCTGCACTACGCCCTCACCGGCCTCGACCCGGTCGTCATCGACCCCGACCCGGCGACCAACCGCGACCGCACCCTCGCCTGCCTGCGCGCCGCCCTCCCCGAGGCCGACCCGGTGGTGGACCTGGTCGCGGGGCTGCTGAGCTTCGACCCGGCGCAGCGCGCCGCAGCGGCCTCGCGACTGCGCCGCGCGCGTGCGGACGCCGCTCCCGTACGGCGGCGGCCGACGCGGCCCGGGCGCGCGCTGCCGGACGAGGCCCTCGACCACGCCGTCACCACGTGCGTACGGATGGCCCGCGAGCTGGTCGCCGCCGGCCCCGGCGCGGAGCGGCCCCGCACCCTGCTCTCCCTCTACGACGGCGCGGCCGGGCTCGGCCTCGAACTGCTGCAGCACGCGGACCGCCCGGACGCCCGCTCCGCCGCCGTCGACCTCGCCCGCTGGACCGCCGCCCACCCGGCCCTCGACCGCCTCGACGACTCCCTGTACCAAGGCCGTACGGGCGTCGAGCTGTTCCTCGCCGAAGCGGCGGCCGCACTCGGGACGGAACCGCTCCCCTCCGGTCTGCGTGCCGCGCCCGGCCTGGGCATGGGGACGGACCAGATCGCCGGTGCGGCCGGGATCGGCACCGGGCACCTGCTGCTCGCGGCCGTGGGCTCGGCCGTCGGCGGCTCGGCGGCCGTCGGCTCGGCGGGAGACCGGCAGCGCGCCGACCGGCACCGCGCGGCTGCCGCCCGCTGCGCCGCACGGCTGACGACCGGACCGCTCGACGAACCCGAGGACCCGCCCAACCCCGGCACCGCCGCCCTCGCGGAGGGCTTCGCGCACGGCCGGGCCGGCGTCGCCCACTTCCTGCTCGCGATGCCCGACGAGGCGTCGCAGCACACCGCCCGCCGGATCGTCGACGGCCTCGCCGCCGACCTCCCCCGGATCGCGGACGCCGCCCGCCGGCCCGGCGCGACCCGCCGCTACCTCTCCTGGTGCCGGGGACTGGCCGGACTCGGCACGCTGCTGGTCCAGGCCGGCCTCCGGTACGGCGACGAGGACCTGCTCGCCCTGGCCGCCGACGCCGCCGCCACCTGCCGAACCGTCGCCCCGAGGACCGCCCAGGTGTTCCGCTGCTGCGGCCTGGCCGGTGTCGGGGACCTCCTGATCGACCTGGCGGACGCCACCGCAGACGCCCGCCACTGGGCGGCGGCCGAGGACCTGGCGGGCCTCCTCCTCACCCGTGCCGGCGGCCCGCCGAACCGGCCGGTCTTCCCGGGCCGGCAACCGGACGCGGAGGCGCGCGCCTGGGCGGTCGGCACCCCCGGCGTCGCCACCTTCCTGCGCCGCCTGTCCCGGCGCGGCGGCCCGGTGCCGGGGCTGCTGCCGCTGCGCTGAGAAGCTTTGGAGGGTCTTCGCGGGTGGGGACCGGCCGCACCCGCGCTTCGGTGTACTCCCAACTCCAGGTGATGAAAGGAATGTTCGGCACCTTCGTCGGTGGCACGTGGCATGTCGGTCGCGGATCGCTCAAGCGCGGCTGAAGGAGTGACGGGGATGCGCCGCCGGTGCACGGACTACCGGCCCCGACCTGGTCGTCAGCCTGGACGACCACGTCGGCCTCAACGCCCTGCCCGAGGCGCAGCCCCGGCTGGACTTCCTCTTCACCGGCCCGCCCCCGGTGCCCTCGACCGAGCGCCTGCCCGGCGCCCCCGCACCGGTCACCGACCTGACCGACCTGCTGGAACGCACCGTGGCTCGGCGACTGGGCTGCCTGCGTGGCGGATGCCGCCGCCCGGATGCGGGCAGTCCCGCCGACGGGAGGCGCCGAACGCCTCTCCTGGGTCTGGGCCTCCCAGCTGCACATGCTGTTCAACCGGCTCGGCGTCGGCCCCGACGAGGAACGGGCGGTCTGTCGCCTCGCCGCCCGGACCCTGCTGGAGACCGAGCAGTCCTTCACCTTCTTCCCCGCCGACCACCACGCCCCGGACCACCAGGACCTGGAGCGCAGCAAGTTCCGGATCGGCCGCACCGAGGACACCACCCTGCGCGACCTGCCGCCCACCCCCGCCCCACAGCCCCGGCCCGGCGACGTCCCACTGCCCGCCGACCCCCTGCCGGTCGTCACCCTCGCCGACGCGCTGCACACCTGCCGCTCCACCCGCGGCGTCCTGACCGGCCCGCTCGCCGCCACCACGCTCGGCAGCCTCCTGTGGTCCGCCCACGCCCAGGGTCCCGACACCGGCCACCGCCCGTACCCAGCGCGGGCGCCCTGCACACCGTCCGCCTCCGCCTGGTCGCCCTCGCCGTCGACGGCCTGCCCGCCGGCACCTACCAGTGCCTCCCGGAACACCGCCGCCTGCGCCCCCTCGGGCCGCCGCCCGCCCTCGACGACCTCAAGGCCCTCTCCTCCTACCTCTTCCGGCCGGCCGCCGACCCGGCGGCGATCGGCATCGACCGGGCCCCCGCCGTCCTCGCCGTCTACCTCGACCTCGCCCTCCTGCGCCGCCACTACGGCCTGCGCGCCCTGCGCCTCGGCCTCCTCGAAGCCGGCCACCTCACCCAGAACCTCCTCCTCACCGCCGCCGCCCACGGCCTCGGCACCACCCCCCTCGGCGGCCTCCAGGACGACCTCGCCCACGAACTCCTCGGCCTCGACGACCTGGAGGAGCCCATCCAGTACCTCCTCCCGCTGGGTCGGCCGGCGGTGGCGTGAAGCCGTGGCACCAACCAATGGTGCTCGCGTACCGCCGCCCACGTCCTGGAGGCAGGACCACGATCGGGAGGTGGAGATGGGCGGGCCCGCGCTCGCTGCGGCCCGGTCGGCGGGACGCCGTAGAGTGCCTGGCATGTCGGATGACGAAGTGCGGCGGATCAACGCCTTCCTGGCCGCTTTCGCGCGTCGGCGGGCCGAGCGAACGGTCGAACTCCCGGGCGGGTTCGCGGTGTTCGACGACCGCTTCGCGGGCTCGTGGTCGAACAACCAGGTCTTCGTCGACCGCACCGACACGGAGCCGGCCGCCCTGCCCGGCCTCGTCGACGAGGTGATGGGCGAGCGGCCGTTCCGTCTGGTGTCCGTACTGGACGGGGAGTTCGGGGAGGCGTGCGTCGAGCCGTTCCGGCGGGCAGGGTACCGGCACAGCACCTACCTGGTGATGCTGCACACCGGCCCGACCCCCGCCGTCGGCGAAGGGCGCCGCGTCGAGGAGGTCGACCTGGAGGCGATCCGGGAGCCGCTCTCGGCGAGTTGGCGGACGGCGCTTCCGGCGGCGGGCGAGGAGGTGGTCCGGTCGCTGGTCGACCGGCGGGTGACGTTCCGGCGCGGGGCCGAACGCGTCCAGCTCCTCGGCGCACGGGCGGACAACGGCGAGGTGGCCGCCTGGACCGACCTCTACCTCGAACCCGTCCTCGGGATCGCCCAGGTCGAGGACCTGCTCACCGCCGAGGCACACCGCCGGCGCGGCCACGCCGATGCCGTCCTGGCCACCGCCCTGCGCCGTGCGACGGACGCCGGCTGCGGCACGCGCTTCCTGATCGCGGAGTCCGACGACTGGCCGCGAAACTGGTACGCGCGCCGGGGCTTCGAGGTCATCGGGCACACCCACGGCTTCGAGCGCACCTGACCCGGACGAACCGGCGCGATTCCCTCACTACGCGCCTTCGGCGGCTCTGCGGACCGCTGAGGAACGTCCGGCGCCGCGCCGCGCCACCGTTGGCGGAGGTGCGAAGGCGCGAAGAGCCGGGCGGCGTGGTCAGGACGGGTCAGTCCGCGAGGCCCAGGGGGTCGGGGGCGCTCTCCAGCAGCTCGGGGCCGTTGTTGCGGACGCTGTTGACGGTGGGGGAGACGGCGCGGACGCGCAGGTCGCCGTCGGCGGGGCGGTGCAGGAGGTGGTGGAGTTCGGCGGGGTCGGTGTGGGCGGGGGAGAGCCAGCCGGGGAGGTCGTCGGGGGTGATGGTGAGGGGCATCCGGTCGTGGATGCGGCCGGCGCTGTCGGTGGCGTCGGTGGTGATGACGGTGGCGGTGGCGAGCCAGGCGAGCGGGTCGTCGTCGGGGCGGGTGCGGTCGCGCCAGAACTCGTAGAGGCCGGCCATCAGCATCAGGCCGCCGGTGCTCAGGAAGTACGGCTGCTTGTACTTCTTGCGGTCGGCGGTGGCGGGGACCTCGCGCCACTCGAAGTAGCCGTCGGCGGGGATGACGCAGCGGCGGGCGGTGAAGGCCTTGCGGAAGGCGGGCTTGGTGTCGACCGTCTCCGAACGGGCGTTGATCATGCGGGCGGCGCCGGACGGGTCCTTGGACCAGGGCGGGACCAGTCCCCAGCGCAGCGGGCGCAGTTGGCGTAGCAGCTCGCCGGTGTCCCGGTCGACGCGCTCCAGGACGGCGGGGACCGGGTCGGTGGGGGCGACGTTCCAGCTCGGCGCGAAGCTCTCGGCCGGGTCCCAGCGGAGTTCTCCGAGGAGCGAGACGAGGTCCTGGGGCGTGGTGGTGGAGACGAAGCGGCCGCACATGCCCCCCAGCCTGCCACCCCCGACGGACAACCGGGCCGCGACGGGGCCATCGCCGGACTGCATCCGGGCCATGACCGGGCCGAAGGGGCAGGGGTCAGCGCGGCTCGTGGCCGCCGTGTGGGCGTGGTGCAGCCGCAGCTGGGGCGAGGCGCGCAGCTGGTGGTGGACGAGCCGTGGCGCCTCAGCGGGGGAGCTGCCCGTGCTCCGTCCACGGGCGCAGCTTCTCCGGGTTGCGGACCGCCCAGATGCGGGTGATGCGGCCGCCGTCCACTCCGAAGGCCGCCACGGTCGCGGTGACACCGGCGAGCTGGGCGACCAGGCCGGGTCGGCCGTTGACCGTCCGCTCCAGGAGGGTGAGCCCGGGGGCCTTGTCGGCGATGTGGATCAGGTACTGCGCGATCCGCTCGGCGCCGAGGACGGGGCGCAGGACGGCGCCGACCAGGCCGCCGCCGTCGGCGGCCATCGTGGCGTCGGGGGCGAGCAGGCCGACCAGGGCCTCGATGTCCCTGGCCTCCCAGGCCTCCTTGAAGTGCCGCACCAGACCGGCCTGCCCGGCCCTGGGGACGGTCGGCGGCTGAGCGTCGCGCACCCTGCGGCGGGCCGAGGAGGCCAGCTGCCGGCAGGCCGCGGGGGTGCGGCCGACGATCTCGGCGACCTCGGGGAAGGGGTACCGGAAGACGTCGTGCAGGATGAAGGCCACGCGTTCGGCCGGGGTCATCGCCTCCAGGACGACGAGGAAGGCCATGTTCACCGACTCGTCCAGGGTGACCCAGTCGGCCGGGTCGGCCGCCCTCTCCCGGCCGCCGCCCGGCCCGCCGATCCACTCCGTACGGTCGGGCAGTGGCTCGGGTATCCACTCGCCGACGTAGCGCTCGCGCCGGACCCGCGCCGATCCGAGCAGGTCCAGGCAGACGCGGGTGGCCACCGTCGTCAGCCAGGCGCCGGGCGCGGCGACGGCCTCCTGCCGCTCCCGCGGCATCGCGTACCAGCGGGCGTACGTCTCCTGGACGGCGTCCTCGGCCTCGGCCAGTGAACCGAGCAGCCGGTAGGCGAGGTTGATCAGCTGCCGCCGCTCGCCGACGATCACGCTCAGGTCCGGTTCGAAGGGACTGTCGTGCGGTCGGTCTTGCGGTCCGTCGTGCGACCGGCCGGGTCCGGGCTCGGAGGGGGTGCTCATGGTCGGGGCCGCTCCCTGGTCCGCTCGTTCGTTTCAGCCCGTCGCGGCGTTCGCCGTGTCGACGAGGAAGCGCACCGGGCTGTGAGGCCGGACCGGACCTCACACTCGGCGGCCCTACGTCGTCGGCTGACCGAGACACTATCGATCACCGCCGCGAGGCAGAAGAGGGGACCGCGTCATGGTCACACCGACGACGGCAGCAGAACCGCGCAGCGTCACGTTCCTGCGGGCCGCGATCGCCCTGCAGACCGCGGCCGTCCTCTTCCAGGCGGTCACAGCCGGCCTGCTGCTGTCCACCTCCTACGGTGAGGTGCTGCACGGCGTCGGGGCGCGGGTGATGTACGGGGCGTCGATGCTGTACGTGCTGGCCGCGATCCTGGCGTGGCGGCCGGGTGGCGGATCGCCCCGGCCGATCCTGTACGCGTCCGGTTTCCTGGTGCTGGCCTCGGCGCAGGTGGTCCTGGGCATCGCGCGCGTTCCGTCGGTCCACGTCCCGCTGGGGGTGCTGATCTTCGGCCTGAGCGTGGCGGTGCTGGTGCGGGCGCCGGCCGCCCGCGTCGCGCAGGCGGCCGGCACCCGGTCGGGGTGGCTCAGGAGCTGAGGGTGCCATCCCGTCGGCGGGGTCAGGGCGTTGCCGTTGCCGAGCGGGTCGGCGGGGGGCGCATGCGCGCACTCCTGTGGGTGTGGGGGATGCGACAGCCCGTCAGGAAGCTTGGGGGAGCCGCGGCCGGCCGGGTGGGGCCGGCCGGCCGCGGGTGGTGCGATGTGGGGGTCAGTGGTGTGGCGGGGGTCAGTCGGTGACCGCCGCGGTCGCGGAGCGGCCGGGGGCGAGGGTGACGGTGGCGTAGGTGTACGTGACGCCGTCGACGACCCTGGTGTGCGCCTCCCGCGCCTGGCCGTCGACGGTGACGCGCGCGTGCGGCCCTCGGAAGCGGGCCTCCCAAGTGAGCGGCTTCGTACCGGTGTTGGTGACGGTGCTGGCCCGTTCGCCGTCGTGGCGGACGGTCACCGTGCCGTCGCCGACCGGAATGGACGCGACCTGCAGCCAGCCCATCGAGACGGGTAGCCGGGAGGTGGTGGCGAGCGTGCCGGTGGCCGCGTCCGGCTCGACGCCGAGCAGGCCCTGGACGGTCTGGGCGAGCAGGGTGAACGGAACCTCGGGGTAGTCGCCGTTGAGCATCTGCCCGCTGGCGTGCTGGGCGCCGACGCTCTCGTAGACGTATCGCATCCACTTCCAGGCGGTGGTGCCGTCCTGGTTGGCGAAGAAGGCGTCCGGCAGGTAGGTGTAGGCCTCCAGGTTGACCGAGCGTTCCGGGCCGGAGTCGGCGGCGTCGACGGCGGCGAGGAGGGCGTCCCGGCGGGGCCCTGGGTCGATGAGCCGCTTGACCGGCATCAGCACACTCGCCTCGTAACCCCAGCCGGTGACCGGCCGGCCGGCGGTGTCGTAGCCGTGCACGACCTCGCCGGGGTGCTGACTGTCCACGCTCCAGGTGGAGTTGACGTACGAGCGGAGCGCCTCGGCGGCCTGCCGGTAGCCGGCGGCGGAGGTGCCGTCGCCCCGGGCGTCGGCCAGTGTGGCGGCGGCGAGGTAGGCCTGGTACTGGGCGCCCAGCGCGTCACCGGCCTCGGCGTAGGTCCCGGCGGCGTTCTCGGCGTAGCTGGCGGTGCCGGCGAAGATGCTGCGGCTGGTGGCCTGTGGGATCGGCAGGCCGCCGTTGTCGACCGGGCCCGGGTGGCCGGCGATGAACGGGCCGAGGGTGTTGCGGACGTAGGTTCCGAGGACCGGGTCGTCGGCGTAGTCGCGGTCGCCGGTCCAGCGGTAGGCCTCACCGGCCTTCTGGACGAGCTCGAAGGGCGCGGGCAGCTCGCGGACGAAGCGGTTCGGGCCGCGGTAGTCGATGGCGCCGTACGTCCGGGCGTCGAAGTTGAGCGCCCAGACCGGGTAGAGCCCGTTGACCTCGGTGGCGGAGGCGGCGAAGCCGCGCAGCATGGTCTTGTTCTCGGCGTCCAGGCCCAGCAGGTGCGCGCCGACCAGCTGGTGGGCGAAGTCCCGGCTGTAGAAGGCGGATCGGAACGGGTAGCCGGCCCAGTACGTGGTGTCGTAGGCGGTGCTGCCGGTGCCGCCGGGGTGGTTCTCGTCCATGTCGAGGACGCCGGTGGTGCCGGCCTGCTGTACCCAGCTGTTGGCCTTGGTCTTGGCCCAGTCGAACAGGGCGGCGACCTCGGGGTCGGAGGAGGTGGCGACCGGGTCGTTGGGGGCGGACGGGGCCACGGCCGCGTCGTCCACGTTGACCCAGCCGGTTGGCGAGGAGCCGACGGTGAGGACGAGCCGGTCGCCGGCGGCGACCCGGATCCGGGGGAGGGTGTACTTCGCGTAGGTGGACTGCTCGGGGAGGGTGAGCGAGCGCACGACGGCGCCGTTGACGCTGACCGAGAGGGTGCCCCCGGGGCCGCCGGTCGCGATCCAGGCGGAGAGGTCGTAGCTGCCCGCGTCGGCGGCGGTCGCCTGGTGGGTGATCGCGTAGCCGGGCCCGGCGTCGAGGTAGGCGAGGCGGGCGCCGCCGTGCGGGTTGTTGGTGGCGATGCCGGTGTGCCCGGTGAGGGTCCAGCCGTCGGCGCCCTGCTCGAAGCCGGGGTTGGCGAGGACGAGGGGTTCGGTGCGGGTGAGCGTCCAGCGGTGGGCCGGACGGGCGTCGCAGCCGCCGTGCGCCGGGGTGGGAGCGACCGTGGGAGTAGCGGTCGAAGTCGGCGTCGGCGTGGGCTCGGTGCTCAGGCAGGCGCCGGTGCCGCGTACGGCGAGGGTGTACGTACCCCGGGGGCCACGGGAGACGGTGAAGCGCTCGGCGTCGGGGGCGGTGCCGCAGTCGCCGGTGGCAGGCAGGCGACCCGGGCCGTCGAGGGTGAGGCAGCGGCCGCTCGCGGCGTTGACGAGCAGGTAGTCGTCGCCAGTGCGGCGCAGCTGCCAGCGCTGGCTGAGCAGTCGTTGGCAGTCCGCGCCGACGACGGGGGTGCCGGGGGCCGGTTGCGCGTACTGCGGGCCGAGGCAGCTGCCGTCCAGGGCCGAGCCGAGGACGTAGCTGCCGCCGTCCACGAGCGGTGCCCGGTTGTTGGCGAACGCCGGGTCGTCGGCGAACGCCGGGACGCTGCCGAGGGCCTGGGCGGCGAGGACGGCCAGGAGCAGGAGACCGGACGGTAAGGCGCGGGTGCGGGGCGGCATGGCGGATCCTCTTCCGGTCGGGGGCGGGGTGCTGGGTGGTCGGGAATTGTTTGAACGTTCAAATCGTCGGATGGTGCATCGCGTGTGATGGGTGATATTTCACATGTTCAGACAAGTCGCGTCAACGGGCCGTGCGGCACCGGCTGTCCGAAAAGAAGCGGCGAGGGCCCCTGCCCGACGGGGGTTTCTAGGGGCCCTCGCGAGGCCGCGCGGTCCGGGCTCGGCGCCCGAGCGCGGCGAGCGTGTCCTCCGGCGAGGGGCACGGACAATGCTCCGTGCAGAGAGCACGGTTGTTCGGTCAGGTCAAATACTGGGAAAGCGGTGATCGTTCCTGATCGCTAATCTGGCGCGGTGACGATCGAGCTGCGCATTCTGTCGACGGTCTCCTGCCGGGGCGAGGAGGTCACCGCGCCCGGGCTGCGGGGGCTGTTGGCGTTGTTGGCGGGGGAGGTGCGCGGTGGGTGCGGCAGTGGGCGGCTGGTGGACGGGCTGTGGCCGCAGGAGGGGCCCGAGCGGCCGGGGAAGGCGCTGCAGGTGCTGGTGTCGCGGGCGCGGGCGAGGTTCGGGGCGGAGCTGATCGTCAGCACCCCGACCGGGTACCGGCTGGGGCTCGGGGAGGAGCGGGTGGACGCCTCGGCGGTGCTGTTGCACGCCGCCGCCTGCGCGGAGAAGGCGCGGGCCGGGGATCATGCCGGGGCACTCGCCGAGGCCGAGGCCGGGCTGGAGCTCTGGGGCCCGGGGGACATCGAGGACGAACCCGCGGGGGCGGACCCGGTCGCCGTGCTGCGTGCCGAACGGGCGCGCACCTACCGGGCGTTGCGGCGGGCGCGGGCGCTCGCACTGGCGCGGACCGGACGGCACGCGGAGGCGGTGGAGGCCCTCGCCGTGGAGGCGACCGGCCGGGCTCGGGACGAGGAGGTGCTGCTGGAGCTGCTGCGCTGCGAGGCCCGGACCGCCGGGGCTGCGTCCGCGCTCGGCCGGTACGACCGCTACCGCCGTGGGCTGCGGGACACGCTCGGCACCGACCCGGGGCCCGAACTTCGGGCGCTGCACCAGGAGTTGCTGCGTGGTGAGGCGGCCCCGGTGCGGCGCGGGGTGCCGCACGAGCCGAACGCGCTGGTGGGCCGGGAGGCCGACCTCGCCGCCGTGGCCGAGCTGCTGCGGACCGCCCGGGTGGTTTCGGTGGTGGGCCCCGGCGGGCTGGGGAAGACCCGGCTGGCGGCGGCCATGGCGCGGGAGGCGGCGCAGCGGGTGGTGCACCTGGTGCCGCTGGCAGGGGTGGTGGCGGACGAGGACGTGGCCGGGGAGGTGGCGGCGGCGCTCGGCGTGGGCGATCCGGCCGGGATCTCCGGCGCGCTGGGCCCCGGGCCGGCGCTGCTGGTGCTGGACAACTGTGAGCAGGTGGTGCGCGGTGCCGCCGAGTTGGCGCACGCCCTGGTGGCCGCCCGCCGGGACGTCCGGGTGCTGACCACCAGCCGTGCGCCACTCGGTATCTCCGCCGAATCGGTTTACCTGCTCCCGGAGTTGGGCCGGGACGCCGCCGTCGAACTGTTCACCCAGCGGGCCCGCGCCGCGCGCCCCGACGTGGAGCTGCCCGCCGGGCCGGTCGCCGAACTGTGCGCCCGGTTGGACGGGCTGCCGCTGGCGGTGGAGCTGGCGGCGGCCCGGGTGCGGGTGTTGTCGGTGGCCGAGATCGCCGGACGGTTGGCGGACCGCTTCGCCCTGCTGCGCGGCGGTCCCCGGGACGCGCCGCAGCGCCACCGTACCCTGCAGGCGGTGGTCGACTGGAGCTGGAACCTGCTGGAGCCGCCGGGCCGGGCGGCGCTGCGCGCGCTCTCCGTCTTCCCCGGCGGCTTCACCGCCCGGACCGCCGAGCACCTGCTGGACGACCCCGACGCGCTGACCGTGCTGGAGGACCTGGTCGACCAGTCGTGGCTGCGACTGGTCGACACTCCGACCGGCGGGCGCTTCCGGATGCTGGAGACGGTACGGGAGTTCGGCGCCGCCCAGCGCGCGGACGAGGGGGAGGAGGAGTCCGTCACCAGCCGATTCCTCGACTGGGCACGGGAGTTCGGCCTCGCTCACCACGACGGACCGTTCGGTCCTGCGGCAGTGGTGCAGTGGCGGCTGATCCGGGCGGAGCAGGACAATCTGGTCCGCGCGCTGCGACTGGCCCTCGCCGCCGAGAACGCCGAGAACGGCGGGGGCGCGGGAGACGCCGGGGGCACCGGGGATGTCGGGGATACCGGGGTTGGTCCGGCGATCGCCGCGATCGCCGCCGTCCTCGCCGCGCTGTGGACGACCGAGGGCAACTACGTCCGACTGCTGGCCTTGGCCGAGGACACCGGCGGCCCGGTCTCCCGGCACTGGACCGAGCTCGAACGGGCCGACACCGCCCAAGAATTGGCGGATGCAGTGCGCACCCTCACCGCCCTGAGCACCGTCAACACCTTGCTCACCGCAGGCGGCGGCCTCGGCGCCGGCACCGGCGCGCTGCGCCTGCTGGCCACCCTGCGGCGGCTGCCCCCGGCCGTGCCCGACACCCCCGTGCGGGCGATCGCCGCCGTGATGGCGGCCGTGCCCGAGGTGCTGGGCCCGGACGGCACCCGGCTGGCGGAGCTGTGCGCCGCGTCCGAGCCACTGCTCGCGGGCGTGGCCGAGGCGGTGGCCGGCTACCGGTGGGAGGGCGCACGGCAGGTGGAGCGGGCGATCGCCTCGGCGCGGCGGACGCTGGCGGCCTTCGAGTCGCTGCGGGTGCCCTGGCTGCGGGTGCTGGCGCCGGCCCGCCTGGGCGAGCTGTACCTGCAGGATGAGCGGGGTTCGGAGGCGCTGCCGCTGCTGCGCGCGGCGATCGCGGTGTTGGACGAACTCGGCGACTGGAAGGACATGTTGGGCCTACGCTGGGGCATGGTGATCGGTAGCCTGCAGGCCGGGGACTCGGACGGCGCCGAGCACTGGCTGGAGCTGGCGGTACGGCACCGGCCGGAGGAGGCGGTCGACCTGGTGGCTCCCGAGCTTGGGGTCCGGGCGGAACTGGCGCTCGCCCGGGGCGAGTCGGCGGCAGGACTGGCGCTGTGGCGGCGGGCCGCCGGGCTGTCGGCCCGTGGGGCGGAGCCGCCCGCGGGCCCCCTTACGGACCCGTCCTGGGCGCTGGAACTGGCGGCGGTCTGCGTGGCCGCGCACGCCCGGCACGGCGAGCTGGAGCGGGTCGCGCCGCTGGCCGCCGCCCTCCCGGAGCGGCTGGCCGCACTGCTGGCCGGCGACGGCGAGGACGGCCAGGCGGTGTTGGTGGCGGGCCCGCTCGCCGGGGCACTGCTGCTCGCACTCGGCCTGGCCGAGCTGGACCGGGGTGCCCGCGAGTCCGACGCCGAGCGGGCCGGGGCCGGGGTGCGGATGGTCGCGCTGGCCGAGCGCTTCCGCTGCCTGCGCAGCTTCCAGCCGACCATGGGATCGGCCCCGGCCCGGCGCGACGCCGAGCGGGCCGACGCGGGGGAGTACCACCGGGCGGTCACCGGCTACGCGGCGCTGGACCGGGCCGCCCTGGCAGCGGAGGCGCTGGCGCTGGCGCTGGCGCTGGTGCGACCCTGACTTCCTGATGCCCTGATGCCCTGATGCCCTGATGCCCTGATGCCCTGACGCCCTGACGCCCTGACGCCCTGGCGGCGGAGGCGTCGGCGCTGGTGCGGTCCCGGGGCCCTGGCGGGACGCCCCTGCTCAGAGCCGCACCGGCAGCCGCAGTAGGTGGAAGCCGTCGGCCGGCCAGTGGCCGAACTCCAGCTCGCCCCGTCCGACGCCGAGCGCCGCGTCCGGCCGCCGGACGAGCACCTGGTCGAGGACCACCGAGGTGACCAGTCGGCCGAGGGCCGCGCCGAGGCAGTAGTGCGCGCCGTGGCCGAACGCCAGGTGGCCGTCGCCGCGCCCGAACTCCCGGGCGATGTCCAGCCGTTCGGGCGTCTCGCCGTACTCCTGCGGGTCGTGGTCGGCGGCCAGCAGGGCGACGGTCACCGGGTCGCCGGCCTTCAGCGCCGTCCCGGCGAACTCGAAGTCCTCGGTGGCGTAGAGGGTGGCGCCGATCCGCACCAGGCTGATGTAGCGCAGCAGTTCGGGGACGGCGCGCTCCAGCAGCTGCGGCTCGGAGCGCAGCCGGGCGAGCTGGTCGGGGTGGTCGAACAGGGCGAGCAAACCGTGGGCGAGGAAGAGGGCGGGCGGGGTGATGCCGGTGTTGATCAGGAGGAACACGACGGTCACCAGGTCGTCCTCGGCCAGCGGCTCCTCGCCGTCGCGGGTGTCGTGCACCAGCGCGGAGATGAGGTCCTCGGTGGGCTCGGCGCGGCGGCGGGCGATCAGCTCCTTGACGTAGTCGACGATGCCGACCAGGCCCTCGACCATCCGGCTGCCGTCGCCGTACGCGAAGTCGCGGATCCATTCGCAGACCCTGGCCCGGTCGGCCGCCTCGACGCCGACCAGCTCGCAGACCACGTACGTGGTGAGCGGGTAGGCGAACTCGCCCAGCAGGTCGGCGGGTTCGCCCCGGGCGGCGAGGCCGGCGATCAGCTCGGCGGCGGTGCGCTCGACGAAGCCGCGCAGGGCGGCGATCCGGCGGGCGGTGAAGGCGCGGGTGAGCGGGGCGCGGCGGCGGGCGTGGTCCTCGCCGTCGAAGAGTGCGAGGTGGCCGCAGAGGTACTTGGCGTAGTCAGCGGGGAAGCCCTCGAAGGCGGCGGCCAGCAGTTCGTCCTGCGGGTCGGACTCGGCGCCGGCCGGGGCGGCGATGCCGCTGCGGTCCCGGACCAGGCGCGGCTCGGTGAGCGCGGCCTTGACGTCGGCGTAGCGGGTGACCAGCCGCACCGGGCTCTCCAGGCCGGGCAGGACGACGTGGGGCAGCTCGGCCTGCTCGCGAAAGGCGGCGTAGGCGCCGACGGGGTTCTCGATGTCCTCGGGGGTCAGCCGGACGGGGGTGGCGGGCGTGCTGGTCACGTGGGTTTCTCGTTTCGTGAGGTGGGGTTTCCGACGTCCCAGAGCCTGCCGGGAGCCGCCTTCAGCGTGGTTTCAGCGCGGTTTCAGGATGCGAGCGTGGTGTCAGGAATCAGGGGACCGGTTTAATTGAACGCGTTCAGAACTCTGGGCTAGGCTGTTCCGAGAAGAAGAGGGGGAACGCATGAAGGTCGTCATTCCCGGAGGATCCGGCGCCCTCGGCATGCTGCTCGACCGCAGCCTGACCGCCGCCGGACACCAGGTGGTCACCCTGAGCCGCAGGCCCGCCCGACCCCGGCAGGTCGGCTGGGACGGGCGCACGCTCGGAGCCTGGGCGGAGCAGATCGACGGCAGCGACGTCGTGGTCAACCTCGCCGGGCGCAGCGTCAACTGCCGCTACACGGAGGAGAACCGGCGCGAGATGATGGACTCCCGGGTCCTCTCCACCCGCGCCGTCGGCCTGGCCGTCGCGGCCGCGCGCCGCCCGCCCGCCGTCTGGCTGCAGATGAGCACCGCCACCGTCTACGCCCACCGCCACGACGCCCCGAACGGCGAGCACGACGGCCTGATCGGCGGCGCCGAACCGGACGCCCCGGCCTCCTGGCGGTACAGCATCGACATTGCCCGGGCCTGGGAAGCGGCCCAGGCGGAAGCCGACACCCCGGCCACCCGCAAGGTCGCGCTGCGCACTGCCGTCGTCCTCGGCCCCGAACGCGGCGGCGCCTTCGACTCGCTCTCCTGGCTGGCCCGCCTCGGTGCCGGCGGCCCGATCGCGGGCGGCGCGCAGTACGTCTCCTGGATCCACGAACACGACTTCGCCCGCGCCGTCGACTTCCTGATCGCCCACGAGGAGCTGACCGGTCCGGTCAACCTCGCCGCCCCGAACCCGCTGCCCCAACGCGAGTTCATGCGCGACCTGCGCACGGCCTGGGGCATGCGGCTGGCCCTGCCCGCCGCGCGCTGGATGGCCGAAATCGGCGCCTTCACCCTGCGCTCCGAGTCCGAACTGCTGCTGAAGAGCCGCCGCGTCGTCCCGACCCGGCTGCTCGAGGCCGGCTTCACCTTCGAGTACCCGCGCTGGCCGGCCGCTGCCCGCGACCTCGTCCGGCGCCTGCGCGGGAGGTAGGGAGGTAGCGGGCAGCGGGCCGGTGTGGCGGGCGGGTTCGTCACGGAGCCGTCACAGCTGCCGGCCCGCGCTTGTCCGGGCCGCGCGCCGACCGCGAGGGTGGGAGCACGACCGGGGAGGGGCGGGATGGCGACGGGACAACTGGCCTTGATACGGCTGGCCTTCATGCGGCGACGGGCGGACGTCATCGGGGTCGGCTGCCTGCCGGCCCTGATCGCGGCGATCGTGCTGAGCTCGACCGGCGCCACGAGCGTCGGGACGACCCTGCTGATCGGCGCCGCGATCGTCGCCGCCGTGACGGTCGGCGCGCCGCGCACGTTCTGGCTGCGGGAGACGGAGTCGGGCCTCACCGTGGTGCGCCTGCTCGTCGCGAAGCACTACACCTGGTCGGAGATCCGGGGGATGGCCATGGACTTCGACGAGGAGCAGGAGAACAGCGCCCATCGGGTCCGTCTGCGGCTGCGTCTCGTCGACCCGCCCGGCCGGTTCTGGGGTCCGCTCCTCGGCGAACTCACGATCACGGACGACGACCGGCCGCGTGGAGTCGAACCGCGCGCCCTCGCCGAGCTGTTCGCCCTCTTCGGTCGGCACGGCCTGCCCGTCGACCGCCCGGAGTTCGCGGACGCCGTGCTCTCCGCCCACGGCCTGCCGCCGCTCCCACCCCCACCCGCACGGACCGTGCCGGTCGGGACGGTGCCCACGCCCGGGGAGGCGTACGCGGACGCGCCCGCTGTCGCGGAGGAGAACCGGCACCTCGACGCGTACCGGCGCAGCGGCAACGAGCGGCCCCGGCGGCGGCGCGAGTACCTGCTGCGCCGCGCCGCGCTGTGCGACCGGGTGGCGGTGGGCACCGGCGACGCGGACCTGGAGGCGGTGGCGGGCGCGCGGCTCGCGGCCGAGCAACTGGCCGACCACGACGGCGTCACCGCCGACGGCGACCCGCGCGGGTACGTCCGCCGGCAGTACCTGGACTGGCGCCGACGATCGGGCCGCTGACCCCCTGCTGACCCGGCTGGGCCCGGACCCGCCAGCGCTGCCGGAGCTGCCCGGGCACGGAGGCGTGATCAGCCCCGGGTCGGTCCCGCCCACGCCAGCAGGCGTTCGCGTGGCCAGGTGGTGACCAGCCGTTCGGGGCCGAGGCCGAGGCGGGCGGCGCGGGCGTACCCGGAGGTGAACCAGTGGAGCTGCTCGGGCGCGTGGGCGTCGGTGTCGACGGCGAACAGGCAGCCCGTCTCGGCGGCCAGGCGCAGCAGCTCGTCGGGCGGATCGCGGCGCTCGGGGCGGCAGTTGATCTCCACCGCCGTGCCGGCCTCGGCGCAGGCCGTGAAGACGGCCTCGGCGTCGAAGCGGGACGGTGGCCGGCCCCGCCCGGTGACGATCCGCCCGGTGCAGTGCCCGAGGACGTCGGTGCGCGGGTCGCGGACCGCCGCCAGCATCCGGGCGGTCATCTGCTCCGGGTCGGCGCGCAGCTTCGAGTGCACGGAGGCCACCACGAGGTCGAGCCGTCCGAGCAGGTCCGGCTCCTGGTCGAGGGAGCCGTCCTCGAGGATGTCGCACTCGATCCCGGTCAGCAGCCGGAACGGGCCGTCCTGCTCGTTCCAGGCCGCGACCGCGTCGAGTTGGCGCCGCAGCCGTTCGGGTTCGAGGCCGTGGGCGATCGTCAGCCGGGGCGAGTGGTCGGTGAGCACGGCCCAGCGGTGCCCGAGAGTGCGGGCGGCCTCGGCCATCTCCCCGATCGGGCGGCCGCCGTCGGACCAGTCGGAGTGCAGGTGGCAGTCGCCCCGCGCGGTGCCGAGCAGCTGCCACCCGGCGGCCGCGGCGGGACCCGCCTCGGCCTCCAGCCGGGCCAGGTACGGCGGTGTCACGCCCGTGGAGGCCTGCGCGATGACCTCGGAGGTGACCGGTCCGACGCCCCGCAGCCGACGGACCCGGGCGGCGTCCACCGGCCCGGGCGCCAGGCCGTGGACCGCGTCGGCGGCCGTGTGGAACGCCCGGACCCGGTAGGGCGAGGCTCCGTTCCACTCCAGCAGGAAGGCGATCCGCCGCAGTGCTTCGGTCGGGTCCACGGCCGTGACCGCCTCAGGGCGCCGCGAGGGTGAGCGCCGCCAGCTCGTCGACCACGGCGGTCAGCCGGCCCCGGCGGCGCAGCGCGCGCCGCTGGCGGTCGGCGCCGGTGCCGTGCCGGTGGATCCGGGTGAGGGCGGCTTCCACCGTGGCCAGGTCACCGGCGGCGGCCAGGCCGGGGGCTGCCCGTTCGAGGAGGCGGTCGGCGAGCGCGGCCATCGGGACGTGCCGTCCGGTGAGCGGGTCGACGCCGTTCCCGGACAGACCGCTGCGGGCGGCCTGCCAGTGGGAGGCGCGGACCACCGCGGCCGGACACACGGGGGCCGGCCGTCCCTCGCCGATCTCGTCGAGCAGGACGACGGCGAGCCCCCGCAGCAGCGCGGCGAGCAGCAGGACGGTCCGCAGGTCGGCGTTGACGTCGGCGACCCGGACCTCCAGCGTCGGGACGTGCTCCGACGGCCGGGCGTACCAGTAGACCATCCGGCGGTCGAGCAGGACGCCGGACCTCACCAGGGCGGCCACCAGGGCCTCGTACTGCTCCTCGTCCAGCACCGGGGCCGGGCCGACGGTGGGCCAGCGTGCCCACCGGACGGTGCGCCAGCTCGCGTACCCGCTGTCCCGGCCCTCCGTGAACGGGGAGTTGACCGCGATGGCCTGGACGACCGGAAGCCAGGGACGCAGGTGGTTGCCCAGTGCCAGCGCCTGTCCGCGGCTCACCGTCCCCAGGTGGACGTGGCAGCCGCAGAGCGCGCCGGCGTAGCCGTCGACCACCCCCTCGTAGCGGGCCGCCATCGCCCGGTAGCGCGGGTCGTCGGTGACCCGGCCCGGCCGCGGGTCGCCGAGCACCGGCGTGCCCGAGGCCACCAGCAGACAGTCGGCGTCGGCCGCCGCGGCCGCGACGACCGAGCGCAGGCGGACGAGGTCGGCCCGCAACTCGTCGAGCCGGGTGGCAGGCTGCGTGCACACCTCCACCTGAACGGCGAAGAACTCGGCCTGGACCTGCTCGCCCAGCACGGTCGCGGCGTCCGCGATGACCTGGGGCGCACGCTCGGCGGGCAGCCGGGTGTGCCGGTCGACCAGCAGGAACTCCTCCTCCACCCCGAAGGTGGGCAGAACCCGCCTGGCTGCTCCCCCGGTGACCGCGGCTCGCCGCGCCGGGGCGGGTGCGCCGCACGCGGCGCCCTTGACGTCGATCGGCCCGGGCCCGGCGTCGGTCGCGAGGCCGGGACTCGGAGGGATGTGGATCCGCATGGCGGGCGTCTTGCCGGGCGGCCGGCGCCGAAACGTCGTCCGACGGGCCTGCGCCCGAGGCCGCCGCCGGCCCCGCGCCCGGGCGCGTGCAGGCGCGCGTGTAGGCGCAGGAGCGCCGGGCAGACGCTGGTCATGGACGAGGACCAGGCGGCCTGCCAGGCCACCTCCGGGACGGACCCGCCGGGTCCGGCGCCGCGGGATCCGGGTGGGTCCGTCGACCCCGGATCGGCGTGAGGGGGACGGTATGGACCTCTTCGGACATGTGTCGCTCCCACGCCCCATCGGGGCACCGAGCGCGGAGGTGAGCAGGAGGCTCGTCTTTCCCGGCCGTGGCGGCAGTTGGGTCGGCGCCGGTGCGGTGCAGCGCAGCCGTGCGTTCAGCCGGCAGGTGCTGCGGTCCTGGCACTGGCTGCCGACCGCCGACGAGGAGCGGCAGTTGGTG